>JAOBWM010000185.1 GCA_025463365.1 Acidimicrobiales bacterium
GGGCCGCCTCGCGCAGGGAGGTCAGGTCTTCCGGGCTTGGAGATGGGATTTCGACCGCTTGGCCGCCACCGTTGGTCGTCGGCACGCACCCAACCTACGTCGTGCCTCCCGCTGGTCTGGGGACCAGCCGAGGTGTCAGGCGCGGGCGGAAGCCCAGGCCTCAATGTGTTGTCGGACCCACAGCCGTGTGCGGCCCGCCCCGCGCTCAACGGCGGGCCGCGGGAAGTCGGCGTACCGCTTCAAGTAGGTGGTGACGCTGCTGCGATGACTGAGCCCAAGGATCTCGGCGACGTCTTGGGAGTCGATGAGGTCATCGGTGTCGACTACGGGGGCCATGCTGGTCAGTCTAACGATGTTGACATCCGGAGCTCGGATCCCCTACAGTCTTAATCGTTAGACAACGTGCGCCGCAGTGACCCCGGCGGTGGTGGAACACCCCGGGGCCCGGCCAGAACCTGTGTGAGAGGTAATGACGTGAAGGATCTTAAGGATGATGTGGACGCCGCCGTTGTGGCGCCCCGGCGACTGGCGTTGGGGCGTGCGATCCGGGCCGCTCGTGGAGCGATGTCCCAGACCGAGTTCGGCCGATTGGCCGGCCGGCCGCAGTCCGTGGTCTCGGAGTGGGAGTCGGCGACCCGTGCGCCTGGTCTCGAACTTCTGAGCCGCCTGGAGGAAGGTCTTGGGGTGCCCCTGGGAACGTTGGCTGCCGAGGCGGGCTACTTCTCGGAGGACGTGTTCGGTAGCGCGAGCGACGTGGTCGCTTGTCGGGCCTGCGATTCTCTGGACGAAGCATCTGCGTCGGTCTCGGCCGCGGAGCTGCTCGGGTTCGAGGCTCGGTTGGCGAGTGAGGTCGACAATGGGACGCGGACCTGGCGGGTCGAGGTTGTTCGGCGGTCAGTCGCCGACGGGACCCGGTGACTGGACCGCAGCCCGGCGCTTCGCCTCCTTGAGCCAGCCATGCACCGTGCTAATGGCCACCCGGTTCGCCTCCGCGATGTCAGCAGCCGGGCGTCGACTCTTCAAGCTCTGCGCTTGGTGGATGCGCCAAACCTCGGCGTAGAAGGCGTCGGCGCGCTTTCCCCGCGCTGGTACCGAGAGGTGCAGCTCGATGTCCTCCCACCCGATCGAGTCCTGGTGGATCTGTCTGGTTCGAACGGCCGCCTCGGCGGGAGAGCAGGCACCAGGGTCGAGGACCGGTGCGCCGCGATCGTTCCCGAGCGCGTAGTCGACCTCGTCATCGTGCAGGGCTCGTTCGAGCTGTCCCATGGGCAGGTTGCGCATCGTCGTGCCAGTGACTCGTCGCTCGTCGAGCGACCTGATTGTTACCTCGACGGGAGCGAAGTGGTCTCCAGGCCTCCCTCGGGTCGCTCTGACGTGGACGTGCAGGTGCTCCTCCGGTTGCCAGAGGAGCCAGCCGCCTTTGCCTACGTACAGCGGGCCTCCCCCCACCGAGTAGGAGCGCCTCGGCGTGATCTTGTGCTGACCCTTGATGACCATGAGCCACATCCTAACCACCTTTGCTGGACCACCTCAGCGAAACCAGGTTTGCAAACATGGGGCCAGGTGTGCCAAAGTCATCGCCTCATGACGCAACCGCCGATGCCGAACTCAGCAGATCCGGTCCGCTCCCAGCGGGTCGGCGGCCGCGGCCAAACGCGCACTGCGCCGTTCGACCTGGCTGCGTTCGCCGACACCTACGAGCCGCGCGATCAACAAAGGTGGTCCGAGGTCCAGGCGACCGTGCGGGAGTGCGTGGGCCGCTCCGGTGTTGTGGCATACCCATCAGCCCATCGGCTGACTCGGGCTCTCACGGGGCTCGCCGTGCACTGCGTGGAGCAGGGAGTGCCGCTGGACGTGGAGCGGATGTTGCACCCCGATCGGGTCGAGGCTTTCATCGCCAGCCTTGGAGAGCTCAAAGCGCGGAGCGACTGGCGCGCCGATCTGTACAGGCTCGGCCGGAAGCTGACCAAGAAGGCTCCGTATCGACCGAAGCTCGAAGTCGGCCGTCGCCCGCCTCATGAGCCGTACACGGATGATGAGTTGGCTGCGCTTCGGCGCGTCATCTCGAACCAGGGCACGCCGCACCGTGTCCAGAGCGGCATCGGTCTGTTCTTGCTCGGTCTTGGCGCTGGTCTCGACGGACGGTGGGCGCCGTTCATCCGACCCGACCAGGTTTGGCGAACCAGCGGCGGCGTCGTCGTGGTCCAGGCGGAGGCCCCTCACGCGCGGCGGGTGCCGGTCGATCCGCTCGTGGCCGACGACCTGATCGCGATGGCGGAACGAACTCGGACGGATTGTCTTGTGGGCGCCTATTCCACAAGCTCCAACCGTGCCTACCAGCTCGTGAACGCCATCCAGGTTCCGCAGGGACTCCCAGAGCTCAGCCTGCGCCGGCTGCGCTCGACGTGGATCGCTCGACAGCTCATCGTTGGTATGCCGGTGCCCCACCTGATCGACGCCGGCGGCCTCGAAACCACGGCCCGGCTCGCTGAGATGCTGCCTTACGTGCGCAGGGCCATCGGGCTGCCGGAGTGGGCAACGGAGCGGCGGCCATGACCGCCGGACGTAGCGTCGACCGGCTCGACCTCTCCGGCACGCCCATCGACATCGGCGACTTCGAGCGGGCCCTCCAGATCGTCGTGAAGACGGGATACCACGAGACCTTCGCTGCGGAACTCAATCAGGGATGGGGAGCGCCCCGCCGCAATGACATCCTCGGATTCCTGGTCGCCTGCCAGGTGAACGCGTTTCGCCGCGAGCACACCGGCGAGCTCTTGGCGATCACCCGGGTCCTGAACGGCTTCTCCTCCAACCAATGCGATCGCGTTGGGCTGGTGCACTGGACGATCGAGAATTCGTACGACCGGGTCGACCGGATCTTCAACGACATCACCACCCTCGAAAGGTCCAGCGTTGTCGGCCGGGATCCCTCGCAGCTCGACAACATCTGCGACCGGTTCTCCAACGCCATGATCGAGGCGTCGATCTCCCAGCGCGACAAGGTGTCCACCGCCGTGGCCTACGACGCCACCGCCATCGAGGGTTGGGCCAATCCGCATTTCTTGGAACTCGACGGCGAGCCGGGACCGAGTGACGAGGAGGCTGGCATCCGCAAGGAGCAGACCTTCGTCCAAGCCACCTTCGGCGTCGGGCCAGATGGTCGCAAGATCCCGACCAAGGATCGAGATGCGCGGTCCGGCCACCGCAGCGCCGTTGCCAAGAAGAAGGCGTCCCTCTACACGGGCTACCAATGCCACATCGGGGTCCAGACCCGGTCAGCCGAGATCCGCAACCCCGTCGATGGCGTGGCGCTCGGCCCGGAAGTACCCCAGTTGATTCGGGCAGCTGCAATCACCGAGGCCGGAGCTCACGCAGCGCGCACGTGCCGGCACCTCATCACCCGATACGGGAGCGGGGAGTGGGCTATGGAGGACATCATCGCCGACCGAGGGATGACGCTCGGGGTCGACGAATGGCAGCTCCCGCTGCGTGCCGAGGGTCGCCGGCCGTTCTTCGATCTCCACACTCAGCAGCGCGGCATCAAGACGACCTCCAAGAACTTCGTGACCGTCGACGGCTGGCCCGTCAGCCACGCCGCCCCGCCCAGTGCCCTCGTAGGCGAAGGCGGTAAGCCGCTTCCCATGCCTTCCCGCGGTGCGTCACACGAAGCCCGTGACGAGAGCGCCCGCCGGTTCAAGGAGCGAGCGCGCTACACGTTCCGTGTTCATCAGCGTCCCGACGCCGACGGTGCCATGCGATTTCGTGGCCCCCTCGCGAGCGGTCGACTCCGCACCAACGCAGCGCCCTACGAACACACGATGCGGCTGCCCCATTCGAAGCCCCTCGTCGATCTCCCCGAGGACTGGGAACCGTCCTTCGACGGCGTGATTACCGTCATGCCGAGAGAGCTCCCGCTCTACCAGTCGGTTCAGTTCGGCACTCGGGCGTGGCAGCAGGCCTACCTCGGCCGGCGTCAGGCGGCGGAGTCGGCCAACGCCGGGCTCAAGCAGGCGAAGGCCAACATCGAGAACAAGGGCCACTTCAAGGTATTCACGAGGAACAAGATCTCCTTCCTCATGGCCTTCGAGATGGTCGCCTACAACGTGCGTCGGTCCGAAGCCTTCTGGCGAGATCAGCGTCTCAAGCGCGGCGCCCAGGCGAATGGGGATGGGCGTACCGCCAGAGAGCGGGCCCAGAGGCGCGCGGGCACGAACGCAGAGATCGCCGCCGAAGCGGCCTCGGCGTCAGCGGCCGACGTGATGTGTCTGGACGGTCCGAGCGTGGACACCCACCCGCCTCCCTGACCTGACCAGCGCCATCCATGTGCCAATGAGGCGCCAATGGCGCCTCATTGGCGCGCCCGGGATCAAGACCTGGCGATGGCACAGGCCAAAAACCCAAGGAAGCTCGGGCACGAGGCGAGAAATCCCCTGCCAGTTCGGGCAGGGCGAGAGCCTCCGGTTTTCGGAGACTCTCGCCTACTTGCCTGAACCCGGGTGCCCACTTTTGTGAACACCCCCTGGAGGGGTGTTCAGGAATCCTCTGGCCAGGATCGACGCGTCCACCTACACCAAGGCTCCACAGGCTTGGACCAGGCGGCTCCACATCCCCTGGTCACAGACCTGTCAGTACATATGGTGAACGGCGCGCCAGAGGGTCGCAATTCGGACCCCCTCGTCGGTGAGGCAGATCGGGTCGGTATCCCTGACGGGGGAGCCCGTCGGACGATCCCGCCAGAAGAGCGCGCCGCTGTTGCGCTTGCCGAACAGGTTCGCTGTCGATTGCACCTCGTCGCCGTACATCTCGCGACGGATCCGGAGAGACTCTGCCCGGGTGATCGACCCATTCTCCTCGATGAGCGCGAGGTGCCGGTGGGCTACCTCCCCGAGAGTTCGAACCCTGCCTGCGGTCTTCAGGTCCATGTAGGGGATCTCGTCCTGCTCGACGAGGGCCGAAGCGAGGATGCTTCGAGCCTCGCGGATGAGGGCCTCGGCCTGGACGAGCCTTTCGAGTGCGTGTGCGGTCGCCTGTGATTGTTCGTTGTGGTCGTCCACGGAGTGCCTTTCGTAAGGTTACGAAAGACTTTACGTGTCACGGGCTCGAAAATGCAATCGAAATTTACGAGAGGTCGTACGGTGCCCCTCGCACGGGGTCTGACCAGCCAGTTAACGAAATCGAAGAGGTCGGTCTCAGCGCCCAGGCGGGTCGATGAACATGCGGAGCTGGATCGCCTGCTTGCCGAACTTCTCGGCCATGCGGTACCGCAGCTCGTCCATCGTGTTGCACGCCGATGCCATGCCGACCAGGAGCCAGATGTGCTCCACGAGGCGCTGAAGGCCGTAGTTGGAGCTGAGCCACTGGTGGTAGTTCTGGCCCTTGCGAGGCGGCGGTGCGTTGTTCTTGAGCCAGTCCGCAACGTCCTCGTCCAACAGGTTGTAGACCAGCTCGTTGACCAGCATCCCCCAGTACTTGGGGCGCTGCTGGACCGTGCCCGTCCACCCAGTGAGTCGCCCGAACTCCACCCACAAGGCGTCGGGGAAGGTCTTCTCCCACGGCCGCATCTCCACCTCCAGGTAGGCCCGCAGCTTGAGCTGCAAGGCATCCTCGGCACGGGTGTACTGGTAGCCGGTCGCCTCGTCGATCAGGGCGATGAAGCCGACATTGGCGCAAGCAGCCAGGAACGCGCCTGCCCGCCTGGCGATGTCCTGCTGGCGAGCGGTGAGCGGTGGATCGTTCTCGTCTCGCGCCTTCACGAACGCTCGACAGATCTCAAGGAAGCACTCGGCGGTGATTCCGGCGACTCGCTTGTGGTTGATGTTGTCCAGGGTGAAGTCGACTAGCTCGTCGTCGAGGTCCACGCGCATGTACTTCCGCACCGGCTGGATGTACTTCCGGAGATCACCACCGAGCGTGCTGTCCTCCGACTTGGCGATGGACTTCAGGGCGCTCGTCCGACTGATGATTCGCCGGCCATCGCTCAACACGTAGCAGGCGACGGAGGGCGCATCGTCACCATCGCCCACGGTCAGGTCTGCGCTGGCGATGGCGCTCGGGAGGAGTACCGGGAGGGCGGCGGGCGGCGGAAGGAAGTCTCCTGGTTCGATCGTCCGGCCCTTGGCTGCTGCCGCCGCCATGATCTTGTCTCGCCACTTGGTCGGGATGTTGCCGGTCTTGGACCAGTGGGCCACCGTCGTCTGCTTCGTGCCGATGACCGAGGCGAGCGCCGTCTGGCTCCCGAACTTCTTGATGATCCGCTGAGCGGGGTTGGATTCCACGAGGTTCCGTTTCGTTAGCGTGAGGTACAGCTAACGAGATTTTCGTTGGAGCGTCAAGCGCAAATCGTTGTCGCTCCCATGAGATCAGGGGGAGGGTGCGATGCCAGCGGTTCGTTCACGCGGACGTGGCCCTCGCCGAGACCACCTCCGGCACGTTCGACGCCGAGCTCAAGTTCTAGCAAGCCAGTTCGAGGATCGCCTTGAAGCGCAGAGCTCGTCTGGCAAGGCTCACCTCGAAGAGATCCAGGACATGAAGGCCAAGGTGGAGAAGCTGGGGCTGATAGCCCCAGCCACTCAGGGCTGGAACCCATGCACCGAGCCTGGCTAGACGTCTACGTCGGCGTAGCGAGGGAAGTACCGGTAGACCTCGCCGTACTCCTGAATGTGAGCCTCATCGAGGAACGGGAGTCCCGCCAGCCCCGGTTCGCAGGGGAACCTGCTCTCAAGGTCGCCCATCTCCCGGGCCTCGAGTGGAGGCTGAGCGGGCGGACGCAGGGCGCTCACCCTAGAGTCGGACAGCACTGGGAGGCGTGTGAGCGATGCGTCGCGAAGTAGGAGGAAGCCGCGTTGACACAAGTAACTGTGAACTGCTCATGCGGAACTGTGTCCACCTGCACGACCGCTGCCGATTCGACGTGGTTTCGTTGCGTCAATAAGCAATGTCCGCAGATGTGGCAGGTTCAGCCTTGCCGCAAGTGTGCCCAGAGCTATGCAATACCCGACGAGCTTGGGTGGCGCAGGGCGAGTAAGCCCACGTATTGGAGATGTCCAGGTGGTCATGTCGTCAAGGCCGTGTGGGCAGCTGGCCGAATAGTACCTCAGACTGTTTCGTGCCCTAATTGCTCCAGCCGATCCGTAGAAAAGATTTCAGGCGCGAAGAAACTTGGTGCTGGAGCCATATTCGGGGTCCTGAGCGCCGGGTTTGTTTCGAAATCTTTTAAGTGTCAGACCTGCGGTCACACGTGGTAGGAGACCACCGTGGGGGTCCACGACGCGAGCCGTAGCACCTCCTCGGAAGCCCAAGCCAGGCAGCGAAGCTCGATAAGAATCGGTCGGTAGTGGGTCAGCTTGAGAAGGCTCCAAATCCAAACTGACCCACCTCCGAAAGACTTAGAGCCGACGTGCCCGGACGCTTTCGAGGACGGCGGCGTCGAGGGCGCCGCCGTCAGGGGCGATCCCGCTCTCGCCTGCGAGGGCAATCGAGACGATCGCCCGGTGACTCGGCTCCGCAGGGTCAAACCTAGGGATCGGCAACCGATGGAGCGTGGTTGGGCCGATGGTTGTGGATGAGGCGAGCCGCGAGATGGCGTCGGTCGCCACCTCGGAGTTCATCCAACCCTCGATGTAGCGAGCCTCGTCCTCCGACGTTGGGACGTGGACGTTGCTCTTGTTGTTGGGGTAGGCCGAGGTCGTGAACCCCAGCTTCGGGTCGTAGGTCGGGTAGGAAACACCCACTGGCGGGCGCTTCTTCGGGTGCATGTAGCGGGCAAGCACTACGGGCTTTTCGCGCGCAAGATGCTCTGTAGGGCCGAGTACCCCCCAAGGGAACCTCATCGAGGGCTGGAGCTTTCCGTAGGGGGATCTCGCTGCGAGACGACTGATCCAGGTCTCCAGATAGTCGAATAGGTGGGGACCGAACCGAATGAGCTCGTCGAGTGACAGAAATCGGTTGACATCATCAGGATGGTGGGGCAGCAAGGCATACAGCCCGGAAGTCTCGATTCGAAATCTCTCCACGTTCTGGCCTCTGACGAGCGGCCACAAAAACTTGGCCTCGATTACGCCCTCTCGCGGTGACTCAGCCCTCGTGTTGTCGCCCGCGGTAGGCACATTCCGAACGAGCACCAAGCCGCTCGGGTCCGGTACGGAGCTGAGGATCTCGTAGACGAAGTAGCCGTCAAGTCCACGGGTGTGGAAGCCTTGGCCCCACGTGTAACTGATCGGATCTCCTTTCGGGAGCAGCTTGAGCGACCCCGATTGGACCCAAGGGGAACCCATGTTGCGCGGCTCGGCCGGGCTTATCTCCACCGCGGTCGAGACGAGACGTGACGCAACCTGCCCCCAGTGGTGGTCCGACGGGAGGGGGGCACGCGCTACCGACCTTGTCCACAGGTCCTTCGGGATCGGCCAGCTCGGCTCACGCCCTGCGGAGAGGTAGAGCGCAATTGGGAGATTGGCCGCATCTGGGCTGAACGGCTTGATCGCAGTCCAGTCATCAACCGCAAGCGGCTGAAAGCGCACGCTTGGCTGGTCGAGATCGGGTTGCTGTAGCCGACACCTGCGCATTCGCTCGTTGCCCGGATCAGCGATGAGAAAGGACTCGGGCAGCAGAAACGCAACAATCGCTCCCTCCTTGGCATACGAGACGATGCTCCGAGCGACAAGCAGGGTTGCGATGTCCGCTAGCGGAATTCCGCCGCCCTTGCCCTTCTTGGCCCATAGTCCCCAACTCAGCCACAGGGACCGGGAACGCTCCTGCCACGACTGCGGAAGGTGCTTCCAGCTGATCCAAGGCGGATTTCCGATCACCAGATCCACTGGGCCGATCGTGGCCGGAGCGAATGCCTGTTCGATGATGCGGGCCCAGACACCATCCTTCTCATGCTTGTGCAGCTCAAGGATCTGCTCGTAGATGAGGGCAGATGCCTCGAGGGTCTCGTCCATCTGCGCCGGAGTTAGTCCCAACGGATCGAGGTCCGCCTCGAGCCGCATCCGGAACGTCAATGCCGTTCGGCCGCTCTCGACGCCTCTCTCGATATTTTCGCGCAGCGAGTGAAGCCCGCCAAGGGAAGCCAAGCTCGACGGTACGTCGACGTTGCCGATCGCAAGCGGAAGGCGCCGGAAGTCACCCTGCTGATGCAACTCGACCTCGCCTCGGATCGGATCGGGCAGAAGGATAGAGTCGGCCTGGAAGACTTGGGGGGTGACGGAGGTCAATGTCTCAATCCGGTCACCGAGCGCCAGTAGCAGGTTGATTCGGGCCATCAGCACCGCAACGGGATTGATGTCGAAGCCGATCACGTTTCCAAGCGCTTGAAGTGCCGCCTTCCCGCGCTCGCTCGGGTGCAGGGCATCCTGTACGACCAACTCTCGGCTCAGGGCGGCCACCAAGAACGTGCCGGATCCACAGGACGGATCGAGCACCCGGAGGGACGCACCGTTCCCTCCCGCTAGCTCGATCGCCCTTGTCAGGGTGCGCTCAGCGAGCCATTGCGGCGTAAAGAACTCCCCGAGGGCTCGCCGCAACGGCCGCGGGACGACTGCACCGTAGAAGTCCCTAAGAAGGTCGCCTGCAATGCCCCGGGCAGAGTTCGTGACCCGCGCCCAAGCCAGTTCCCCAAAGACGCGCAACAACGAGCGCACCGATTCAGCCAACGCGGGGTCATCTGAGAGCAGATGGGCATACCATCCGAACAAATCCCCGGCCATCAGGCCGGGAGACCTCAGATGGGTGGACGTGGTGCCATCCTCCATGGCCAGAAGCGCACTGACCATCTCGTCCGGCGGGAGCGAGACCCACGATGTCGGGCGCTTGTCACTGGCGCCAGCGCCAAGCGACAGAAGCTCAGTGCCAATCAGTTTTGCAGCGAGGGCCACGTAGGTATGGAGCGAGAAGAGCGCCTCGGCGTAGGCGCGATCTTTGAGAACCGGAGCTAACCGGTCGCCAAGCAGCTTTTCGATTGGCTGATTCGATGGCCAAGGATCACCGGATGATGTGATTCCGTAGGAAACCCCAGCGAGCTGGATCCATTGCCGAAGCAAGGTGTCCGTACGGCCGTCCGGCTCACGATCGGCAACCGCGCGTGCCATCGCACCGATCAGCTCGAGGACCTCCGGCCTTGCGAGTCCAAGGCGCGCCGCGATCGTCGAACCCGTGACGGGATCCGTGCGCACGGTGTCGATCAGGTTCAGAATTCGAGCGCAGCTCTCCGGCCCGTTGCCCCGCCAGGTGAACCGTTCAGCCGATGTCGCGGGAGGAGCGATGCCGGCGAGTTGAAGCATGCCTTGCTCACCCATTTCAAGCGGAGCGGACGCGTCCCGGTAGTGCGCCCATGTCGAGCCATCGGTCACAATGACCACGTCGGCAGCCATCGTGGAGTCCTCGATGTACTTGAGGGCTTGAAGCGCAGCCGCTTCCCGCGCCTTCGCGCTCTCTAGCGAGCCAGGGATCTTGTACTCAACAATCGCCCGCCCGATGCGCGAGTCGTACCGGCCGGCCAAGCCGGTGCCCTCATGGGAGAGGGCAGCCTGGTCGAGCCCGAGGACCCGTGTAGCCCAAGGCTGAAAGAACAGCCAGAGGTGGTGCCGAAGGTCAGCCTCGGTACCGCCTTGCCGCGCCGCTTCCGTGGACCGTGTCGACAGGAGATCTGCGTGTTCCTGCTCGATGGCGCTGGTCACTGGTGCCTCAAGGCACACTGTGACTGACTTGAGCTTGAGGTACGTGGCATGAGGGCACCGAAGCTAATTCGCCGGCCGGCGCCACGGCGTGACGGAAGAGGTTGCCCCTACCTGGATCGCCTCGAGCGTCCGTCCAGCCACACCTGAATGTCTCTACGAGACCAGAGGACGCACCGGCTCTTCTCGATCACCGGATCGGGGAAGGTCCCATAGCGACTCCGGTAGACCGAGATGGCGGTACGGCTACTGAGACCCAACATCGCCGCGACCTCGCTGGCGTCGAGTAGCTCATTCGGGTCGATCCGCTCCATCAAGCCGAACCCTAGTTGACGCAGGCCAACTCAGTCAGCTACGTTGACGTACGACAACAGGTGGTCCCGGCGGTGCATCAACACCCCGGGACCCGGCCAGCACCCCCGAGGAGGGTCCTGACATGACGCACGATAATCCGTCTCTGCGCGCTCAGCTTTCACGATCGCAGGCTCTTGGTCGAGCCATCCGCGATGCTCGCAGGGGTTTGATGACCCAGGCGGAACTGGGCGAGCAACTCGCCTTTCCGCAGTCGTGCATCTCGGC
Source organism: Acidimicrobiales bacterium (assembly GCA_025463365.1). Taxonomy (GTDB): domain Bacteria; phylum Actinomycetota; class Acidimicrobiia; order Acidimicrobiales; family Iamiaceae; genus Aquihabitans. Next base: position 11,250 of record JAOBWM010000185.1, read on the forward strand.
TTGGGAGCACGGCCAAACAGAGCTTTCGCTTGAACGACTGGCGTCGATTGAGCGAGCTCTGAGGTTGCCGCCCGGTCGCTTGGCTGTTGAAGCCGGCTACGTCGGCGATGACGCACTGCGCCTATTTCCGGCTGCGATGGAAGAGGACAGCCATTCTGTACACTTCCCGGTACGGGTGCGGGGTTGGCTGCGGCTGCACAGCCCGTTGGTCGAGAGCTTGGTCCTGCTCCGCTCGTCGGGCGATGACGAGGCTCTCAACGCGCTCCTTGAGTCGCGCAAGGTGAAGTCGTTCCGGCTTGCGTGGGAGATCTGGGAGCGGATGCTCCCGAGGGGCGAGTCGCCCGCGACGCATCTCACTGCACATCTTCGGGCCGACCTAGTTGCGGCCTGCATGTTCGGAGTCTGGGGCATCGACACAGGCCAGGAGGCCTACCCCGGCCTCAGGGCTGCTGAGTCGAACGCGTGAGGTCGCTACTGGCTCTTCGAGCGACGCTTGTGTTCCTTGAGCCAACCATGAACGGTGCTGATCGCGACGCCGTTTGCTTCGGCAATAACCGCTGCTGGGCGGTGGCTGTTCTTTGCCACGTCCTGGTGGATGCGCCACACGCCCTCGTAGAAGGCGTCGTCGCGTCTGCCGGGGCGAGGGATCTCCAGTTGGAGCTCGACGGGCTCCCACCCAACCATCTCCCTCTCGATCGCTTCGACCTTGGCTTGCGCTTGTTCAGTGGAACACCGGGCCGGATTGAAACGGGGCGAGCCGCTGCGGTCCAGCGCCTCGATCACCTCCGGGTCTCGGAGTGCTCGCTCAAGCTGCCCCATGGGCAAGTCGCGAAGGGTCGAGCCCGTGATCTTGTCGTCGTCCGTGGTCCGCACACTGAGACCGACCGGCGCCCACAGGTGCGCAAGCCGCTTGACCTCAACGCGCACGTCCAGCGCGGGGAGCGGACGCCAGAGCAACCACGCGTCACCCCCGACATACACGGGGCCGCCTCCAACCGAGAACCGACGGCGGGGCTTGAGCTTGCTAGCTCGGGCTGCGTCCATATCTGCACGATACACCAGGTGTGCGCAACATGGTTCGCGAACCCAGGTTTGCGAACCTGGTGTGAATGTGATTGAGTCTCCGCCATGAACGCCCTAGACCCAGCATCCGGCTTCGAACGCTCCATTGCCGAGCAACGCGTCGGCGGCCGTGGCTACACCCGCACAACGTCCTTCTCCCTCGAGGAGTTTGCGGCGGCCTACGTCCCGGCTGATCTGATCGGTTGGAGCGAGGTCGAGGAATTCGTGCGACGCGGGCTTCTCGCATCGGAGGTGCGGACGTACTCGCATGCCCAGCGAACGGCCCGCGCCCTGACAATGCTCGCCCGGCACTGTGTCTCCGCGGGCGTGCCTCTCGATCCAGAGCGGGCGCTCCATCCCGACCGAGTCGGGCACTTCGTCGCCACCGACCTGGCCGGCATGGCGTCCGCGTGCGACTGGGCCAGCGACCTGAGCAGGGTCGGCAGGCGGCTCACCCGCAACGCGCCGTGGATCCCGAAGCGAACCTTCGGCCGTGGTCACAAGAAGGCGCCTCTGTCCGAGTCAGAGATCGCAGCCCTGTCGAGACTGGTACGGACCCAGACCACCGACGGTCGCCGCCGCGCCGGGCAGGCGTTTCTGTTCCTGGGCCTCGGTGCTGGCCTAGACGGCAGGTGGGCGACCCGCATTGCACCATCGGATGTCGGCGACGAAGCCCGTGGTGTTGTGGTGCACGTTCCCGGGCCAAAACCTCGAACCGTGCCCGTCGCAGATAGGTGGGCGCAGGAGCTAATCGACCTGGCCCGCTCCACGGAGACGACCTGCCTCGTCGGCCAGCGCTCAACCTCGGCCAATCGGGCCAGCGCGCTGACGCAGTCGATCAAATCCACAACGGGTGACGCTGTACTGGATCTCGGCCGATTGCGGTCGACCTGGCTCGTCAACCGAATGCTTGATGGACTCGCCCTGCCCACGCTCTTGCGCGAGGCCGGGCTGATCTCGACCAGCCAGCTGGACGGGATGCTGCCTTACGTCGACGCTCGATTGGCCGAGCTTGAGGGCAAGGTCGAGCCCCATGCCGGCTGAGCGGAATCGACAGGTTCTCAACCTCACCCCCGCTCCTTCAACATCGGAGGATTTCGAGCTCGCCCTCAGCGTGATCGTCCGATCCGGCGTGGAGGATCTCGTCCGTGCGGAACTGTACGGAAACCCTGGCAGGCACCGTCGCGATGATCTCCGCGGCCTCCTCGTTGCCGGGCTTCTCAATGCGCTCCTTCCGGCGCACACCGGCGAGCTGACCGCGGTAACCCGCATTATGAACGGGTTCAGTAGTCGACAGCGCACCCGCCTCGGAATCGCCGATTGGATCCCGGGCCCGCCCGCCTACAAGCGAGTCACTCGCCTGTTTGCCGCAATGGCGGCCCTCGATAATCTCGAAACGGTCAGCCGAGACCCGGAGCGGCTCGACGGCGTAGCTCACCGTATCGCCAATTCCCTCATCCTCGCCTCGATCCCGCCCGAGTATCACTTGTCGACAAGCGTCGCGATCGACGGGACTGACGTCGAAACGTTTGCCGCATGCACCTACGCAGACAACGAGATCGAGCTTGACGGGGATCCGGGACCGAGCGAGCAGGAGACGGCGTACCGCCATACGTCGAAGCCGGGCGGCGCCCACTGGCAGGTCCTAGCGATAGGGCCCGACGGGCGGAAGCGGTACACAAAAGATCCCACTGCACGCGCCGGTCACCGCAGTGCGACCGCGAACCGCCGCGCTGGCCCATACATCGGTCATGAGCTTCATCTCATGACTCAGGTGCGCGACTGTCAGATCACGAATCCGGTCAACGGCGCGACGCTCGGGCCCAGGGTGCCCCATCTCATTCGCGGCGCCTACCTCGCCGAAGCTGGCGCACACCGCGCGCGGGTGGGACGCAAGCTCGTCGAACTCGCCAGCTCTGACTGGGCGGTGGGCGATGTAGTCACCGACCGGGGCTACACGAGAAGCCCAGCCGAGTTTCAGCTCCTCCTGCGCGCCTCCGGACGGCGGGTGTTTTTCGATCTCTATCCGGACCAGCGGGGCGACCACCCCACGACGAAAGGGGTCCGGATAGTCGACGGCTGGCCATACTCCCGGGCGCCGAGCCCACTCCTGGACTCTCCAGCCCCGCCACCGCGGCCGCCGAGGAACCGCTCGCACGACGCCAAGCTCCCGTACTTCAAGGCCTACGAGGACCGGGCAACCTATCGGTGGTCCCTACATGCTGGGCCCGATGCCGACGGCTCGATGCGATTTCGAGGTCCCTTTGCGGCGGGACGTCTCCGTAGCCGCGCGTATCCGCGTACCATGAGGGGCTCGGAGACCAAGCCGCTCGTCGACCTTCCAAGCACGTGGGACCGGGCCTTTGACGGCACGGCGACCTTCCAGGCGGCTGAACTGCCCCACTGGCAACCAACGATTCCCTACTCCCGGGCGTGGGACCGGGCCTACATGGCTCGCCGGCAGGGCGTCGAATCCGCCAACGCAGGCCTCAAGGAGGCCGGGGCCGACATCGGAAACCACAAACACATCAAGGTCTTTGGCACCGTCAAGCGCGCTCTGATGCTCGCGTTCGAGATCGCGGCCTACAACATCCGCCGGATACGGACGTTCGAGGCCGGGACGCAAGTCCTGCCGACACCCGAGACTCCCGGCCCTAGCGCTCGAGCGCCACGTCGGGTCGGAACCTTTCAAAGCATCGTGGCCGAGGCGGCAGCGACGCTGGCTCGTGAAGCGGCAGGCCCTCCGAGCCCCCCTCCATAGCCGTGCCTTTCCCCAGGCTGCACCCGAGGCGCCACGAAGGCGCCTCGTTTGCGCGCCTCCATTCAGGCCGACAGGCCTGTCCGACCGCCCAAAACTCCTGCCGGTACGTCCTCGAGTCCAAAACCCAGAACGTTTCGGCAGGTTCGGGATCCGCCCTTGTGGGCGGATCCCGAACCCGTTTCCGGAACTAGGACGCCTTCCTTGCCGGAAGGCTCCCTGGAGGCGGCGCCGGGAATCGAACCCGGGTAGAGGGCTTTGCAGGCCCTTGCCTAAACCACTCGGCCACGCCGCCAGGTCGGGACACCCTAGTGCCATGACGGTTGAGGGTCGGTCGTCAGTCAGTCGTTGCCGACGGGCCGGTCGTGGTGGTCGTGAGCACGTCGTGGGCGCGGATGCATGCCTGGGCGACCTTGGCGAAGGCCAGGTACCCGGCCTTGGTGGTGGGGTCGTCGTCATGGGCGCCGTCGAGCAGGACCGCGAGATCCTGGGTCTCATGGCGGCTGACGCAGGCGGCCTGCTCCTGGCGCCACCCGATGCCCACCAGGTACTCCCGGTTGCGGCGTTCGAGCCGGGCGCGGCCGCCTTCGGACGCGGGTGGGGACGCGTCGGACGTGCACGAGGCGAGCAGCAGGCCCGCCCCGGCCGCCAGCACGGCGAGCCGGCGGCCGCGGTGCTGGCTCATCCGCCCGGTCCTGTCGTCGTCGAAGCCGGCGCGGTGCCGGCGGACCGGGTCGTGGTCGTCGCGCCGTCGCCGTTGACGCAGACCTGGAGGGCGGCGCTGAACTGCTTCAACGCCGGACTGTCGGCGGTGAGGTCGGCGCGCTGGTCGAGGGCCCGCACCACGGGGGTGTCGAGCTGCTCGAGGATGCAGCGGGCCTGGCGGGCGGAGAAGGAGCTCCGGAGCCGGGCCTCCACGCGTTGGAGCCGGGCCTCGGCCGGATCGGTGGGCGTGTCCTTGCTGCACCCGGCGCCGAGGACGGCGAGCAGGAGCGCGGCCGCGCCGAGCGACGCCGCCCGACGCCGGGACGTGGCCGATCGCGGTCCACGGATGCGATCCTCGGTTGGGCGGACGTCAGGCGTCATGGAGGCACGCCTTGGCCGCGGTGCGGTAGTCCTGACCCTGAGCGAAGGCATCGAGGTCGTCGGACTCGACGACCGGGTCGGCACCCACGTGGTCGACGATGCAGGACGCCTGGTCCTGGGTGAGGCCGTAGGCGTGGAGCTTCTCCACGGCCTGGCGGCGCGGCGCGGTGGCGGCCGGATCCGAGGATCCACCGCTGGAGCCGCACGCGGCGGCTGCGACGGCGAACGACGCGGCGAGCACCACGGCTCGGGGCAGGTTGCGCACGGAAGACCTCAACGCAGGGGACGGGTTCGGGGTGGCCCCGGCATCCTCGCGCAGGCGTCGCGAGTGGGGTGGCACCCCGCCCGAGTTGCGTCGACCGGGCTGGTCGACTGGACTTGATCCCCACGTGTCCACCGTTCCGAAGGGGGCCGAGGCAGGCTCATGGCTATCGAAGTCGAGACCAAGGACTGCACGCAGCTCGGCGACGCCGAGCTTGCCGAGATGGCCGACCTGTGCGCCGACGGGCCCAGCCGCTTCGAGATCGGCGTCTTGTCGAAGGCCGCCGAAGCGTGGGTGCTCGTCACCCTCGCTCGCGACGCCGGTCGACTGAAGGGCTTCTCGTTCAGCACGCTGGAGCGCATCGGTGGTACGCCCAGCGTCATCGTCGGCCTCGCGTCGATCAAGCGCACCGCCAAGCGGGAGACCGTGCTGCGAGCCATCGTCCACGACCAGCTCCGTCGGGCCGTGCTCGCCTTCCCGGACGAGGACGTCCTGGTGGGGACCCGCTTCGCCACGGTCTCGGGCTACGAGGCCTTCCGCACGCTGGTCGACATCGTGCCGCGGCCGGACTACCTGGCCACCGGCGAGGAGCGGGCCTGGGGCCGGCGCCTGGCCAAGCGCTTCGGCATCAACGCCAGCCGCTACGACGAGCGCTCGTTCATCGTCCGGGGCGACGACTCGTACCCCGAGGTGCTCGACCACGAGACGCTCAAGCCGGAGAAGCTCGATCCCGGCTACGCGCAGTTCTTCGACAAGGTGGACGAGCAGCGCGGCGACGCGTTGATCGCGTTCGGCTGGGCCACCGCCGACGACCTGTTGAAGCTGGCCTGACCCTGCCTTCCCTCCCGCGCCGGCACATCGGCGCGCGCGAGGGGTTGCTGTCCGTTCCAGCTGCCGTGCCTGTCGGGTCGACCGTCTCTCGACGGTTGGCTGGGGTGTGCGGGGGGTTGCTGTCCGTTCCAGCCGCCGTGCCCGTCGGGTCGACCGTCTCTCGACGGTTTGCCCGCTGACGGCCGGCGCGGTGGAGCTCGTCGACGCCATCCGCGGCCGCCGAATGGTGCGCGCCTTCGGGCCGGCACCTGTCGATCCCGGAGTGGTCACCGCGCTGTGCGACCTGGCCCGTCGTGCGCCGTCGGCGGGCAACAGCCAGGCCACCGCGTACGTCGTCCTCGACGAGCCCGAGGCCACCGCCCGCTACTGGGATGCGACGTTGGCGCCCGAGCGGCGTGCCGGCTTCCGGTGGCCGGGTCTCCTGGCTGCCCCGGTCCTGGTGCTGGTGGCGGTGCGGCCCGCGGCCTACGTCGAGCGGTACGCCGAGCCCGACAAGGCCGCGACGGGGCTGGGTGCCGCGGTCGATGCGTGGCGGGTCCCGTACTGGTGGGTCGACGCCGGCGCCGCGGCGGAGCACCTGTTGCTGGGAGCGGTCGATGCCGGCCTGGGGGCGTGCCTGTTCGGTGCGTTCGACCACGAGGCCGCGGTGGCCGCCGCCTTCGGCGTGCCGGAGGGCTGGCGCCTCGTCGCCACCATCGCCCTCGGCCACCCCGCGGTCGTCGCCACCGACGGCGATGTCCCGTCGGAGCGGACCGGTCGTTCCGCCGGCAGACCCCGCCCTCCGATCGACCAGGTCGTCCACCGCAACCACTGGTGACCCTCCCCCCGGACGCCACCCATCCGGCGCCACCGACCCGCCCCTTCCGTGGTGTGCGCGCTCTGGCGCGTAGAGCGCACGTCGGCGCACACACCTCTCCCGCTCCACTCGTGGTGTGCGCGCCCTGACGCGTGGGGCGCGTGCTGGTACACACACCTCTGGGGGCCGAGGGTGTGCGCGCTGTGGCGCGTGCGGCGCGGGTTGGTGCACACACCCCTCCCGGCCGGCTCGGGGTGTGCGCGCCCTGGCGCGTGGGGCGCGGCTTGGTGCACACACCTCGGGGAGGGGCGGGGTGTGTGCGCTGTGGCGCGTGGGGCGCGGGTTGGTGCACACGCCTCTCCCGGCCGGCTCGTGGTGTGTGCGCTGTGGCGCGTGGGGCGCGGGTTGGTGCACACACCCCTCCCGGCTGGCTCGGGGTGTGTGCGCTGTGGCGCGTGGGGCGCGGGTTGGTGCACACACCCGTCCCGCTCCACTCGTGGTGTGTGCGCGGTGGCGCGTGGGGCGCGGGTTGGTGCACACACCCGTCCCGCTCCGCTCGTGGTGTGTGGGCGGTGGCGCGTGGGGCGCGGGTTGGTGCACACACCTCGGGGGAGGGGCGGGGTGTGTGCACTGTGGCGCGTGGGGCGCGGGTTGGTGCACACACCCCTCCGGCCGGGGCCCGGGGTGGGTCAGGTGGGGGAGGGGTGGAGTTGGGCGACGAGGGACTCGGGGTCGGCGACGGGGGCCTGGCAGGTGAAGTTGCGACAGACGTAGGCCAGGCCGTCGGCGCGGTCCTGCCAGAGCGGTGAGTCGTAGGGCTCGCCCCACGCGAGCACGGCGCCAGGGAGGTAGCGGGTCTGGACAGCGAGGACCAGGGGGGCCGCGTCGCCCACGATCGCGACCTCGTCGATGCCATGGACCACCAGGTCGACGGCGGCGAGCAGGTGGGCGAAGGCGGTCGGGTGCTTCGCGGCGGCCTCGACGACCGCAGCGATGAGCGCCTCGGCGTGGTCGCGGTAGCGGTCGACGCCGGTGAGGGCGGCCAGGCGCAGCAGGCCGACGGCGGCCAGGCTGTTGGCGGCCGGGGTCGCCTGGTCGAGCAGGTCCTTGGCCCGGGTCACGAGTCGCTCGGCGTCGTCGCCCGTGGTGAAGAACCCCGGCTGCTCCGGATCCCAGAAGAGCCGGATGAGATCGTCGGCCACCACCTCCGCGGCGGCGATCCATCGGGCCTGCCCGGTCGCTTCGGCCAGGCGGGTGAAGGCGTCGACCAGCGCGGCGTGGTCCACGGCGAGCGCGAGGTGGCGGGCTCGTCCTTCTCCCGAGCCGTCGTCCTGCCAGCTCCGGAGCCAGCGTCCCTCGGGGGTGCGCAGCCGCTCGAGGAGGAACTCGGCGGCGGTCACCGCGGCCTGTGTCCAGAGGCGGTTCCCGGTCGCGGCGCCGGCCTCGGCGAGCGTGGCGATCATCAGCGCGTTCCACTCGGTCAGGACCTTGTCGTCCAAACCGGGACGGATCCGTGCCTCTCGAGCCTCGAGGAGGCGGCGGCGGGCGTCGGTCACCAGTGGGGGTTCGGGCTCGCCGGGCATGCCGTGGAGGCGGTTCAAGATGGTGGCGCCGTCGAAGTTGCCCCGATCGTCGACGCCCCACCAGGCGAGCACCGGATCGGCGTCGAGCCCGAGGACCTCGCGGATCTCGGCCGGCGTCCACACGTAGTACTTGCCCTCGACGCCTTCGCTGTCGGCGTCCTCGGCGGCGTAGAAGCCGCCGGCGGCGTGCCGGAGGTCCCGCAGCACGTAGGCGACGATGTCCTCGAGGACGATGCGGTGGCGCTCGCTGCCCGTGGCCTGCCAGGCATGGAGGTAGGCGCGGGCCAACAAGGCCTGGTCGTACAGCATCTTCTCGAAGTGCGGGACCAGCCAGCGCTCGTCGACCGAGTACCGGGAGAAGCCACCGCCGAGGTGGTCGTGGATCCCGCCCGCGGCCATCGCGTCGAACGAGCGCTCGACCACGGCGAGCGCGTCAGGGTCTGCGTGGCGGTGGTGGTGGCGCAACAACAGGTCGAGGCTCATCGTCTGGGGGAACTTCGGCGCCCCGCCGAACCCGCCCCAGGTCGGGTCGTGTTCGGCGACCAGGCGGTCTCGGGCATCGGACAGGAGCGTGGCGCTGGGGACGCCCCCGGCACCGGGGAGGCTGGCCGCGCCGAGGTGCGCGGTGATGCGCGCGGCCTGTTCCGCGAGCTCGGGGCGACGGTGCTTCCAGGCATCGTCGATGGCCCGGCAGACCTGGAGGAACGACGGCCGACCGGGCACCGACGTGGGCGGGAAGTAGGTGCCGGTGAAGAAGGGCTCGCCGGTCGCCGTCAGGAAGGCGGTGAGCGGCCAGCCACCCGAACCGGTCATCGCCTGGACGGCATCCATGTAGACGGAGTCGACGTCGGGGCGCTCCTCGCGGTCGACCTTGATGTTGACGAAGAGCTCGTTCATGACCGCCGCGGTGGCCGGATCCTCGAAGGATTCGTGGGCCATCACGTGACACCAGTGGCACGCCGAGTACCCGATCGACAGCAGGATCGGTCGGTCCGTGGCCCGAGCCTCGGCGAACGCCTCCTCGCCCCATGGGTGCCAGTCGACGGGGTTCTCAGCGTGCTGGCGCAGGTAGGGGGAGGTCTCGTCTGCGAGGCGGTTCATGGCCGTCCACGGTAGCGGCCGACCCTGCCGGCCCATCGTGACTAGCGATGAGCGTGATCACCTGAATCGCGCGTGACGATTCTCACATGTCGAATGAGTTACGAAATGGTTGAGGTTGTGACACACTGGCCGATCTTCGGTGAGCGGCTGCGGCGCGTCGACGCCCCCGTTCGCCTTCTGTCCACTCCGCCAAGGGAGCTCAGTCCATGCCCAGCACCAGCGCGCGCACCGCCACGCGAGACCAACCCCCGAGTACCACCGGCACGTCGACTCGGCGTGCCCGCACCTGGTCCCTGCGGGCCGGGACCCTTGCCCTCGCCGCCATTGCGGTGGCCGCACCCATGGTGGCCGCCGAGCCGGCCGCCGCCCCGGCGCCACGGGTCGCACGTGCCACCGCCGCCCGCCCCGTCCTCCAGCAGCCGGGACGGACCGCCCCGACCCCGCCGGGCCACTCGACCGCGCGACCGGGCCGTGAGTTCGACACCCTCGGGCACATCGCCCTCCTGTGGATGGCCGCCTCTGCGGCCGACGCCGATGCCGTGGCCCCGGTGCCAGCGCCCGAGCCGTCGCCATCGACGACGACCGCGCCAGCCCCGACCACGACCGCGCCAGCCTCGACCACGACCGCGCCACCGACGACCACGACCGAACCGACGACTGCGCCGCCGACGACCGCGCCGCCTGCACCGCAAGCCGCGCCGGCCCCGGTGGCCAGCGGCAGCGTGTGGGACGACCTCGCGGGGTGCGAGGCCGGCGGCAACTGGGCCATCAACTCCGGCAACGGCTACTACGGCGGCCTCCAGTTCAGCCTGCAGTCGTGGCACGCGATGGGCGGTGCGGGTTATCCGAACCAGGCATCCCGCGAGCAGCAGATCGCGATCGGCGAGCGCCTGCGCGCCGCCCAGGGCTGGGGCGCCTGGCCCGCCTGCGCCCGCAAGCTCGGCCTGCGCTGATCCGTCGCTGACCGTTCTCCAACCGGGCAACCTCCCCCGTTCCCGGTGGGGGTCGACGGCTCCCGCTTCGGCGGGGGCCGTCGGCGCGTTGGAGGGGACAGCCGGAGCCGTTGCCCATTTTCCTCAAAGTTGACCGGTTGAGTGGGCTTTGGGTTATAGTCCCCCAGTCCGATAGGAAAAGCACAGAATGACGGCCCCGCATCGTCGGTGGCAGGGAGAGGACCCGAAGATGACCAAGCACACGCGGATCGCCACCATGGTGTTCGCCATCGGCGCCCTGGCGCTGTCGTCGTGCGCCAGCTCCGTGGGCGACGGTGGCAGTGGTGGTGGCGGATCCACCCGGCTCTCGCTGGTGGCCTTCTCGGTCGCCAAGGCCCCCTACGACGTGTTGCAGAGCGACTTCGCCAAGACCTCCGCCGGGAAGGGCGTGTCGTGGCAGTCGTCCTATGGCGCCTCCGGCGACCAGAGCCGGGCCGTCGAGGCCGGCCAGAAGGCCGACTACGTCCACTTCTCCCTCGAGGGCGATGTGACCCGTCTCGTCGACAAGGGCCTCGTGGCCAGCGACTGGAACAAGGGCGCGACGAAGGGGATCGTGTCGAACTCGGTCGTGGTCTTCGTGGTCCGCAAGGGCAACCCGAAGCACATCACCACGTGGGAGGACCTCGTGAAGCCGGGTGTCGGCATCGTGAGCCCGAACCCCGGTTCATCTGGCTCGGCGCGGTGGAACATCCTCGCCGCCTACGGCCACGTGCTCGCCGACGGTGGCGACAAGACCGAGGCCAAGGCTTACCTGACCAAGTTCTTCGAGAACGTCAAGGCCCTCCCGGCCAGCGGTCGCGAGGCCACGACGACCTTCACCGGCGGCACCGGCGACGTCTTGATCTCCTACGAGAACGAGGCGATCCTGGCCCGCCAGAACGACACCGCGATCGACTACGTGGTTCCCGACGACACCTTGCTGATCCAGAACCCGGCCGCCGTCACCAAGGGGGCACCGGCCAGCGCCCGGGCGTTCTTGGACTACGTGCTCAGCCCGGCCGGCCAGGAAGTGTTCGCCTCGAAGGGCTTCCGGCCTGTCATCGACGGCGTGAAGGTGGACGTCAAGGGGGCCAACGACCCCGCTGATCCGTTCCCCACGCCTGCCAAGCAGTTCACCATCGACGACACGTTCGGTGGCTGGAGCAAGGCCAACAAGGAGTTCTTCGACGAGGACACCGGGCTCGTGCCCGAGGTCCAGAAGCAGACCGGGAAGAACTGACCTTTGGCGGTCCCGGAACTCACGGGTGGTCGACCGGCGGCATTGCGCCGCCGGTCGAACCGCGTCGGGCGCCTCGGCGCCGCGTCGGGCATCGGCCTCGGCGTGTCCGTGCTGTGGCTGAGCCTGCTCGTCCTCCTGCCCCTGACGGCCATCGTCATCCAGGCCTCGAAGGGCGGGTGGTCCGGCTTCTGGCACACGCTCGACAACGAGCAGACCGCGGCGGCGTTGAAGCTCACCATCGGGCAGGCGTTCCTCGTCACGCTCGTGAACGTCGTCATGGGCACCCTGATCGCGTGGGTGCTCGCTCGTGACCAGTTCATCGGCAAGCGGGTCCTCGACGTCGTGATCGACGTGCCGTTCGCCCTCCCCACGATCGTGGCCGGCCTCGTCCTGCTGGCGCTCTACGGACCGAACAGCCCGCTCGGCGTGAGCGTGATCAACACCGAGAAGGCCGTGTTCCTCGCGTTCCTCTTCGTGACGCTGCCCTTCGTGGTCCGCACCGTTCAGCCCGTGCTCGAGGAGCTCGAGCGCGATGTCGAGGAGGCGGCGGCTTCGCTCGGTGCCAGCCGGTTCACGATCTTCCGGCGCGTCATCCTGCCGAGCCTCTTCCCGGCCATCGCTGCCGGCGCCGCGCTGTCCTTCGCCCGGGCGGTGAGCGAGTACGGCTCGCTCGTACTGCTCTCGGGCAGCCTGCCGTTCAAGACCGAGGTCGCGTCCGTTCGGATCCTGACGTTCGTCGAGAACGGCGACCTCGCCACCGCCGCCTCGATCGCGACCGTGCTGCTGCTCGTCTCACTCCTCGTCATCGTCCTGCTCGACGTGCTGCAGCGCCGGGTCGCTCGCCGTGGGTGACGCGTCGGGGCCGGTGGTGGTCGACCTGGACCCGTCGATCGACGAGATCGACGCGCCCCCAGCCGACGTGCCGCCGAAGGCGAGCCGAGCCCGGCGGGGCCGTCGGCGGCCGGTCGAGTACGCCTTTCGGGCCATCGCCGTCGCCTACGTCTTCTTCCTCGTCGTGTGGCCGGTGGGTCTCGTCGGGGTCAAGACCTTCTCCAAGGGCCTCAAGCCAGTTGGTGATGCGCTCACCGATCCGCAGGTGGTCCATGCCTTCCGCCTCACCCTGCTCGTCGCCGTGCTCTCGGTGGTCATCAACACCGTGTTCGGCGTGGGCATCTCCATCCTGCTCGTGCGGTACCGGTTCCCGGGTCGGCGCGTCCTCAGCGCCTTGATCGACCTGCCGCTGTCGGTGTCGCCCGTCGTCGTGGGCCTGGCGCTCGTGCTCGTGTACGGCGGGCGGGGCAACTGGTTCGGCCCATCGCTCGAGCGGGCCGGCATCCAGGTCATCTTCGCCACCCCCGGCATCGTCCTCGCCACGATCTTCGTATCGCTGCCGCTCGTGGTCCGCGAGCTCGTGCCGGTGCTCGAGGAGATCGGCACCGAACAGGAGCAGGCGGCCCGGAGCCTGGGGGCCAGCGCCTGGCAGTCGTTCTGGCGGATCACGTTCCCGGCCATCCGGTGGGCCACCGTCTACGGCGTCGTGCTCAGCCTGGCCCGCTCGCTCGGCGAGTTCGGCGCCGTGAAGATCGTGTCGGGCAACTTCGTGAACCAGACCCAGACCGTCACCCTCGTGGTGGAGCAGAAGTACCAGGAGTTCCAGCAGCAGACCGCCTACATCACGTCGTTCTTCTTGGCGGCCGTGTCGGTGCTCTGCCTCGTGATCGTGTCGGTCCTCCGGCCGAAGGGAGAGCAATGATGACCCCGAAGAGCCCGAAGAGCGCGATGAGCCCGATGAGCCCGATGAGCCCGGACCGAGGGCCGAACGATGGGGAGGGGTGGATGGGCGGTCTGGTCCCGACCACTCGCCTCGTCGATGGCCGAGCGACGACGTCGAGGAGCGGACGGTGAGCATCGAGATCAAGGGTGTCGGCAAGCGGTTCGGGGACTTCGTCGCCCTCGCCGACATCGATCTGAACGTTCGCAGCGGCCAGCTGACCGCGCTGCTGGGCCCGAGCGGCGGCGGCAAGTCCACCTTGCTGCGGATCATCGCCGGGCTCGAGAGCGCGGACGAAGGCACCGTCGTCATCGAGGGCAACGAGGCCACCCACCTGCCGCCCCAGAAGCGCAACGTGGGGTTCGTGTTCCAGCACTACGCCGCGTTCAAGCACCTGAGCGTGCGCCGCAACGTGGCCTTCGGGCTGGAGATCCGCAAGCGCCCGAAGGACGAGATCCGGCGCCGGGTGGACGAGCTGCTCGAGCTCGTGCACCTGTCGCAGTTCGCCGACCGGCTCCCGTCGCAGCTGTCGGGCGGCCAGCGCCAGCGCATGGCGCTGGCCCGGGCCCTCGCCGTCGAGCCGAGCGTCCTGCTGCTCGACGAGCCCTTCGGTGCCCTCGACGCCAAGGTGCGCAAGGAGCTGCGCGACTGGCTGCGCCGCCTCCACGACGAGGTCCACGTCACGACGGTGTTCGTCACCCACGACCAGGAGGAGGCGCTCGAGGTCTCCGACGAGATCGTGGTGATCAACGACGGTCGCATCGAACAGGTGGGCGGGCCCGACGACCTCTACGACCGTCCCGCGAACGACTTCGTCATGAGCTTCCTCGGCCCGGTGACGCGCCTCGGTGGCGTGCTGGTCCGCCCGCACGACCTCGAGGTGTACGCCGCCGATCCGGGTCCCGGCGCGGTCGCCGGCACCGTGGCCCGCGTGGTGCGGGTGGGCTTCGAGGTGCGGGTGGACGTGTCCGTTGGCGGTGACGCCTCCGAGCCGCCCGTCCAGGTGGTGCTCACGCGGACCGAGGCGCTCCGCCTCGGGTTGGAGGAGGGCAAGGCCGTCTGGGTGAAGGCCACGGCCGGCGCACCCACGGTCGTGGGCGCAGCCGGCTGAGTCGGCCGTAGGTCCTGTCAGCCGACCCGGCGGGCGTACTCGTCGGATCGCTGGAAGCCCGTCACGAGGGCGTCGGTGCTGGAGCCCTTCACCTTCTTGACCCAGTAGGTCCAACCGCTGGGATCGGGTGCCCGGCCGAGCATGCCCAGGAAGACCATCGCCACGTTGACCTCGGGGGACAGGATCGTCTTGGCGCTGCCCTCGGCGTAGCCCGCCACGAGCGTGCCGCGGGTCGTGCCGGTGGTGAGCTTGACGAGGTCGTTGGCCCGCTCGACCGTGGTCGGGGCCCGCTTGAACAGGTTCTGGTAGATGTGCGTGATGAAGTCGTTGTTGCTCAGCCCCGACACCGAGGGATCCTCGGCGTAGGTCTGGGCCAGGTCGGCCGGGGTGTCGCCGCTGCGCAGGCGGGCGACGGCCGCGTCGACGGTCGCCTTCGTGGGTGGGTACGTCCCCCGGACGCCGAGGTACGCGCGCACCGCGGGCGCGACCACCGCGCCGAACTCGCTGGAACCCATGAACGATCGGATTACCGTGCTCCCGGTCGTGCCGTTGTGGAGGCGGCTCGTCCAGAACGTCGTGCCGGCGACATCGGCTGACCGGCCGAGGAAGTCGGTGTACTGCTGGCGCACGAACGATGCCGGGCAGTTGAACGGGATCCACGCGTCGTGCTCGGGCTGGTACCGGCCGGATCGGCGGGCGTCGCGGTGGAACTGTGGCCAATCGGCGCGGCACAGGCTGTTTCCGGTGGCGAAGAGGTAGACGCGGGTGAGGTCGCCGGGCGCCATGACGCCCCCGTGCCCGTTGACCCGGTACACGGTGGACTGGGCGATCACGGTCTTGCCGTTGACCTCGGCCACCGCCGGCGACGATCCGGGGGCGAGGGTGCCGACGTCGGTGAGGCGGTACGAGTCCTCGACCGCGCCCGTCTTGCCGTCGTAGATGCGGAGGTCCTTGTCGAGGGTCGAGATGACCTCCTGCGAACCGTCGGCGTCGACGTCCGCGATGACCGTCCCGCCGGAGGTGTAGTAGCCGGTGTTGCAGCCGTTGATGCTCGTGGCGTTGCAGCCCCTCCAGTTGCGGTGGCCGTTCGCCTCGTAGGAGTACAGCCACCCACCGTCGGACGCGAAGGAGACCTCGAGCTTGCCGTCGCCGTCGAGGTCGCCGATGGCGGGCGAGCCCATGACCCGGCCCTCGACGGTGACCGGCCAGCCGGGCAGGTTCTTGCGGTTGTAGGCGGTGATCGCCCGCACCTGGCGGCCCCGGGGGTCGGGCCAGTTGAAGCCCGTGCCCACGACGAGCTCGGGGTACTTGTCGCCGTTCAGGTCAGCGATGGCCGGCGAGGACCACACGGTCTGGCCGGCGACGGAGAGCGGGTAGCCGGGGTAGTTGGCGCCGTTGTTGCCGTGCAGGACCCAGATGAGCCCGCCCTCGGGCTTGCCCAGCGGGTTGTTGGCGTAGATGTCGCCGCCGACGATGACCTCGGGCTTCCCGTCACGGTCGATGTCGGCGACCGTCGGGCTCGACCAGTTGCTGTCCTCGAGGAACTTGCGCCACAGGAGCGTCCCGGTCTTCGACCACGCATAGATGGTGTGGTCGTAGTTCGAGGCGACGATGTCGAGGATCTTGTCGCCGTTCACGTCGGCGATCGTCGGGGTACCGAAGAAGCCATCGGGCCGGCAGTCGGTCCCGGGCGGGCAGTACAACGGCGCGCCCTGGCGGAACGTGCGGACGATCGCCCCGGTCGGCCCGTTCAGCCAGATCACGCGCCCGTCCATCGTCCCCACGATCACGTCGGGCTTGCCGTCGCTGCCGAGGTCGGCGATGGTCGGCGAGGCCTGGATGGCCGTGTTGCCGACCTTCACCGACCAGAGCCGCGAACGGTCGGTCGTGCGGTATGCCTCGACGGTCCCGTCCATGCTCCCGATCACGATCTCGGGGGTGTTGTCGCCGGTGATGTCGGCCAGGGCCGGGCTGGCGTACGCCTGCTTGGGTCCGTCGCCCTGGTAGATGCCCGAGAGCTTGTGGTCGATGCGTCCCTGCAGCGAGACCGAGGCCGTGGTGGCCCCGGCAGGCGCCGGTGCGAGGGGTGTACCCGCGGGACCGACGAGGAGGGTCGCGCCGACGGCGATGACGGTGGCCAAGCGGGCAGCGACGGCCCGGCGGGTGGTGCTGGCGGTGGGACGCAAGGTGGTGCTCCGGATCGAACGGGGTGGTGGCGAGGCGGGAGGGCCCACAGGGTGGCCCATCGGCGCTACCAAAGTCGACATGACGGACATTTCGGCCAGGTCGGGACGGAATCACCCACTCTGGTGACGCCTGTCACGGTGACGCCCGTTGTGGTTCACTGGGGGGTGGGCGACCACCCGGAGGTAAGCCGTGCAGGTCAGCGTGTTGTTGCAGAACAAGGGCTCCGACGTCGTGTCCGTAGGGCCTGACGCATCGGTGGCCAAAGTGGTCGCGGTGCTCGCCGAACACCGCATCGGAGCCGTCGTCGTCTCCGCCGACGGCAGCCACATCGACGGCGTCTTGTCCGAGCGCGACGTGGTGCGCGCGCTGTCGAGAGATGGCGGTGCGGCACTCGAGCGCCCGGCCCGTGACCTCATGACGTCGGAGGTCTTCACCTGCCAGCCCGACACGACGGTCGAGGAGCTGATGTCGCTCATGACCGACCGCCGGATCCGGCACATCCCGGTGTTGGTGGAGGGGAGCCTCGCCGGCCTGGTGAGCATCGGCGACGTGGTCAAGGACCGGATCTCCTCGCTCGAGCACGAGACCAAGGTCCTCCACGACTACATCGCCAACCCCTACTGATCCCCGCCTCACCTCGCCCCGCTGATCGCCTGGTGATCCCACAGGCCGAGGGGGCACGAGTGCGATGACGGGCAATGTTCCATCGGGCGCCGACGACGCCAGCCGGACCCGCGTGCCCAGCGGCCACGTTGGCCACGTCCCCCCCGCTTCTGGTGTGCATTCGGAGTCCAGTGGCCGACGATCGCACACAAGAACTGAAGGCGGTCCGCTTCTGGTGTGCATTCGGAGCCGAGGAGCCGACGATCGCACACAAGAACAGGGCGCGCTGGGTTGCGCGACGGGGCGCTACCCGTCGCGCTGCGCCTTCCTCGGCGGCGGCGGATCGACGGGACCCTCGTCGAACCGGGGCCGGCGAACCTTGCCGAGTGAGGTCCGCGGCAGGGAGTCGACGATCACGAGCTCGCGGGGCGAGGCATAGGACGGGAGCACGTCGGCGACGTGGGCCCGGAGCTCGGCGAGACTCGGCGGCCAGGCGGTGTTCGCGGGCACCACGACGGCGACGACGCGCTCGCCCCACTCGTGGTCGGGACGGCCGGTGATCCGCACCTCGGCCACGCCGGGGTGCGACCCCACGGCCGCTTCCACCGGCGCGGGCCACACGTTCTCGCCGCCGCTGACGATGAGGTCCTCGGCCCGTCCGTCGACGGCGAGCTTCGAGTACCCGTCCCAGTGGCCGAGGTCGCCGGTGACGAACCAGCCGTCCGGGTCGGTCACCGGCGTGACGTCGCCGGTCTTGTTGCGGATGCCGCGGGCGAGCACCGGGCCGCGGATCGCGATCTCCCCGCCCTCGCGGATGCGGACGTCGACACCGTCGAGGGGCAGCCCTTCGTAGACGACCCCGCCCCCGGTCTCGGTGAGGCCGTAGGTGCGGACGACGTTGGCGGGCCGGGCGACGGGATCCGGGGCCCCGCCGAGCACCACCCACCGGAACGACGACGGGTCCAGGCGGTCGATGGCCGTCGGCACCAGCGAGACCAGGGTGCTGCCGAGCACAGCGGGCGCGGCGGCAACATCGGCGGCGTCGAACCGCTCGAAGACGTCGACCGGCGTGTCGGTGATGATCGAGCGGACGAGGACCCCGAGACCGCCGAGGTGGCCGAGGGGGAGGCACGCGAGCCAGCGGTCGGCGCCCGGATCGATGCCGAGGCGTGCGTACACGGCCCAGGCGTGGCGCGACAGCGACTCGTCGGTGTGGACCACCAGCTTCGGCTCGCCGGTGGATCCGCTGGTGGCGATCACGAGGGCATCGCCGTCCTCGACCTGCGGGGCTCCCGGATCGACGGGGACGCGCTCGCTGTTCCCACCGCCGACGATGGCGTGGGGGCGGGCCTGGTCGAGCAGGCCGATCTGTACCTGCCGCGGCAGGCGTTGGTCGATGGGCAGCACGGCGTCGCCGTCGTCCCACGCCCGGCGTAGGGCGGCCTCGAACGCGGGTCCGCCCGGGAGGTCGATGGCCACGAGCTCGTGCACGGCCGTCAGCCTGCCAGCCCCGCCCCACCCGGCGGCGCCATGGCCGCGCGGCACGCGAGGTTCTCCCATCGACGCCGCGGCGGCCAGACTCGCCGGGATGGGTTCCAGGAGCGGCCGATGAACGTGTGGGTGGCCGGTGCGCGGCCCCGGACCCTTCCCGCGGCGATCGTGCCCGTGGCCGTCGGCACCGCCTGTGCGGTCGGTCGTGTGCCGGGGGGCCTGATCTGGTGGCGGGCCGTGGCCGCCATGGTCGTGGCCCTCGCACTGCAGGTCGCCACCAACTACGCCAACGACTACAGCGACGGCGTGCGCGGCACCGATGCCGACGACATGCGCGTCGGTCCGGTGCGCCTGGTCGGCCAGGGCCTCGCCGCGCCTCGTGCGGTGAAGCGCGCGGCGATGGCGTCCTTCGCGGTCGCCGGCGTCGTGGGAACCGCCTTGGCCCTGGCCGTCGGGCCCGAACTGTTCGTCGTGGGCGCGGCGGCGATCGCGGCCGGGTGGTTCTACACGGGGGGCCCGCGGCCCTACGGCTATGCCGGGTTGGGCGAGGCGTTCGTGTTCGTGTTCTTCGGCGTCGTGGCCACCGCCGGATCCGCCTACGTCCAGACCGGATCGCTGGAGCCGCTCGCGCTCGGAGCGTCGGTCCCCGTCGGGTTCCTCGCGACCGCGCTCCTCGTCGTCAACAACCTCCGGGACATCCCGGGCGATACCCAGGTCGGGAAGCGCACCCTCGCAGTCCGCCTCGGCGACCAGCGGACGCGGGTGCTCTACGTGGCGCTCGTGGTCGGCGCGATCGTCGCCGTCCCGTTCGTGGCCGGGCTCGGCTCGCGGCCGGCGGCCGCGCTGGCCCTTGCCGCCGTCCTCGTGGCGCGCAAGCCCGTGCTCGAGGTGCTCTCGGGTGCTCGTGGGCCTGGGCTCATCCCGGTCCTTGGCGCGACCGGCAAGGTCCAGCTCGCCTTCGGCCTGCTGTTCACCATCGGCCTCGCCATCATCGTCTGACCGGATCGGTCAGCCGGCCGACGGGGTCGGGGCGCGAGGTGATCCGCTGGCTCGCGTGGTCAGCCGACAGTGCGCGTGAGGCGGACGTGGGTCACGGGTGCGGTGCTGACCATCTCCGCGCACTCGGGTTCCGGGTGCTCAGCTCGGGCCGAGGTGTGCTCGGAGGCGGGACGCCACGAGGGCGGGGCGCTGGAGGTGGGCGGCGTGGCCCGCGCCGGCCACGGGGGCGAACCGGGCGACGGGGCCGGCCCCCGCTCCCGCTCGGGCGCCGATCGCAGCCACGAGCCGGTGGCCGAGCGCGGTGAACTTGGCGTCGTGCTCCCCGGCGAGGACGAGCGTCGGCGCGTCGATCCGCGCCAGGTCGTCCCACCACGGCGGATCCATGGTCCCGGTGCCGGCGAGCCGCAGGGAGGAAGCGAGGCCGGCCGCGGTGTTGGTGCGCCGGGCTGCGAGGTCCTCGGGCGTCGGGGAGAGGTCCGCAAAGAGGGGCTGGGCGAGCCAGCGATCGAGGAACGCGTCGACGCCGTCGGCCTCGATGCGGGCGGCCAGGGCGTCGTCGGCGGCGCGGCGCGCGCTCCGCTCGTCGGGGTCGTCGATGCCGGCGGTGGCGCCGATGAGGACGAGCCGCTCGACGAGGTCGGGCCGGTCGATGGCCAGGCGGAGGGCCAGCCGGGCGCCCATCGAGTAGCCGACGTAGGTGGCCCGCCCGCCGGCCGCGCCGAGGAGCTCGGCACCGGCGGCCAGGTCGACGTGCAGGTCGCCGGACCCACCGTGGCCGGGCGCGTCGACCCGGACGACCTCGTGATCGCCGGCCAGGTCCGCAGCGACGGGAGCCCAGCTCATGAGCGTTTGGGTGAACCCATGGACCAAGACGACCCGCGCCCCCGCTCCCTCGACCACCCGGTGCATGCCCATCGCCCGGACCCTACGGCCCACCGCGGCGGGCCCCCGGCCCACCGCCCTGGGCCCCTGGCCAACGCCCACCGGGCTCGCGTCTGCGCCCCGCGGCGGTCCCTCCCGTTCTTGAGCAAGAACGGATTTGAGCAAGAACGATTTGAGCAAGAACGGGGAGCGCGGGGCGGAACGAGGAGGCGGTGAGGTTCGTTGGGGGAGGCGAGGGTGCCGGCGGGGCGGTCTGGGTCGGCCGGGGTGCCGCGGCGTGTGCGGGGGGGCGGGTGGTTTCGGGGGTGCAGGGGGTGCGGGGGTGCGGTGGTCGGGTGGCACCTGCTCAGATGGTCGGGTGACCGAACCGGGACCTGTCGAGCCGTCGAGCGAGCCGGCCGACGTGGCCGCCACGTTCTGCGCCACCTTGGTCGACGAGTGGGTGCGCGGAGGCGTGACCGACGTCGTCGTGGCTCCTGGCTCCCGGTCGACCCCCATGGCGCTCGCCGTGGCCGCCGACGACCGGCTCTCGATCCACGTCCACCACGACGAGCGAGCGGCGGGGTTCACCGCCCTCGGCCTCGGCCTGGCCAGCGGCCGGCCGGCCGTGGTCCTGACCACGAGCGGCACGGCGGCGGTCGAGCTGCACCCGGCAGTCGTCGAGGCGCACCAGGCATCCGTGCCGATGATCGTCCTGACTGCTGACCGGCCACCGGAGCTGCTCGGGGTCGGCGCCCCGCAGACGGTCGACCAGACGCACCTGTTCGGGACGGCGGTGCGCTGGTTCGCTGACCCGGGCGTGGCATCGATCGAGGCGATGGGGTCGTGGCGCTCCCTGGCCGCCCGCTCGATCGGCGAGGCGACGACGGGGGTCGCCGGGCCAGGCCCGGTGCACGTCAACCTCCCGTTCCGCGAGCCGCTCGTGGGGACGGCGGGGTCCCTGCCGGATGGACGGGAAGACGGGCGGTCGTGGCACACGACCGAGGGCCGCCGCGTCGCCGTCGACCGGCACGGCACCGAGCGGCTCACCGACCTCTTGGACCGGGATCGTGGCGTGATCGTCGCCGGCGCCGGCTCGGGTGAGCCCGACGCGGTGTTCACCCTGGCGCGCGCGACCGGGTGGCCCGTGCTGGCCGACCCGCGGTCGGCGTGCCGGGTGCCCGACTTCGCGGCGGTCGGTGCGTTCGACGCCATCCTCCGCCACGAGCCGACGGCAGCGGCCCTCCGACCCGAGGTCGTGCTGCAGCTCGGGGCACCGCCCGCGTCCAAGGTGCTGGCGCAGTGGATCGAGGCGAGTGGGGCGACGATCGTGGCGGTCGACGAGCACGGCCGTTGGTTCGACCCGGCCCACGCGGCCGCCCACATGTTGCACGCGGAGCCGACCGCCGCGGTGAGCGCGCTCGCCCGGCTGGTGGGCGGGAGAGAACGGCGCGACGACTGGTCCGGCCGCTGGCAGGCGGCCGAGCTGGCGGCGCAGGAGGCGATCGACCGGGCGCTGCTCGGCCACGAGGAACCGACCGAACCCGGCATCGCTCGGACCGTCGCTCGCGAGCTGCCCGAAGGCTCGACACTCGTGGTCTCGTCGTCCATGCCGGTGCGAGACGTCGAGTGGTTCGGCGCCCTCCGCCCGGGATTGCGGGTCCTCGCGAACCGCGGCGCCAACGGCATCGACGGCGTGGTCTCGACTGCGGTCGGGGTGGCGTTGGCGGCGCGGCGGACCGGCGACGCGACTGTCGCGCTCGTCGGCGACGTCGCCTTCCTGCACGACAGCAACGCGCTGCTCGGCATCGTCGACCGGGGCATCGACCTCACGATCGTGGTGGTCGACAACGACGGGGGTGGGATCTTCTCGTTCCTGCCGCAGGCATCCACGCTCGATCCGGACCGCTTCGAGCAGCTGTTCGGCACGCCACACGGCGTCGACCTCCGCGTCCTCGCGGCCGCCCATGGGCTCGTGACCATCGAGCCGGCCGGTGCGATCGATGTCGGCGACGCCGTGCGCGCATCCGTCGCGACCGGCGGTGCCCGTCTCGTGCTCGTGAAGACCGACCGCACGGCCAACGTCGCCGTCCACGACGAGATCCACGCCGCTGTCGCCGAGACCCTCGCGGCCCTCGACACGCCCTGACGCCCGCCCGAGCGCCCCGCCGCGACGGATCGGCGGCGCTCCGAGTGGGGGTGTGTGCGTCGTGGTGTGGTGGGCGCGGGTGGGCGCGCACACCTCGGTGGGATCGACCGGCGCGGATGACGGCCTCCGGGAACAGCGAACCGCGCCCACCTCCGGGCGCCGGTCGCGGCGGGTCAGAAGGTCCAGCGGCCGGAGCGGCGGAAGCCGTCGCGGCCTGCCGGACCGGCCGCGGTCCAGGCGAGGATCGTGGACGGGCGCACGACCGTGAAGGGTCCGTACCGGTCCGCGTCGTAGGCGTAGTCGTACTTCTCGTCGTACGCGGCGACCGACGCGGCGCCGGCGTCGGTGCCATCCATCGAGCCCTCCACGACCACGACCTCGAGGCCGTCCCCGACGTGGACCGTCACGACCGGATCGTCGGCCAGCGACCTGCGCAGGACCGGGCTTCCGAGGCTGAGGCGGACGGCATCGTCGAGCCAGAACCCCCACACCGGGCGGGGGTGCGGGTGCCCGGTCGAGCGGGCGGTGACCCAGTAGAACTCGGCCGCGGCCAAGGTCGCTTCGGCCTCGGCCCAGGTGAGCGGCTCCAGCTCGCTCGGCTGGCCGTACATCCGCAGCGTCGAAGCGTTCGGCTCCACACCGCCGACCCTAGGCACGATGGCCGGCGTCGCGCAGTCGTCAGGGGCGCACGATGGCGCCGAGCATGGCTTGGAGCTTGGCTCGCGTCTCGGTGAGCTCGGTCGGCGGGTCGGAGTCGCCGACGATGCCGTTGCCGGCGATGACGCGCGCCACCGGTCCGTCGATGGCCGCTCCGCGGATGCTCACGGCCCACTGGCCGTTGCCGGCGGCATCGACCCATCCCACCGCGCCGGCGTAGCGGTCGCGTTCGAGCTCCTCGATATCGGCGATCAGATCGAGCGCGGCCTGACGTGGTCGCCCGCACACGGCAGGGGTCGGGTGCAGCGCCTCGACGAGTTCGAGCACCGATGCCGGCGGGTGTGAGAGCCGGCCCTCCACCGAGGTGGCGAGGTGCGACACGTTGGCGAGCGGGACGACCGAGGGCTCGGGCTCGTAGTCGACGTAGGAGGAGAACGCGAGGAGGGCGTCGTGCACGGCGTCGATGGTCACCTGGTGCTCGTGGCGGTACGTGGTCGACGCCAGCAGCGCGGCGGCTCGGCTCGCGTCGATGGCGGGATCGCCGGAACGAGGAACGGTCCCGGCCATCGGCTGGGCCCGGACGACATCGCCGGATCGCCCGACGAGCAGCTCGGGGCTGGCTCCGCAGAACCCCTCGACGAGGTAGAGGAAGCAGCCCGGGTACCCGATGGCGAGGCGGGCGAGGACGGTTGCGATCGGGATGGGCCGATCGGCCGTCACGGTGATCTCGCGAGCGAGCACCACCTTGTCGAGCTTGCCGGCGCGGATCTGCGCGGTGGCGCTCGCCACCGCTGCCATCCACGCCTCCGGGGCGCGGGCGGACCGGACGTCGAACGTGCCGGGTCCGTCGGCGGGCGTCGCCGGTGCCGGGAGGTGGTCGAGGACCGACGAGGTGAGGGCGTCGTGGCGGTCGTCGGCTCCAGGACCCGCCGGCACCACCGTGGTCACCCACCGCGTGCCGTCCGCGTCGCGACCGACGGTGACCTCGGCGACGATCAGGTCGGCGGCCGCGCCCGGCAAGAAGGGGAGGGCGCCGAACGCGAGCGGCCCGGTGCCCGGTCGTCGCACGTCGTCATCGACCGGGATCGAAGCCAGCACGAGGTCGGCATCGGGGCGGGGCACGCGCCGCGCCACGCCGCGACCGGCGAAGCCGCAACGGTCCCGGGCGAAGAGCAATCCGTCTCCCGCCGCGATGGCGAGCAGGTCGACGTCACGGTCGAGCCGGCGGGTGCGGGCGTGCAGCCCGGCGTCGAGCTCGGACGCGGGCGGAGGTTCGGGGGCGCACGCGTCCGTCATGCGCGGGTGGCGGTGATCAGCTGCGCGATGCCCGTCGAGAGCAGCTGGCGGTCCACCCGGTCGAAGCCCTGCGCCCCCAGCGTCTGCAGCATCACCTCGGGTTCGGGGAGGTACGCGACCGACTTCGGGAGGTACTGGTAGGCCGACGGATCCGAGAGGAGGCCCCCGATCCGAGGCACGACCTTGCCGAAGTAGATGCCGTGGCCCCACCGCAGCACCGGGTTCGCGGGCTCGGCCACCTCGAGCAGGGCGATGCGGCCACCGGGCCGGACCACTCGGCCGAGCTCGGCGAAGAACGGCTCGAGCTCGACGAAGTTCCGCAGGGCGAACCCGCACGTGACGCCGTCGACGGAGGCGTCGGGCACGGGGAGCCGAAGGGCATCGGCGTGGACGAGCGGCGCATCGGTGCGGGCGGCGGCGAGCATCCCGTAGGAGAGGTCCATGCCGACAGGGCGCAGGCCGGAACCCTGCAGGCCGCGGCACAGGTCGCCGGTGCCGCACGCGAGGTCGAGGACCACCGAACCATGGGGGAGGCCGAGGTCACGGATGGTCCGCTTGCGCCAGCCGACGTCCATCCGGAACGTCATCACCCGGTTCACGAGGTCGTAGCGGGGCGCGATGGCATCGAACATCGACCGCACCGCCCGCACCTTCTCGTCGCCGGTGGGCAGCGGTTCCGTCTCGGTGCGGGCCATGGATCCGAGCGTACGGGTTGCCGGTCCGGAGCCCAGCAGGCCAGTCGGTAGCTTCCGGCGGTGGCCGCTCGCACCGTGATCCTCGTCCCGCCGTCGGAGGGCAAGGCCGAAGGCGGTCGCGCCCGACCGTGGGAACCGGGGCGCATGGCCGTCGCCGACCTCGACGAAGCGAGGCAGCAGCTCCTGGCCGCGCTCGGGCCGGGTCACCCGGCGGTCGGGGCACCGACCCGCAAGGCGATCGACCGCTACACAGGCGTCCTCTACAAGGAGCTGGATGCGGCATCGCTCGTCGGTCCGGCTCGGGCCCGGCTCACCCGCAACCTCCTGATCGTGTCGGGCCTGTGGGGCTTGGTCGCGCCCGCCGACCCGATCCCGCACTACAAGTTGAAGATGTCGGCGAACGTGCCGCCGCTCGGGAAGCTGTCCACGTGGTGGCGCCCGCAGCTCACCGCCGCGCTGGCGCCGCGGGTCAAGGGCGCCGTCGTGTGGGATCTGCTGCCTATCGAGCATGCGGCGGCGGTCGACTGGGCACAGCTCGCCCCTCGCCGCCGGGTGACGGCACAGTTCCTCGATGCCCAGGGCAAGACGGTGAGCCACTGGAACAAGCTCCTGAAGGGCTCGCTCGTCCGCTGGCTCGCCGAGACCGGTACCACCGACCCGGCCGCTCTCGCCGACTTCGACCATCCGCAGGGCTACCGCCTCGACCCTGGAGCCTCGGACTTCGGCGACCGGTCCGTGGCCCTCGTCCTGCGCGCCACCTGAGGTCCGTTGCCTGAGATCGATCGCCGCCATCGGGCGACGAAGGCTCATCATCGGCTCGTGGTCGGCCGATGACCACCCAGATCGATGGGTGGAAGGCACACGCACATGTTCCTGTACGAGTTGGCCTTGGAGCTCGACGAGAAATCTGGCGACCTGGCGGAGTTCGCGGCCGGCATCGGCATCCCAGACCTCAGCGCGCCATCGACGCTGACGCGCCAACAGGCCGCCGCCATCCGTGCTGCCAAGGCCGGCCACCCCATGCCGGCGGCCGCCTACGGCGGAGCGGACGACGGCTCCAGCCCCGTCGCCTGGGCGCCCCCGGGTCAGGACCCGCCGCCTGGGATGCCAGCCTTCGAGTCGCCGCACGGCGGCGCTCCCAACGCTCCGGGAGCTCCCGGCGCTCCCGGAGCTCCCGGCGAGACGCCCGGGTGGCCGATCGTCGGCGACCCCGACGAACCCAAGACCGCCAAGAGCCACATGGCGATCATCGGCGTGGCCGTGGTCCTCGCGGTGACGCTCTTCGGCTACATGGTCATGAACAGCGGGCCCAACGAGGCCAGGCAGCAGAAGCTGGCGGCGGCCAATGCCAGGGATGACGCGAGGCCCGCACCGACGATCGCCCCGATCCCCTCGACGACCACCACGACGGCTGCCCACGCCTCCGATGGGTGCGGCTGCGCGGCCACGTCCCCGATGAAGCTGGAGGACGTGGCCAAGTTCTGCCTGGCCGCCCGCAAGGAGAGCGCGTACGAGCTGCGGATCGCGGCAAGCCAGATCGAGACGGACTGGGAGCGCGTCCGCGAGGACGTGCGCACGGGCCGGGCCGAATGGGAGGCCGCGTTGAACGACATGATCGCGTCCTCGGGACCGGACCTGCGCGCCGAGCTCGCCGTGTACCAGTCCTCCTACCGGCCGCTCCTCGACAAGCTCGCGGTCAGCGCCTCGCAGCAGGTCATGGTCGACGCGCTGGCTTCGACCGACCTTCCGGAGCTGGTCGCGGCCGCTGGCTCCATCACGAGCACGATCTCCGCGAACTGCAACTGATCAACACGGGCGCTGCGGCTGCCAGGCTGGCCCCGTGATGGATCGCCCCGAGCAGCCAGCGCAGCGCGACCACTGGTTCGAGGACCTGGCCGACCACCTCGGCTCGGCGTACCTCCGGTACTCGTTCACCAAGGGCACCGAGCAGGAGGTGGCCTTCCTCGTCGACGAGCTCGGGCTCGAGCCGGGCATGCGGGTGCTCGACGTGGGTTGCGGCCCGGGTCGTCACGCCCACGCGCTCGGTCGGCGCGGCATCGGGGTCCACGGCGTCGACATCAGCGAGCGGTTCGTCGAACTGGCCCGCGTCGACGCGCCCGGCGGCGTGACGTTCGAGCGGCTCGATGCCCGGCGACTCTCGTTCGACGGGGAGTTCGACGCCGCCATCTCGTTGTGCCAGGGCGCCTTCGGACTGTCCGACGGGGGAGCGGGCCGGGCCGCGCGGCCCCCCGATCCCGATGCCGGGGTGCTCGACGGCATCGGCCGCGCACTCCGCCCCGGCGGCCGTCTCGCCCTGAGCGCCTTCAGCGCCTACTTCCAGGTCCGCCACACCGAGGTCATGGGCAGCACGTTCGACGCCACCCGCGGCGTGAACCACGAGCGCACCAGCATCAAGGACGAAGCGGGCGCCGATGCCGAGGTCGACCTGTGGACCACCTGCTTCACCCCCCGTGAACTGCGCCTGTTGGCGGCGCGGTCGGGCCTGGCAACCGACGAGATCTGGTCCGTGCGACCGGGGGAGTACCGCCGGGAGGAGCCCTCGATCGACAGCGAGGAGTTCCTGCTGATCGCCCACCGCGCGATCTGAGGCCCTGCCCTCGCAACGAGCGAGCGGCCGCTCACCTTGGAGCAGGTCACAGGTCCGGTGGTACCTTTGGGAGTTCGCTGTGCGCCGTCCGGCGCGCAGTCCGCTACCAACATCCCTCGAGAAGAGTCATCCCTTGTCCGATCAATCGACCATCACCCCTCCCGCCGAGATCGAGGAGTACGTCCCCCGCCAGATCACCGCCAACGACCTCGAAGGCAGCTTCGAAGATGCCATCGCCGGCACCATGGTCAGCGTCGAGGACGGGCAGATCGTCGAGGGGACGGTGGTCAAGGTCGATCGGGACGAGGTCCTGCTCGACATCGGGTACAAGTCCGAAGGCGTGATCCCCAGCCGCGAGCTGAGCATCCGCAACGACGTCGACCCGTCCGAGGTCGTGTCGCTGGGCGACGAGATCGAAGCCCTGGTCCTCACCAAGGAGGACAAGGACGGCCGCCTCGTCCTGTCCAAGAAGCGGGCCCAGTACGAGCGGGCGTGGGGCGACATCGAGAAGAAGAAGGAAGAGGACGGCGTCGTGTCCGGCCCCGTGATCGAGGTCGTCAAGGGCGGCCTGATCATCGACATCGGCCTCCGCGGCTTCCTTCCCGCCTCCCTCGTGGAGCTGCGCCGGGTGCGAGACCTCGCCCCGTACGTCGGTCGCACGCTCGAAGCGAAGATCATCGAGCTCGACAAGAACCGCAACAACGTGGTGCTCTCCCGCCGCGCCTGGCTCGAGGAGACGCAGAAGGAACAGCGCGAGGAGTTCCTCGAGAACCTCAAGCCCGGCGAGATCCGCTCCGGTGTCGTGTCGAGCGTCGTCAACTTCGGCGCCTTCGTGGACCTCGGCGGCATGGACGGCCTCGTCCACGTGTCCGAGCTGTCCTGGAAGCACGTCGACCACCCCGGCTCCGTCGTGGCCGTCGGCGACGAGATCACCGTGCAGGTGCTCGAGGTCGACCTCGACCGGGAGCGCATCAGCCTCTCGCTCAAGGCCACCCAGCAGGATCCGTGGCAGGAGTTCGCCGGCAGCCACCGCGTCGGCGAGCTGGTCTACGGCCGGGTCACCAAGCTCGTGCCCTTCGGCTCGTTCGTCCAGGTGGGCGACGGCATCGAGGGCCTGGTCCACATCTCGGAGATGTCGGCACACCACGTCGACCTCCCCGAGCAGGTCGTCACCCCCGGCGAGGAGCTGTGGGTGAAGATCATCGACCTCGACCTCCAGCGTCGCCGGATCAGCCTGTCGATCAAGCAGGCGGCCGAAGGCGGCACGGTGTCGGCCGAGTACCAGGAGCACTTCGGCGAGCACGCCTACGACGACGAGGGCAACTACATCGGCGGCGACTCCTCCGAGGCCCAGGAGGCCTGGGCGGAGTACTACGCCGAGCACCCCGAGGCCATGGAGGCCGGCGTGGA
>JAOBWM010000186.1 GCA_025463365.1 Acidimicrobiales bacterium
CTGACCTGACGACCGCTGGCCTGACGGCGTGGTGGCCGGCGGTGTGGTCGTGGACGTGCCAGGCATCGTCGTGGCGGTGGGCGTGGTGGTGGACGAGGTTGACGTCGCGCAGCAGGTCGATGTCGTCGAGGATCGCGGCCGACTCCCCAACCGCGGCGATGCGGTGGTCCTCACCGAACACGACGCAACGGTCGGCCACGATCGGCAGCAGGCTCAGGTCGTGGGTGGCGACCACGATCGTCTTGCCGGCCCCGCTGAGCTCCACGATCAGCTCGAGGAGCCATTGCTGGGCCCGGGGGTCGAGCGCGGCAGTGGGCTCGTCGAAGAGCAGCACCTCGGGGTTCATGGTCAGCACCGACCCGATCGCCACCCGCTTCTTCTGGCCTCCCGACAGCTGGAACGGAGCGCGATCGGCGAGGTCCGCGATCTCCAGGATGGCGAGGACATCATCCACCCGGGCTTGGGCCTCGTCGCGGTCCAGGCCCAGGTTGAGGGGGCCGAACGCCAGCTCCTCGCGCACGGTCGGGGAGAACACCTGTGCGTCGGAGCTCTGGAACACGAAGCCGACCCGGCTGCGGAACCCCTCGGCGAACCCTTCGTCCTCCAGGTCGCGCTCGGTGACGTCGGAGCCGAACGCGTGGAAGGTTCCCTCGTCGGGGAACACGAGGCCGTCGAGGACCTTCAGCAGCGTCGACTTTCCACACCCGTTGGCGCCGACCAGTGCCACCTTCTCGCCTCGCCCGACCTCGATCGAGACATCGACCAAGGCCGGGAAGCGACCGAGGTACGCGTACGACGCACCGCGGACCTCGAGCACCGGCTGGGTGTTCGGCTGATCCACCGGCTCACCCACCGAGCGACCGATCGATGCCGATGGCGGTGGCCGCGGCAGCGCAGCACGAGACGGTCCAGACGAGGTCCCGCCAGGTGGCCCGCGGGGCGCGGAGCGTGCGGGCGTGGCCGGTCCAGCCCCGCGAGACCATGGCGTCGTGCACGTCCCCCGACAGGGCATGGGCCTTGCCGAACACCGCCCCCGCGGTGGCCGCGACGAAGCGCTGGTCGGCCCGCACGTCGCGGCTCGGCTTCACCATGCGCGCCTTGCGGGCCACGTACAGGTCGTCCACCACGTCGAGCAGCACGAACACGTACCGGTACGTCATGCCCAGCACGAGCACGAAGATCTTGGGCACGCCGACCGACCGCAGCGACGCGAGCAGGCGGGTCCACGCCGTCGTCAAGGTGAGCAGCACGACGAGCGAGATGGAAGCGGCCACACGGGTGACGATGATCCCGGCGCCGGTGAGGCCCTGTCGGGTCATGCCGAGGTGGTGCCCGAACCAGGTGCCGAGCGGCACGACGACGTGGCCCGGCGTGATCACGTCGAGGGTTGCCGGCAGCACGACGATCCCCGTGAAGATCGGGACGAACAGCCAGACCCGCTTCACGAAGAAGCCCATCGGGATCGCCGACGCCGCCGCCAGCCCGAGCGTTGCGACGCAGAGCGCGGCGAGCACCGGGAGGTGGTGCACGAACGACGCCGTCACGAGCAGGCCCAGGACCGTCACGAGCTTCACGCGCGGGTCGAGGCCTTGGAGCAGGCCGTCGGCTCGAGCCACGTCGTCAGCTCGGAGCGCCTGGCGCACCACGTCGGCACCGCCGGTCAACGTCTTGTCGACGAACCCGCGCTTCGAGCGACGACCGGTGCACCCGCACGGGCAGAGCCCGACCTCTGGCGAGAGCAGCCAGTCGGGGGTGGCGGTGACCGGTCTTGGGGCGGGCACTGGTCGCGTGGCGGTCATCGGTCGGCCGACGCCAGCCGCACGACGGTCGCGACGCCCCAGACCACCGCGCCGGTGACGAGCAGGCCGAACGCCGCCGACGCGAGGTATCCGAGGGCCGGGTGGGCATCGTTCGTGAAGTCGTAGCCGTCGAAGAGCGCGTGGTGGAAGAAGCCGGCGTAGTGGCGGAGGCCCGAGGGCACGGCGTCGAGGTGGTACCGCCGCACGTCGAGATCCTGGGGTGCGTCCTCGCCGAACGCACGGCCCGGGGCCAAGAGGCCCAGCGGCGTGAGCACGACCATCACCCCGAGGCCCACGAACGCCCACCGCCACCCGGGTCGCGGGGTAGCGCCGGCGTCGGCTGCCCCGTCGGTCCCGTCGGTCCCGTCGGTCCCGTCGGTCCCGTCGGCCCCGACCGCCCCAACCTCGGCGCCGCGCCCGCCGTTGCCGCCGTCGGGAACGCGGGGGTGGTTGATCCGCAGGACCGCCACGTTGGCGCGCTGGAGGTACCGGACCGCCCCGATGGTCAGCACCATCTCGACCAGCCCGGCCACCACGAGGTGCGTGCCGACCATGGCCGGGATCGTGTGGGCGAGGTGGAACGGGGCGTAGAGCGGAGTGCCGTCGGCCCGGTGGAACAGGTCGGGTTGCACGCCGAACTCCACCGCTGCGCACAGGGCAGCCGCGTTGATGCCGACGTAGCCGCCGAGCCCCGCGGCCACCGCCCGGCGAGGCGATGTCAATGACGCGTTGCGCGCGGCGAGGCGGTACACGCCGTAGCCGACGAACGGCATGACGACGGCCATGTTGAAGGAGTTGGCGCCATAGGCGAGCACGCCGCCGTCACCGAAGAACAGGGCCTGGATGGCCAGGGCCACGCTCACCGCGATCACCGCGGCCCACGGTCCCAGCAGGACGGCCACGAGGACCGCCCCGACGGCATGGGCCGTGGTGCCGTCGGGGACAGGCACGTTGAACATCATCACGAGGAAGCACGAGGCGGCACCGACCGCGAGCAGCGGCACGTACTGGGTGGTCACGACCCGCTTCACCCGCCGACTGGCCATCGCCCAGAACGGCACGGTGGCGGCCGTGATCGCGGCGCACGTCTGCGGGCTCAGGTACCCGTCGGGGATGTGCACGCCGGCAGTGTCCCACCTGTTGCGAACAACTCGCAATAGGCGGTCTGACCGGTCCGAGATCCCCGCCGACTCGAAGTCCCGCCGGGAATCAGGTGAAGAGGACCTCGGGTGCGGAGCCCGGCTTGTACCAGACGATCTCGTGGGTGCCGAACCAGTTGCCGACGATCGGGATGTAGCCGACACCGAACTCGGTGTTGTGGGCCGCCATGATCTCGCCGTCGCTCCACACCATGTCGGGATGGGTCTTCGACCAGAGGAACACGGTGAGGTTGCCCTTGCCAGGGAGCAGGGTGCCGTCGGCCCCGACGACCCCGACGCTGGGGATCTGATCCCAGCCCCCGTCCGTCCGGCCGTACCAGATGCTGCTCGCGCCGCCGGGCTTGAACCAGAAGATGTCGTCGGTCGCGATGGGGCTGAAGCGGCCGCCGCTCGACGGGTGGTGGGACTTGGTCGGACCTCCGCCGTCGAGCTCGAGGACGAGCGGCTGGTAGGTGCCCCCCACGGACTGCGTCGTCACCGCGAACGTGCCCGAACCGTTGCCCCGCCAGAGCTTGTCCACCACCACACCGGGTCCGTACCAGAACACGTCCGCGAGGAGGTCGCCGTTGAAGTCGCCGACGAGCGGCTTGGTGTCGGCCGGGGTGGTGACACCGTGGGTGACGTGCTGGGAGCCGGTGCCGGTGAACGACCACACGCTGCCGACGCCGCCACCAGGCTTGCTCCAGATGATGTCGTCCTTGCCATCGCGATCGTCGAGCACGACCGGGGCGTAGGTGCCGTTGATGGCCACCGGGTACGAGGTCCAGGTGGCCTTGCCTGAGGTCTTCCACAGCGAGTCGGCCCCGGAGCCCGGCGAGTACCAGAGGATGTCGTCGAGGTCGTCGCCGGTGAAGTCCCCGACGATCGGCGTGTAGGTGCCGTTCACCTTGTTGCCGAGCGACTTGGGGGTGAAGATCTTGTCGGTCGTGTCGGTCCAGAACTGCTCGGCGCCGGCCCCGGGTGCGTACCAGAGGATGTCGTCGTAGCTGGAGCTGTTCTCGAAGTCGCCCACCACAGGCGTGTAGGTGCCCGACAACTGGGGAAGCGACGACTCGTTGTAGAACGGCGAGGGTTCCGTCCGGGGAGCGGCGCCGGCAGGCGCCGAGGTGCCCACCGTTCCTCCCACGAGGGAGAGGGCGAGCGCGATGGCGGCGAAGGTGGGGCGAGGACGCATGGGGGAGGACTCCGGATCGATGGACGGTTGGGGTGGGCGTCAGGCGCCGGTGGCGGCTGACTGGCGAAGGGTCGGGCTGCTCACGGCCTGGAGGCGGGAGCGGCCGCGGGGCACCTGGTAGGCGGCGGCACAGAACTCGTCGTCGCTGCGGGTGAGCACCTCGTCGACGAACCACCACTGGCCTTCGAGGCGCTCGGCGTCGACGTCGATGAGCACGTAGCCGTGGCCGTCGAAGTCGGCCCAACGGGCATGGGGATAGGCGGCGACGAAGCGCTGCTGGGCATGGCGCGATCCGCCGTACGCGTAGCCGAGCTTGTCGTCGAGGTTCTGCGATGTGACGCTCGCCGTCACCAACTCGACCGCGAGTGGCTCGGCGTCGCCGGCGCCGAAGGGGTCACGGTGGACCTCGCAGGCGAGGCCGACGTGGATGTCGCCGGACAGCACCACGAGGTCCTCGACCCCGGCCTCCTCGAAGCGGGCGAGGATCGCGTCGCGCTCGGCCGGGTAGCCGTCCCACTGGTCGTGGTCGACGGCCGTGCCCTCGGGGTTGCAGAGCTTCAGCTTCTTGAGGGGGGTCAGCACGTCCTCGGGGACGCCGCTGTGGAACGTGGTCGAGAGGATCGAGGGGTTGCCCCACAAGCGCCATGCCGCGGTGGACGAGGTGACCGTGTCGAGCAACCACTCGCGCTGCTGCAGGCCGAGGGCGGTGCGGGCCGGCTCGTGCATCTCGGGCCCCGGCACCGGCCGGTCCCGGCGGCTGCGCGCATCGGTGAGGACGAGATCGGCGAGGTCGCCCAGGGCGACCGAGCGATAGACGCGGGTCGGATCACCGGCGTCGGGCCGCCGCATCGGCAGCCACTCCTCTCGGGCCTGGAAGGCGGCCGCCTTGCGGACCGACCACGGGCCGAACACGGCCTCGTCGTGGTTGTCCGCGCCGTCGCGCCAGGCGCCGTCGGCGAACTCATGGTCGTCGAGGGTTGCGATCAGCGGGATCGAGGCGCGCATCCGCAGGACTGACGGGTCGAGGCCGTACTGGCGGTACCGGGTGCGGTAGTCGTCGAGGGTGACGCATTCGCCGAGGGGGGCGAAGGGTCGGCCGATGTCGGCCCCCGGGGTCTGCGGTGGTGGCGGGTTCTGGGCGGCCTCGTAGATGTAGTCGCCGAGGTGCAGGAGGAAGTCGAGGTCGCCGGCATCGGCTCGGTCGGCGATGCGGTCATAGGCGTTGAAGTAGCCGGCGTTGAACTTGGCGCAGGACACCATGGCGAACCGGGCCCGGTCGACGTGGCCGGCGGGCAGCGTCTTGGTGCGCCCCACCGGCGAGCGGTGCCCGAGCGCCTCGAAGCCGTAGAAGTACGTGGCGGCGGGGTCGAGACCCGCCACGTCGACGTGCACGGTGTGATCCCGTGCCGCCTCGGCCAAGCCCGTCCCCGTGGCCACCACGTCGGCCAAGGCGGGGTCGCGCGCCACGGTCCAGTCGACCGGGACGTCGTCGTCCTCCCCGGACACGTGGGTCCAGATCATCACGCGATCGGCGAGCGGGTCGCCGCTGGCGATCCCGTAGGAGAAGGTGTCCGCATCCATGATCCAAGAGGACCACGGACCCGATCGGCGGACATGAGCAACCGCTACTCAAATCGGGGACCGGGTCCCGGGACCCCGGGCCCTTGCTCACCCGACCGCGGCTCACCCGACCGCGACTCGGATGGCGCGACTCAGATGACGGCGCCGTCCAGCATCGACTGGGTCATCAGCGCGAAGACGAGGCGCCAGGCCGCGGCGACGTCGTCGTTCCACTCGTCGCCGAGGGCGTCGGCCAGGGCATCGGTGAGCGACGGGAAGAACACCTGGTAGTGGCGGGCCGATGCCCCGGACTGCTTGTGGACCCTGCCGGCCGACGCGGCCCGCTCTCGGAACGACGGCAGGTCGGTGACGCGGGAGATCAGTTCGGAGAGCGTGGCGGTCGGGTCGGACTCAGCGGGGCGGGGGTCGAACGGCAGCGCCGGTCCGAGCTCGGGATGGGTCGCGGAGATCGTGTGCCTGACCGCGACGACCAACTGATCGAGCCCTGGCGCGACGAGCTGATGGGTGGACCGCACGAGGGCGATCTGTTCGGGGCTCATGGACGCAACGTACGGAGTTCGTCCCGATCCGACATGAGCAGCGATTGCTCAATTCCTGCTGGTCAGACGCCCAGAGCGTGGGCCAGCTCGGCTCGGCTGGTGACGCCGAGCTTGGTGTAGGCCCGCTGCAGGTGGTTGTTCACCGTGCGGATCGACAGGAACAGCCGGTCGGAGATCTCCTTGCTGGCGATCCCCTGGGCGGCGAGGAGGGCGATCTCGCGCTCCCGGCGCGACAACGGCACGACCCCGCCGATGCGCGTGAGCGCCGGGGTGCGCGCCCCTTCGCACTCCAGCACCAGGGCGTCGGCCCTGCGGTCGAGCGTGGCCGCCGAACGTTGGTCCTCGGCTCGGCGGAACGCCTCAGCCGCCGCGATCGCTGTCTCGGCGGCGTCGATGTGGGCGCCCAGCTCGACCCACCGGTCGACCATGGCGGCGAGCTCGTCGCCCCGTCCGCTTGCGAGTGCCGCCGCCTGCGCCGCCCGCGCGTCGATGAGGCTGCTGTCGGTGTCCGCGGCCAGGTCGGCCAGGCGGCCCTCGAGGCCCGTGGCCCCCAGGCGCGTGGCGTCGTGCAGCAGCCAGGAGGCCGACACCCGGTGGCCGGTCTCCAAGGCGCGGTCCGCGCCGTCGAGCAGCAGCTTCTTCGCCGCGATCGGGTCGCCGTTGGCCTGCTCGACCCAAGCTGCCGCCGCGATCTGCTCCGGGAACACGAAGTCGAACACGGGCAGCGCGTCTCGCTGGGTGAGCACGGCACGGGCCTCGGGGCCGTCGCCGAGGAGCGCGTGGCCCATGGCCAAGCCCGAGAGCCCGAGGCGGAGCGGCCCGTCGAAGTGGCTGGCGCGAGCGAGCGCCGTCCCCTCCAGGTACCACCGGACCGCCGAGCGGGGGTGCCCGCGCAGGAGCTCGATCCGGCCGAGGTCGAGGATGAACCAGATCCGGGCGATCGGTGCCGATTCGTCCGACGTCGCCTCGTAGCCCGCGGTCGCGAGGGCGTTGGCCTCGTCGAAGCGGCCGGCGTCCATGAGGGCGAAGATCTGGGAGATCAGGTGACTGCCGGGGTGGGCGAGGGCGAGCGGCTCGGTCAGGGCGAGGTGTTCGGAGAAGGCACGCTCGGCCACCTCGATCGCCCGGCTCGTGTGGCCCATCAAGGCCAGCGACGGAGCCTCCGACAGGGCCCGGATCACGCGGTCACGAGGGTCGGTGAGCTGGCTTCCGTCGCCCAGGTCCTCGAACAGGGCGAGGGCAGCGAGCGGGTTGCCGGAGAACAGCTGGATCGACGCCTCATCCGCGATCATCTCGGGCATCTCCTTCGGGCCCACGCGGGGGCGGGCGGCGAAGTTGACCGCCAGGGCCCCGTCGGGATCGCAGTGCCCCCAGTGGAGGTTCTTGCAGCGCATCACCGTGACCTGCAGCACCTGATCCGGGTCGAGCCCGGACAAGGCGTCGACGGCGGCGAGGACCTGGCCGGCCTCGTCGAACGAGCCCAGCTCGTACAGGGCCTCGCCGAGCAGCAGGCCACCCTGGAAGCTCGGCGCCACCGTGTGGGCGGCGCGGGCCAAGCGCTCGGCCTGGCGGTGGTCGTTGGCGTGGCGGGCCACCATCGCCCCGCGGAGCAGGAGCTCCGGATCAGCGTGGCCGTCGGCGTCGAGCCGCCACGTCGCGATCCGCAGGGCATCGGCTCGTCGCAGGGCGCCGTGAGCCTCGATACGGGCGATGTGCTCACGCAGGATCCGGCGAGATCGCAGGCGGGGCAGCGCCGCCCGCAATGCCTCGGCGTACAGCGGGTGGGCGAGGGAGACGAACTGGCGCCGGCGATCGATCGTGACCTGCAGGAGCCCGGCCTCCTCGAGGTCCTCGAGGAGGGTCGACGATGCGAGCTGTTCGAGGTCGGTCGCCCCGACGGGCTCGCAGAGCGCGAGGAGGTCGAGCACGCCCCGGGAGGTGTCGTCGAGGGCACCGATGCGGTCGGCGACGAGCTCGACGAGGCGGCGGCTGCCGGTGGGGAGCTGCTCGGCCCGCCACTCACCATCGACCTCCTGCAATGCGCCGGTGCCGATGGCCTCCAACACGAGCTCGCGCAGGAACAGCGCGTTCCCCTGGCTGGCCTGCCACATCCGGTCGGTGACATCGGCGGCGACCGGCCCGCCGAGGGCGAGGTGCAGCACGGTGGCGACGTCGTCGGGCCCGAGAGCGCCGAGGTCGACGCGGGTGACGGTGCCGTTGCGCCAGAGCGCCGACACGGCATCGGGCACGGGTTCGCCCTCGCGGATCGTGCCGATGAGGAAGGCGAGACCGGCGGCCAGCAGTTGGCTGACGAGGGTCGCCGACGTGACGTCGAGGAGGTGGACGTCGTCGACCGACAAGATCAGCGGTTTGCCGCCGAGCCGGGATTCGAGATCCTCTCGGACGTGATCGAACAGCCGCACGGGGTCGAACGCCAGGCCGCTCGCGAGGTCCGGCGGGATGAGGTGGGCCAGGGCGCCGAGGGGGAGTTGCGCCGCCGTGCGGCTCGCCACCGCCACGGCCGTGGTGTGACCCAGCCGCTCGGCCACCGTTCGGCACTCCTCGGCCAACCGTGTCTTGCCGACGCCGGCCGGGCCGTGCACGAGGAACCCGGCCGAGGGCCCGGCCAGGGCGCGTTCGAACGCTTCGAGATCCTCGTGTCGCCCCACGATGGGCCAGCGATCCAGCGCGCTCGTCATGCGATTGCCCGCTCCCCTCCGTCTTGCCGGTCGGCCGCCAGGGTACGGCCCCGATGAGTGTCGGGCGAAGGCACCGTCTCCACCATGTCGCGCCGAGAGAAGGTCACCATGACATTGCCCAAGGTCGTCACCCGAGACGAGTGGCTGGTTGCCCGCAAGGAGCTGCTGGCCGAGGAGAAGGAGCTGACCCGGGTGCGCGATGCACTCAACGCCGAACGTCGGCGCCTCCCGATGGTCCGCGTCACCGAGCCCTACGAGTTCGTCGGGCCGGCCGGGACCGCGACCCTGCTCGACCTGTTCGAAGGCCGCCACCAGTTG
The DNA here is from genome assembly GCA_025463365.1 of Acidimicrobiales bacterium. GTDB lineage: Bacteria > Actinomycetota > Acidimicrobiia > Acidimicrobiales > Iamiaceae > Aquihabitans. The sequence goes on from JAOBWM010000186.1 coordinate 9,271, forward strand.
ATCGTGCGCCACTTCATGTTCGATCCGTCGTGGGAGGACGGGTGTCCCAGCTGCACGGCCGGCGCCGACGAGCTGTGTGACGGCCTCCTGGACCACCTGCACACGCGGGACACGTCGGTGGCTGTGGTGTCGCGAGCGCCCATCGGGAAGATCGAGCGTTACCGGGCCGAGCGGGGCTGGACCTTCCCCTGGTACTCCTCGTTCGGCAGCCGCTTCAACCACGACTTCGGCGTCACCGTCGACGACTCGGTTGAGCCGGCGGCCTACAACTACCGCACGCGCGCCGAGTTCGAGGCGGGCGGCGCCCAGCTGGCCGACGGTGAGTACCCAGGTCAGAGCTGTTTCGTGCGGGTCGGCGACGACGTGTTCCACACGTACTCGAACTACGCCCGCGGCGCCGAGATGACCGGCGGGTCCTACTACTACCTGGACCTCACCGTGCTCGGTCGCCAGGAGGACTGGGAGGAGCCGAAGGGCCGCGCCGACGACGTGCGCGGCGCCCGGCCCGACTTCTCGTCCTGACCGGGGGTCAGCGCGCCGACCTCGGGGCCCGGGCTAGACCAGGCAGCCGTGGAAAAGGTCCTGTACGTCGTCGAGGTCCCTTCGCCGCCGAATCCGACGGGCGGTGATCAGGTCCGATCCCGGCTGCTCGACGACCTCGGCCCTGGGCTCCTGGGCACCGGCGCGGTCCGGGCGCTGTCGTTCGCGGTGCACGACACCGACGCGGCCGCGGCGCCATCGCCGGCTCCGTCGGCCGACGGTGTCCTCGTGCCGCTCGCGGTGGTGTCGGCCTGGGTCGACAACTACCAGCGGCGAGAGTCGCTCGATGAGGCGGTGGCGTCGTTCGGCTTGGCGTCCTCCGCGTACCTGGTGGCCGAGTCGCTGGTGGAGGACTACGGGACGACACCGCACGGGGAGCGGCGCGACTGGCCTGACGGCGAGCGGTCGCCCGGCGTGCTCACGGTGGCTGCTCTCAACCGGCCGGCTGGCATGGACGAGGCCACGTGGCTGCACAACTGGCACGAGATCCAGTCGCCCCGATCGCTCGAGCTCCAGCCCCGCTGCCGTTACGTCCGCAACCGGGTGGTCCAACGGCTGAGCCCCGGGGCCACCGACGTCGACGGCATCGTGGAGGAGGCCTGGGCCTCGCCGGCGGTCGTGGCCGACCCGATGCAGTTCTTCCTCACCGGCGGCGATCCCGACCGCCTCGGGCCGATGGTCACCGAGATGTTGACCAACGTCGAAGGCGCCCTCGACCTGGCCCGCCTGCGCAGCACCACCATGAGCGAGTACCTGCTCCGCACCCTCTGAGCTGGCGGTTGCCGGCTCGACGCGTCAGTGGCCGGAGCTGAGACCCTGGTCTTCGCGCTCCGCTGCCTTGACCGCGTAGCCGAACACGATGGCCGGCGCGAGCACCGCCGATCCGCCGAACAGGCAACCGACGACGAGCCGCACGAGGCCCTCGGTGTAGTGGGTCGCGAGCCCCACGAAGAAGGCCACGGTGGCCACCGCGAAGAGGAGGTAGCCCAGCCGTTGGCCGATCGAGACCGCCCTGGCGATGCGGGCCCGGCGCACGAGGACCGGGTCGGCCGCCGGCGCGGCTGGGGTCGGGTCGGGCACGGGCGCAGGCTACCGGGACGGGCTCAGGTGGCCGTGGTGCCGTCGGGGCGTCCCGCTGCCCACCGGAGCTCGTCGGTCAGGCGGAGCTCCGGGTCCACCGGCTCGGTGCCGCCGAGCGCGTCGAGCACGGCGAGGAACCGCCGGACCTCGCCCACGTCGTGAACCCGCAAGATCACGCCCGCCCCACTCCCCACAGCGGCGACGGCAGCCAGCGTCCCGGCCAACCGCTCGCGGGGTCGGGTCTGGGTCAGCGCGCCGATGAAGTCCTTGCGGGAGATGGCGAGCAGCGTGGGCAGCCCGTCGGGGTTGAGCTCCGGGAGGTGCCGCAACAGCTCGACGGTCTGGGCGGGGGTCTTGGTGAAGTCGGGCCCGGGGTCGACGACGATCGAATCGGGATGCACGCCGGCGGACAGCGCCTCGGCCACCTTCTCAGCGAGGAACAGTCGGACCTCGGCCACCACGTCGCCGTAGAGGTCGGTGGCCTGGAGCCGCTGCTTCGGGGGCGCCGCAGTGTGCATGACCACCAGGGCCGCACCGTGCGCGGCCACCAGCGGAGCGAGCTCGGGTGACCGCAGCCCGCTGACGTCGTTCACGAGGTGCGCGCCCGCCTCGAGCGCGGCTCGGACCACGGCGGGCTTGTAGGTGTCGACCGAGACCACGACCTCGGGCAGGTCCCGGACGATCGCCTCGATCAGCGGGACGACCCGATCGATCTCCTCCCGGGCGTGGATCTCGGGCACGTTGGTGATGCCTGACTGCCCACCGACGTCGATCACGGTCGCTCCATCGGCGACTAGCGCTCGGACCTGGTCGAGCTGGACCTCGAGCGGCCGGTGGCCGGGGTCCGAGAACGAGTCCGGGTTGGCGTTCACCACGCCCATCAGGACCGGGCGGGACAGGTCGAGCGTGCGGTCGGCCAGGCGCAGGGTCGGTCGGAAGGACGGGGACGTCACCGGGTCAGGTTCGCACGTCGGCGCTCGCGGCCGGGCAGGCTGCAGGGATGGAACCGGGATCGGAGGGCATCGAGGAGATCGAGCGCGACGGCGTCGTATGGCGCTTCGACCGTGCCTTCCTCCGCTCGAACTGGACCTGCATCTGGGGGCGGGGCTGCCTCGGCATCCTCGCCGAGCCGGCCGAGGAACTGAACCAGGGCTGCTGCTCGGTCGGCGCCCACATCGACGGCCCCGACGAAGCCGGGATGACCGCCACGCTCGCGGCCGTGCTCGACCCCGAACGCTTCCAGTTCCACGCCGAAGCCGACGCCGGAGGCGTGTTCAGCGACGAGACGCGCACCAACACGCGCGTCGTCGAGGGTGCCTGCATCTTCCTCAACCGCCCTGGGTTCCCCGGCGGCGCCGGATGCGCGCTGCACCTCCAAGCCGAGGCCGACGGCGACCGGCCGATCGACTGGAAGCCTTCGGTGTGCTGGCAGCTCCCCGTGCACGTCGACTGGGAACCGCTCGACGGCGACCGCGAGCAGGCGACCGTGCGGGGATGGAACCGGGCCGACTGGGGCGACGACGGCGATCCGATGCACTGGTGCTGCACCGAGGGCGACCGCGCCTACGTCGGGGACCGGCCCGTGGTCGAGTCGCTCGGCGAGGAGCTCGAGACCATCACCGGCCACGAGGTCTACGTCGAGCTCCGCCGCCGCCTCGCCGACTGATCCACCCACCGCTTGCGGGTCGCCTCGCCCACTGATCCACCCACCGCTTGCGGGTCGCCGCGCCCACTGATCCACCCACTGCCTGTCGCGGCGGCACTCGATCTGACGGCGGCCACGCGGGCGGCGACCCACGGCCGCGCCGCGACTCCACCGTGTCGGTCACCCTGGTGGTGCTGGGTCCTCGTCGTCGTGCTGATCGTCGTGGCGGTCATCCCGGTCCTCGGAGTGGCCGTGGTCGGGTGGCGCTCGGTCCTCGTCGTCGTGGGTGTGATCGTCGTCCTCGTCGTCGTCGTCGTCGTCCCCATCCCCGTCGTCGTCGCTTGGGGCTCTGGGGCGGCCGGGGCGTTGGCGGTTGTGGGTGGGGCAGCGGAGGCGGCCGTTGTCTTGGGTGGTCTCGCCGTCTTGGCCGTACTCGACGATGTGGTCGACATCGCACACCTCAGCGCGTTCGCGACAACCCGGAAAGGTGCAGTGCCGATCGCGGACCACGATCGCCCGCCGCAACGCCCCGGTGAAGAACCGGGTCCGACGCCCGACCTCCAACACGCGGGCGTCGCCGCCGAACACGATCCGTTCCATATCTGCTTCGGACAGGTACGGCACGATCTGGCCCGGAGCCACGACGGTGCCATCGAGCAGCTCACAGATCCGCCCCGTGGTCGTGGGGTGATCGATGAGCACCGACACCAACACCCGACCCTCCTTCGCCCCCGCCGGCTTGGCGGCCGAGCGGCGGGCCATCTCCACCAGGGCGTCGGCACGGCGCTGCGCCGACGTCCGCGCCAACACGTCGAGCTTGGTGTTCGGCCCATGCACCTCCGCAGCATCCGCCCAGTCAGCCAGGAACAGCTGCCGTTCCAGGCGGGCCAGCTCGTTCTCGAAGATCGCCCCACCGATCGGATCCAGGCGGGCCTGGACATCACGGATCCCCCGGCTGGTGTGAGCCACCGACGCCCGACGGCTGTCCCGGTCACGCTGCGCCCGGTCCTCCGCGGCGACATCGTCAGCCAACTGCATCCAGTAGTGCACCGCCCGGCGGAAGTCCTCGAACGACAGATCCAGGCCGTAGCCGACCAGCAGCGATTCGTCCCGGGCGAACAACTCGGCCAAGCCCTCCCGATTGGCCGCGATCAACACGTCGACGTGATCCACCGACAACAACCCCGCCTCCAACGCCTCCCCCGTGACCGGCATCGACCGCAGCTTGCGGGCCCGCCGCACCTGGGCCCGCACCGCCGCCGGGCACTGACGGGCATCCCGAGCCAACCGCGCCGACGCCGACCTCGACCCGTCCGCCGCCCAACCACCCCGCCTCTCCCACTCCGCCAACTCACTCGCCTGCACCGCCGCCAACCGGGCCATGTGCACCGGCCGCCCCACCACCCGCTCGTGCAACTCCTCATCCGACAACGCCGCCACGTCCACCGCCAACTCGTCATCGATCGCCTCCGCCAACCCAGTCGCCATACCCCTGACCGTACACACGTTCGATCGACAACGCAAGGAAATGACTGCAAGGGGCAGAAAGTGTCCGAAACATCGCAATCGTCGGGGGCCATGCCGTGACGCACCACGACCATGCAACCTGGCGCTCGGATCGATACCTTGGGTCGTCTCCGCTGACAGGCTCCCCAGTGGGCCCGCGAACGCACAGGGCCACCACCACTGACGCGCGTTCCGCCGGGCTCGACGCGGCCCCGATCGAACCGACCGAACCGATCGAACCGACCGTTACGAGCGGGACGCGGCGGAGGTGAAGCGGATGTCGTGGTGGGGGAGGGCGGGCTCGTGGAAGGTGAGGAGGCGGCGGCCCTCGGCGGTGATCGAGGCTGCGGCCCGCTTGGTGAGGGAGCCCATCTGGTCGACCAGGAGGGTCGCGCGGCCGACCTCGCGGTCTCGCTCGATCGACCAGGTGCCGACCATCCGACCGTCGTGGAGGACCGCGCCCAGGACCGCCGAGCTCATCGACGAGTAGGCCTTGCGCTCGGCGTCGTCGACGAACCGGGAGCGGTCGGCGTGGGACAGGAGGACGTTGTCGTAGGTGGGCAGGAAGCGCACCGGGGCGGGCACGGAGGGATCGGGCCGCGGGGCATCGGGGAGGTCGAACAACTCCTGGCCCCGCTCGTTGCGGAACGTGCGGAGCAGTGGGCGGAGCCGCTCGACCACCTCCCGCATCCCGGTCAGGCCCGACCAGGACGCCGCATCGGCGACGGTCGCCGGTCCGAAGGCGCCGAAGTAGCGCAGGAGCAGCGCGTCGATCGACGGGGAGGACGATTGCGGCCGCCCCAGCCACGATTCGGCGGTGATGACGGTGACCCCGAGGGACCTGCCCCAGACGCCTCGCGGCGGGACCTGGACCAGGGCGAGGTGGTTGCGGCACGCGAGGGCCATGGCGGCGGCATCGACGTCGGGGAACCGCGCCGCGATGGCCGACCGCAGCTGGTTCCCGTTGAGTGGTGCGTCGGCCAGCACCCCCCGCATGGCTGCCACGATCGGACGCGCGTCGGTGGCGGCCAGGGCCTCCTTGTGCTGGCCGTGCATCCGCATCTCCCGGTCGAGGATCGGCTGCACCAGTGGCCGGATCTCGAGGGCGTCGTCGGCGGTGACGAGGTGGATCGTCCCCCGCATGAGCACGATCCGCACCAGTTCCCGATCGATCAGCGGACGGGCGAGGTCGTCGGGCCCGAACTCCGCCAGGCGCGACCACAGGCCGGTGTAGGGGTCGAGCGGTAGCTGGGCCTGCATGCCCACGAGGTGCGAGACCACGTCGACCACCGGCCAGTCGTCCCGCGCTTCCCGCTTCAGGAGGAACTGGCGCGCCAACGTCGCCCGGTTCAACGCCCGCAGGGTCAGGACCTCGTCGCTCACGCCCTCATCCTCGCGAGCGGAACCGGCCATGAGGTGACCGGTCCACGGCGACGCGACGGCGGGCCACGAGAGGTGCCCGGGGCGGTGAGCGGTTGATCTACAGTCGCCGAGTCGGATCGCCATCGTCGGCGCCCGCCCCCTTCGGCCGACGATCGCGATGTCCCGGTGCCATCGACGTCGCCGGGCCTCTGTCCGGCGCCCGCCCGTCCCTGCCCGAAGGTCCCGCCCGCCCGTGAGCTGCTCCCTTCCACGCGTCTGCCGTGGATCGATGCCACCGGTCGGTCTCGTCGCGCCTGGTCGCGCCATGACGTCTCGAGCCACCCATCCCGCCCGGCCCGGACCGGCGAACCCCTGGAGGAATCCCTTGCCGAACTCCCATCTGATCCGGCGGCTCGTCGCCGCCTCTGCGACCGCCACCTTGTTGCTCGCCGTCGCAGGCTGCGCTGGCGGATCTGGCGGATCTGGCGGATCCGACGACCAGGCCGACACCAAGCACCCAGCGTCTCGCACGACCTCGCCCGCCACCGCAACATCTGGGTCCTCGTCGAGCGATGCGGCGTCGGAGACCACCCAGGCGGCCGAGGATGAGCCGGTCCTGGGCACCGCCACCGGGCAGCGACGAGCGGGTCCCAACAAGCGCGCCATGGTTCCCCTCCGCCTCGACGTGCGCTCGGTGAAGCGGCTCGACGGCGACACGATCGAGGTCCGGTTCACCATCACCAACACCTCGGAGGATGGCCCCACGTTCGAGCCGTTCAAGAGCCTCGGGGAACCGGTCTCACCGAAGTACGACGTTGCCGGGGTCGCCCTCATCGACCGGCCTCACGACAAGAAGTACCTGACCCTCGTCGGCTCCGACGACGTGTGCCTCTGCTCCGGCGACCTGAACGCCCTCGACGTGGCACCCGGGGAGTCGGCATCGATGTATGCGGACGTCACCGCCCCACCGGCATCCGTGGACAAGGTCGACCTGACGGTCCCCGGCTTCGACCCGATCGTCGGACTGGAGATCCGATGAGCACTCGCCGGCCATGCCGCACCACCGCGGCCCTCGCCGTGATGGTCTTGGGCACCCTCGGCGTCGTCGGCTCGCCCGCCAAGCCCGCGACGGCCCATGGCCGAGACCGAGACCGAGACCGAGGCCAAGGCCAAGGCCAAGGCCAAGGAAACGGGGAGCCCCGGGTCGTCGCCATCAAGCGCCGGACGGTCGTCATCGTGCGTCGGGTGGAGTCGATCTCGGGCGATGTCCGAACCGAGGAGACGCCGAAGCAGGTGCAGGTGACCCTTGCCGCCGACGTCCTGTTCGCGTTCGACCGTGCCGATCTGCCGCCGGAGACCGCCGCCCGCATCGCCGAGGTGGCGAACGAGATCGAGCACCGCGCCAAGGGACCCGTGGCCATCGTCGGGCACACCGACGCCAAGGGGAGCGCCGCCTACAACGCGGACCTCTCGCTGCGACGTGCGACGGCGGTTCGCGATGCCCTGGCCGCCAAGGCGCCGGGGCATCGGTTCACGGTGGCCGGCAAGGGCGCCACCGAACCGGTCGCCCCGAACCAGAAGGAGGACGGGAGCGACGATCCGGCCGGTCGTGCCCGCAATCGCCGGGTCACGATCACCTATGCGCGGCGTGCCTGAGCTCAGCCGTTCAGCCGGGCGTGGATCGGCTTGTGGGCCTTGTAGAGCTTGAGGAACTCCTGGTACAGCGGCGCGTAGACGGCGCGGGCCTCGGGCTCGGGCTGGAACTCGCGCTCGATGGTGATGGCCTTGTTGAGGTCGTCGAGCGTCTGGCGGCCGAGCGCGAGCCAGGCCACGAAGGCGGCGCCCCGGGTGTTGGCGTGCTGCGGCTCGGCGACCTGGCGAACGACCCGGTCGCACACGTCGGCATGCATCTGGCACCACAGGTCGGACCGGGCGCCGCCGCCGATGAAGTTGAAGCCGTCGAGCGGCCGCTTCACGAAGTTCTCCACCGTCTCGAGCAGCCACCTGCTGTTGTACGCAACGCCCTCGAAGACCGAGCGGACGAGGTCCGCGCGGTTCGTCGTGAGCGACACGTTGTTCCAGCCGCCGCGGATCGAGTGGTCGTCGACCGGGGTCCGCTCGCCGTTGAGCCATGGCGTGAAGATGGCGCCGTGAGAGCCGGGCACGGACTGCAACGCGAGGTCGTTGGCTTCGTCGACGTCGCGGATCATCCCGGCCTGGTCGCGCAGCCAGATCAGGGCGCCGCCCCCGACCTCGTGCTCGTTGGCGAGGAAGTACCGGCCCGGCACGGCCGACGGGAGGGCCGCCTGGTTGTGGAACAGGTCGGTCTTCTTCTTGGGCAGGTGGCAGGACAGCCACGACGAGGTCCCCATGTAGAGGTGACCCTCGTAGTTCCCGAGGGCACCTGAGCCCACCACCGCCGAGTGCACGTCGCCGGTGGCCGTGACGACCTTGGTGCTGGGCGAGATCCCCCACTCCTCGGCCACGCCGGCGAGGACGGTGCCGACCACCGTCGCCGACGGGACGAGCTCGGGGAACTGCGACTCGCTGAGGCCGCACCACGCCAGGAGCTGCGGGTCGTAGCGGACGTTCGTGAGGTCGCGGTTGTCGGTGAGCCAGTGAGCGACGATCGAGTCGAACGAGGCGACCTGGCGGCCGGTGATGCGGGCGTTGAGGTAGTCGCACGGCTCGAGGAACGCGTGCGCGGCCGCATAGATCTCGGGCCGTTCGTTGCGCAGCCAGAGGATGTGGGCGATCGGATCCTTGCCCGAGTGGCTCGGGATGCCGCCGGTCCGGGAGATCCAGTGCTGCAGTCGGCGGGCGTCGTACCCGGCCACGTTGACCTTCCCGGTGACGAGCTCGTGGACGTACGGCGCGCCCCGCGAGTCCATCCAGATCACCGCCGGGTACAGGTGCGTGCCGGCTGCGTCGACGGCAACCGTGCCGGACCACTGGCTCGTGACGGCGACGGCCACGATGTCGTCAACCGGCACGTGACCGCCCGCGAGCAGACGGCGCACCGCGGTGGTGATCGCCGCCCACCAGCCGTCGGGGTCCTGCTCGGCACCGCCGCCGCCGAGCAGCTCGAGCGGCGTCGGCTCGAACTCGTGGGCGGCGATGCGACCCTCGGTCGTGACCAGCGCGGCCTTGGGCCCACCGGTCCCCAGATCGATCGCCAGGACGTGCTCGGTTCCCATCGGTGCCTCTCCCTGTGCCCGGACCGGCGGGGACCCTACTTCCGCCCCTCGGTAGCGTTCGCCCCATGGCACAGGTGCTCGGGGTCGCAGCGGTGGCGGTGCTGTTGGCCGCGGTGCAGTGGAGGCGGCGCGGCAGCCGGCTCCGGCGAGGCGACAACGCGCCGCCGGGCCACCCTCGCCAGCCGGGCGACGGCACCGAAGGCCATTAGCGTCGTCCGCCATGACCGACGAGGGGAACGAGCTGCTGGTGGATGTGGCCGACCACGTGGCCACGATCACCATCAACCGCCCGGCCAAGCGCAATGCGCTCTCGTGGGCGCTGATGGGCCGGCTGCGCGAGGCGGTCGCCGACGCGAAGGCCGATCCTGCCGTCCGCGTCCTGGTGCTGACGGGCGCTGGTGATCAGGCCTTCTGCGCGGGCGCCGACCTGGCGGGGATGGCCGACGGGGCCTCCTACGGCGACCTCCACGACGCCCGCGGTGAGATGGCCCGCCTGTTCCGGGCGCTGTGGGAGCTCGGCAAGCCCACCATCGCCCGGGTCCGGGGCTACGCACTCGCCGGCGGGTTCGGCCTCGCGCTGGCGTGCGACCTCGTGGTGGCGTCAGACGACGCGGTGTTCGGGACGCCCGAGATCGACGTGGGCCTGTGGCCTCACATGATCACGGTGCCGCTGACGCGTTCCATGCCCCCGAAGAAGGCCCTCGAGCTGATGATGACCGGCCGGCGGGTCGGCGCCGTCGAGGCGGAGCGGATCGGGTTCGTGAACCAGGTGGTGTCGCCCGCCGACCTCGATGCCGCCGTGGCCACGCTGGCCGCCACGCTGCGCGCCAAGAGCCCGGTGGCGCTGAAGCTCGGACGCGACGGCTTCTACGGCGCGTGGGACCTCGCAGCTGAGGACGCCCTGCGCCTCTTGCATCCGCTGCTCACCGTGACGGCCTCGACCGAGGACGCCGCGGAGGGCATCGCCGCCTTCCGAGCGAAGCGCCCACCCCGATGGAGCACCGACGATGAGCATTGAGCAGACCGTGGCCGCTTCCGCGGCGACCCCCGACGGGCCCGAGGCGGCCATCGAGTTGGCCTCCGACCTGTTCCGCACGGTCGCGTCCGCGGTCCGGGGCAAGGACGAGGTCGTTCGTCTGTCGATCGTCGCCCTCCTGGCCGGCGGCCACCTCCTGGTCGAAGACCTCCCGGGCACGGGCAAGACGCTGCTGGCCAAGAGCCTGGCGGCGGCGCTGGGCGGCAAGTTCGGTCGCATCCAGTGCACGCCCGACCTCCTGCCGTCCGACATCACCGGCACCTCGGTGTACTCCCAGGGCGACGGATCGTGGACGTTCCGGCCGGGGCCGTTGTTCGCCAACGTGGTGCTCGTCGACGAGATCAACCGAGCGTCGCCGCGCACCCAGGCCGCGCTCCTCGAGCCGATGGAGGAGCACCAGGTCAGCGTGGACGGACTCACCCATCCGCTGCCCGACCCCTTCTTCTGCGTCGCCACCCAGAACCCGCACGGCCAGGTGGGGACGTTCCCGCTCCCCGAGAGCCAGCTCGACCGGTTCGCCCTCGTCTTGGCGATGGGCCTGCCCGACCGGGAGGCGGAGCGTGAGATCCTGACCGGGCGCGGCGGCAACGACGTGTTCCCCGACCTGCGGGCCGTGGCGGACCCGCAGCGGGTGGCCCGGGCGATCGCCACGGTCCACCACGTGTACTGCGCGCCCGCCCTCGTCGAGTACGTGCTGGACCTCGTGGCCGCCACCCGACGCCATCCCGAGCTCGCGGTCGGCGCCTCTCCCCGGGCCACCGTCGGGCTCGTGCAAGCGGCCCGGGCTCACGCGATCGTGGCCGGCCGCCACCACGTCACCCCCGACGACGTCCAAGCCGTCGTCGTCCCGGCCTTCGCCCACCGCGTGAGCGTCGGGGGTGTCGTCGACACCGTCGGGGCCGGCCGCGTGGTGGCGGACATCGCCCAGCGGACGCCCGTCCCGAGGCCGTGACCGCGCCATTGGGGCCCGGACCACAGCGGCGGATCCGCGTGTCGCCGCCCCCACCGGTGCCTCCGCCCCGGCCGGCGGTCACGAACCCGTCGCTGCTGCGTTCGCGGCCCTACGACCGGGTCGGTGGGAGCCGGCTCACCGGGATGGGAGGGATCCTGTTGAGCGCGGTGCTGATCGGGGCCATGTCGCCACCGCAGACCGCAGATCGCCAGGTGTTCGCCCTGGTTTGGCTCGTCCTGCTGGCAGCGCTCGTGCTCGGCATCGCGCTCCCGCTGGTTGCCGTGCGCCAGGTGTCGGTCTCGGCGACCTCGCCGCGCGATGCCACCGTGGGCGAACTGGTGCCGTTGCGGGTGATCGTCACGGGCCGATCCTCGGGCTGCGAGGTGCGGGTCCTCGATCCCACCGGGCCCTGGCACCGGACCGCGGCGCCCGGCGAGGGCGAGCTCCTGCACCTGGCTGATCGCCGCGGGTTGTTCCAGGTGGTCCGCATCGAGGTCCGGGTCACCGGTCCGATGGGCGTGCTCGCCGCCCACCACGTGCACGCCGTCGAGCTCCCGGTGGTGGTGGAGGTCGCACCCCGGCCACTGGACATCAGCTGGCAGCCGGCCCCGTCACCGGTCGACGGGGGCACCGACCCGATCGCCCTCGGGCTGCCGGGGGTCGATCTCGTGCGGTCCGTGCGGCCCTACACCTCGGGCGATCCGGCGCACCTCGTCCACTGGCCCTCGACGGCCCGGGCCGGTTCGCTCGTGGTACGGGAGATGGAACCGCCGGCGCCGGTCGGCCAGGCGATCATCCTCGACCTCCAAGGGCTCGGGCCCGACACCGAGCGCGCCGCGGCCTACGCCCTCGGGGCGGCTCGGTCCGTGTTGGCGGCGGGTGGCCAGTTGGTGCTGTGCACCTGCGAGCGGGGCGGCCCGACCACCGGCCGCGTGCGGACGACGGTGGATGCCGGTCGCCGGATCGCCCGTGCCGTCGTGGGTCCGCCGGGAGAGGCGCCCGCGGGATGGCCGATCGTGGAGATCGGCCGGTGAGCGCCGTCTCGCGCCACCCTGATCGCGAGGGCATCCCGCCCTGGCTGCTCACGTCGCTGCTGCTCTCGGCCGGCTTGGCATCGGGTCTCGCCGGCCAGATGGCGGCCCGCGGGCGGCTGGATCCGTCGACCGGCTTCTTGGTCGGTGTCTTGGTGACGCCGCTCGCGATCCTCGGTCTGCCCTCGCTGTCGATCCGGCTCGTGGCCCGAGGCGTGCTGGCGCTGTCGGCGCTGATGCTCGTCCGCTTCGGGATCGCGGTGGGCGGTGTGGGCATCGGCGGCCAGGCCCTCGTGGCATGGGCCGTCTGTGCCGTGGCCGTGTTCGTCCTGACCGACCGCATCGGCACCGACGCCAATCCGGCGCTGGGCGGCGTCGCCGCTGGGGCGCGACCGGTCGGGTCCACCCTCCGGTCCGGCGTGCTCATCGCCCTTGCCGTCGTCATCTTCGCGGTCCTGGCGACGCCGACCGTGGCCCGCCACGTCGGCCACGACGCCCGGGTCGGGAACGGACCGACCCTCGGCGAGAGCGGCAGCCAGACCGCGCTGCGCGCCGCTCGCTCGCTCGACATGACGACCCGCCCCGCCCTCACCGACGAGGTCGTCTTCACGGTCGACGCCAACCGGAAGACGTTCTGGCGAGGCGAGACCTTCGACCGCTGGGACGGCCGGAGCTGGACCCGGTCCGACACCAGCCTGCACCAGCTCGGACTCGGCGATGAACTGACCCACGAGGCCGACGACCTGGGCGCCGGCGGCTCCGACGTGGTGACCCAGACGTTCCGGATCCAGGTCGACTACGCCAACGTCTTGTATGCGGCGGCATCGGCCTCGTCGGTCGACACGAAGGCGGCGGTGGTCCAGCACCCCGACGGGACCATGGTCGGTGGGCCGCTCGGGAAGGGCGCGGTCTACACCGTGCGCAGCCAGCGGATCCCCTACTCCGAGAGCCAACTCCGCCGGGCCGACGGCCCGGTCCCGGCTGCGATCCGGCGCCGGTACGCGTCGCCGCCGGTCGCCACCGACCGGGTGCGGGCGGCAGCCTTGCGCGCCACCCGCGGCGCCACGTCGACCTACGACAAGATCGTCGCGCTCGAGGCGTGGATGGGCGGTCGCACCCACTACTCGCTGGACGCGCCGCTGGCGCCGAAGGGCGTCGACGTGGTCGACCACTTCCTCTTCACGTCCAAGGAAGGCTGGTGCGAGCAGATCGCCTCCAGCCTCGTCGTACTGGCCCGGTCGTCGGGGATCCCTGCCCGTCTCGTGACCGGCTTCGTGCCCGGTGAGCAGGACTCGATCACCGGGCAGTTCACCGTGCGGGCCCGCGACGCCCACGCGTGGGCCGAGGTGTGGTTCCCCACGATCGGCTGGGTGCCCTTCGATCCCACCGCCGACGTTCCGTTCGCCGGCGCCGACAAGCCCAGCGGGACCTGGGCGAACTGGCTGGCCCACCACTGGGCGTACCTCGCCGGTGGCCTGGCCATCGCGCTGGTCGCGGCCGGGCCGCTGCGAGCGCTGGTCCGGCGGGGCCGAGCCCGCCGAGCCGCCCGCCCGACGACCTGGATCACCAAGACGGATCGCGCCTTCGCCCGGCTCGGCGAGCGCGCCGATCGGCCACGCCTGCCCGGTGAGACGGCCACCGCCTTCGGTACCGCGCTCGCCGTGCGGTACCGCGACGAGCGCCTGGCCGAGGTCGGTCGGTGCCTCGACGACGCCCTGTACGACCCCGACCCGCCGACGGCTGCACGCCAGGCCGCAGCCGACGCCGTGTTGGCCGAGGTGGCCGCCGCCGACGTGCCTCCGGCGGACGAGCCGGCGCTGCCGGCCCCCCAGCCCGCCGGCGCGCCGACCGGGTAGGTCAGTACCCCGGGTTGGGCCGGAAGAGGTCGAAGCGGCGGCCTTGGTCGTCGGTGCAGGCGGCGTTGCCGCCCGAGGGGTGGTCCTCGACCGACAGCACCTGGCCGCCGAGCTCGACCACGCGTGCGGCGTAGGAGTCGATCTCGTCGACCCGGAAGTAGATGGTTCCGCCCTGGCCGACCTCGTCGTTCATGGGGGCCAGGCCCATGGGGAAGTGGGTGTTCGCGATGTGTCCGCCGCCCGGCACGCTCCCGTCGGTGATCTCCCAGTCGAACAGTGCGCCGTAGAACGTGCGGGCTCGGCCGAGGTCGGGGGTGTGCAACGTGAGGTAGGCCGGCTCGACCGGCTTGCGACCGGTGACCGTCCAGTCCTTGCCGTCGCCTCCTTGCCCCGCCACCGCTGCGGCGGTCTGGGCCCGCGCCGCGTCGATCGGCTGAGAGAGCATCCAGCGGTGCCCGAACGGGTCTGTGATGGTGGCGTTGCGGTTGCCGTGGCCCTGGTCGGCGGGTTCGCGGTCCGCGTGGGCACCGGCACCGACCGCTCGGCCGTACGTGTAGTCGACGTCGACGACCTCGAGGTGGAGCGACACCGTGGTGCCGCCTCGATGGGTGGGGCCGATCACGTCGATCTCGGGGTACTCGTCGGCGAGCATCACGCGGGCCGTGCCGATGGCGAGCTCGGCATGGCCGATGCGGCCATCGTCGCCGGCGAAGCGCAGCGTCTCGATGGCGCCGAACACGTCGCGATACCAATCGATGGCAGCGGCGGCACCGTCGACGGCGAGGTAGGGCGTGAGCGCCGAGGTGGCGCTCGGGTGGTCGGTGGTGGGCACGTCGGTGTTGGACGCGTCGGTGGTGGACATGGTGGCCTCCGTGGTGGTGTGTCGGGCGGCGGGTGCAGGGGTGTTCGGACCGAGGGCGGCTTCGAGGCGGGCCCGGAGCTCGCCGGCGAACGCGGGTCGCGGGGCAAGGGGGGCGGCCGGCAGGCGCAGGTCCATGAAGGGATCGGTGGGATCAGGCATCGACGGTCCCTCCTTGGTCGGTCTCGTAGGCGGTGCGGAACGCGCGCCGGGCTCGCACGAGCAGCGCCTCGGTGGCGTGCAGGGTGCGGTCGAGGGCCATGGCGACCTCGGCCACCGCCAAGCCGTCGAGGTAGCGCAAGGTGAGGGCGCTGCGGTGGTGGGGGCCGAGGCCGGCGAGGACCTCGCGGGCGTGGGCGATCTCGAGCCGGACGGTCCACGGATCGTCGACGGTCTCGGTCAGGTCGGCCACCGCGCTGAGCCGCCGTTCCTCGCGGCCCTGGCGTCGCCAGTGGTCCACGAGCTTGTGGCGCGCGACGCCGATCAGCCACGCGGTGGTTGGCTCGCGCAACGTGCCGCGCCCGATGGCGTCGACCGCGGCGAGGTAGGTCTCCGACGTGAGATCCTCGGCCACGGCCGGCACGCCGACCCGGGCCACGAGGTAGCCGTAGACCTGCGGCAGCGACCGGTCGTAGGCCGAGAGCAGGGCCGCACCGGCGGCGCCCGGGTCGCCGGCGCCCCTGGTGGGCCGGGGGGTGGCCGTCGGGCTCACCGCCTCCCTCCCCGTCCTGCGCCGCGTCGTCCCATACCCCTCCATCGTCCCTCGGATCCCACCTCCGACGCCCCGAACCCGAGAATGTTCCGGATGGGTCCGATCGAGCGGCGTTGAGGCGTGGCTAGGGTCGGCCGGTCCTGATCAGCCGGAGGTGGCCGTGACCGTGCACGTGGAGACCCGAGGCGCCGACGAGGCGATCAGCATCGTGACGCTCGACCGGCCCGAGCGGCGCAACGCCCTCGACCACGCCACCCTCGGCGAGCTCACCGACGTGTTGGCCCAGGTCAGCGCCCGTCCGACTCGGGTGCTGGTGCTCACCGGTTCGGGCGGCCACTTCTGCGCCGGCGCCGACCTCACGGGCGTGGAGGATGCCTCGTTCGCCACGTTGCTCCAGGGCGTGCTCGACCGCCTGCGGGACGTCGCGTTCCCCACCATCGCCGCCATCGAGGGCGCCGCGCTCGGAGCCGGCAGCCAGCTCGCGGTGGCGTGCGACCTGCGGGTGGCCACGGCCGGCGCCAGCTTCGGCATCCCGGCCGCCAAGCTCGGGCTGATGGTCAACCACTGGACCGTGCAGCGGGTGGCATCCCTCGCCGGCCAGAGCACCGCTCGGGCCATGCTCCTCACCGCCGAGGTGGTCCGCGGTGACGCCGCCTTGCGGATGGGTCTGGTCAACCGGGAGGGAGCGCTGCCCGAGGCGCTCGAGTGGGCCGATCAGATCGCCACCCTCGCCCCGCTCACCATCGCGGGCCACAAGCTCATGTTGAACCGGCTCGAAGCGGCGCCGGCCGACGATCCCGACGTGGCGTCGGCGTTCGCTCGGGCATGGGAGAGCGCCGACTTCGCCGAGGGCATCGACGCCTTCCGCAGCCGGCGCACGCCGACGTTCAGGGGCCAGTAGGGGCGTCGACCACCACGAACAAGAGGCGGGCGACGCAGGTCTCCTCGTCCTCCACGGTGGCCCGGCCGCGGCCCCAGCCCCCGCGCCGGCTGAGCCGCTCGATCTCGAGGTCGAGGCGGATCTCGTCGCCCGGTCGCACGGTCCGCCGGAACCGGACCTCCTCGACGCCCCCGAACAGCGGGAGCCGCCCCGCGTGGTCGGGATGGCTCAGCAGGGCGACCGCCCCGGCCTGGGCCAGTGCTTCGAGCTGGAGCACGCCCGGCACGACGGGGTTGCCGGGGAAGTGGCCCGCGAGCCACGGCTCCTCGCCGGTGATGCGCCAGCGTGCCGACACCGATCGGCCCGGATCGCACCGGTCGACGTGGTCGAGGAAGCGGAACGGCGGGCGGTGGGGGATTCGGTCCAGAAGTTCGTCCACGGGTTGATCGGACCGCCGGCTCGACGTCGTGGTGACACGTGATCGAGACGAATCGGCAATCTCGATGAAACGAACGCGGCAGACACTGTGTCTGAACCATCGACCGCCCACCCCCCGCCGCGGTCGACCCCCAACCTGAGGAGCACCGGCGTGAGCATCGCCGTCGCCTTCCCGGGTCAGGGTGCCCAAGCCCCTGGCTTCGGCGCGTCCTGGCTCGAACATCCCGCATGGTCCGTGGTCATCGAGGCCGAGCGCGCCACCGACCTCCCGCTCGCGCACCTGCTGCTCGACGCGACCCCTGACGAGCTCGCCGACACGCGGGCGAGCCAGCTGTCGGTCCTGGTCGGCTCGCTGGTGGCCTGGCAGGCCTTCCGGGCCGAGCTGGACGAGCCGGTGGTGGCGATGACCGGGCACTCGCTCGGCCAGATCACCGCGCTGATCGCATCGGGGGCGGTGGACCTCGAGGCAGGGATCCGGCTTGCCGCCGCCCGTGCTGAGGCGACGGCAACGGCCCAGCGCGAGCGAGCTGGCGGCATGGTCGCCCTGCTCGGGGCAGATGAGGAGCTGGCCGTCCGTGCGTGCGACGCCGCGCCCGGCCGGGCATGGGTGGCCAACCTCAACGGCGGCGGCCAGGTCGTGGTCGGCGGGGAGGTGGACGCCCTGGACGACGTCGCCGACCGAGCCTTGGAGCTGGGCGCCCGCCGGGCCCGGCGCCTGGCCGTGGGCGGTGCGTTCCACACGCCGCTCATGGCTCCCGCCGCCCGCGCCATCGGCCCCGCGTTGGATCGGACGCCGTTCACCGCCCCGAGCCTCCCGGTGGTCACGAACCACGACGCCGAACCGGTGACGTCGGACGCCGGGTGGCCCGACCGGTTGCAGACCCACCTCGTGTCGCCCGTCCGCTGGGGCGAGGTCGTCGCCACGCTCGCCCGGCTGGGCGCCCGGACGGTCGTGGAGGTCGGCCCGGGCACGACGCTGACGGGACTGGTCCGCCGGATCGACCCCGAGCTCGCCGTCGCTCAGGTCGCGACACCCGACGACCTGCCGATCGGGGCGTCCCGGTGAGCGCCGTGGTCGAGGCCGGCCCCGACGGTGACGGCATCCGCCTCGACGTCCGGATGGTCGTCGCTCCGTGTGCGGGCATCTTCCGCCCGGCGCCCGCGGGCGACGTCACGACCGAAGCCGAGCTCGTCGTGGCGGGCACGGTGCTGGGTTGGGTCGAAGGCCCCGGCATGCAGGCGGAGGTCGCGAGCTTCTGCCGTGGGTTCCTCGTGCGGATGCTCGCCCAGCCGGGCGAGCGGGTGCGGGCCGGCCAGCCGCTGGCCTGGGTCCATCCCGCCGACGCCGTCGTCCCGCGGGCCGTCGCCCCGGATCCGCTGCGGCTCCGACCGACGCTCCCGGCTCGGTTCCTGGGCATCGGCGGCCATGTCCCCGATCGTCGGCTCACGAACGACGACCTGGCCCAGGAGCTCGACACGACGGACTCCTGGATCGTGGAGCGGACCGGCATCCATGCTCGGCGGGTCGCCGGCCCCACCGACACGACCACCGAGCTGGCGGCATGCGCCGCTCGGCGGGCCTTGGCGGACGCCGACCTGGACGCCGACCAGGTCGATCTCGTCGTCGTGGCCACCGCGACGCCGGACTCGGCGTGCCCTTCCACCGCCTCTCGGGTGGCGGCTGCGCTCGGGATCCAAGCCGGCGGCTTCGACCTCAACGCCGCCTGCTGCGGGTTCGTCCACGCGCTGCACACGGCCATCGCCTTGGCGTCGGACGGGTCGGTCTCGACGGTGCTGGTGATCGGCGTCGATCGGTTCACGACGCTCGTGGATCCGGCCGATCGCAACACCGCCGTGCTGTTCGGCGACGGCGCCGGCGCGGTGGTCGTCGGCTCGACCACGGGGACGCCGGGCGGCTGCGGGATCCTCGGAAGCGAACTCGGCGGCTCGCCCGCGCCGCGTGTGCTCGAGGTTCCGCCGGGCGCACCGCACCTGCGCATGGACGGCCCCGAGCTCTACCGGCGGGCGACCCGCGCCCTCGCGGCATCGGGCCGCGGGGCCCTAGAGGTGGCCGGTGCCTCGCCCTCCGACGTGGACCTGTGGATCCCACACCAGGCGAACGCGCGGATCATCTCGGCCGCCGCCGAGCGCCTCGGCATCGAGGAGGGCCGGGTGGTGGTCGACGTGGCCGAGCGGGCGAACACGTCCGCGGCCTCGGTCCCGCTCGCGCTCGCCTCCGCCCGGGCCGACGGCCGCCTGGTCGACGGGGCGATCATCTTGCTGAGCGCGGTCGGCGCCGGCCTGGACTGGACGAGCCTCCTGCTGCGGTGGGGCCGGTGACCGCCGACGGTCGGGTGGCGCTCGTCACCGGCGCTTCCGGTGGCATCGGTGCTGCCGTGGTCCGTGGCCTGGCCGCGGCCGGCAATCCGGTGGCCGTCCTCTACCGGACCGGGGCCGAGCCGGCCCGGCAGCTGGTCGACGAGGTGTGCGCCGCCGGAGGCCAGGCGATCGCGGTGGCGGCCGACGTCACCGACCGGGCGGCGGTCGATGCCGCCGTCGACGAGGTCGAATCCCGGCTCGGCGCCGTGGCCATCGCCGTGAACAACGCGGGCTGCACCGCCGACGGGCTGGTGCTGCGCATGACCGAGGACCAGTGGCGCCGCCCGCTCGACACCGGGCTCGACGGGACGTTCCACGTGGTCCGCCGGGTGGCGCCCGCCATGGCCCGGGCCCGATGGGGCCGGGTCGTCAACGTCTCCTCCGTGGTGGCGCTCAGTGGGTCGGCGGGCCAGGTCAACTACGCCACGGCCAAGGCCGGTCTCGTCGGGCTCACCCGGTCGTTGGCCCGCGAGCTCGCGTCCCGTCAGGTGACCGCAAACGTCGTCGCCCCGGGCCCGATCGACACCGCGATGCTCGACGCCACCGGCCCGGAACGCCGCGACGAGCTGGCGGCGACCGTGCCGCTCGGCCGCGTGGGCCGCCCCGAGGAGGTCGCGGCCGTCATCACGTTCCTCTGCAGCGAGGCGGCGTCCTACGTCACCGGCGCGGTCGTGCCCGTCGACGGCGGCCTCGGCATGGGCCACTGACCACCTCCGCCCCTCATCCACCCCACACCCCGATCCCACCCACCCCGCAAGCCGAACATCCGACAAGGAGCACTGACCATGGACCGATCCGAGATCCTCACCGCCGTCTACGACGCGTGCGTCGAACTGCTGCACGCCGACCCCAGCGACCTGCAGGAGTCGACGCACTTCGCCGACGACCTCGATGCCGACAGCCTCGACCTGGCCGAGGTGGTGATGGCCCTCGAGGACCGCTTCGCCGTCGAGATCCCCGAGGACGACCTCGAGCCGGTTCGCACCATCGGCCAGGCCGCGGACGTGGTGGCCCGTCGGCTCGGCGTGGCGGCCTGACGTGGCCGGGCGCCCCGACGTGGTGATCACCGGACTCGGTGCCCTCACCCCGGCCGGGCCCGACGCGGCCTCGACGGTCGAGGCGGTGCTCGCCGCCCGACCGGCCGCCGGGCCCATCACGGCGTGGGACGCCGCCGACCAGGCCGTGCCCTTTGCCGCATCCATCCCCGACTTCGACCCGACTCCGTGGGTCGATCCGCGCCAGGCCCGGCGGATCGATCGGGTCGCCCTGTTCGCCATCGCCGCCGCCGAGGAAGCGCTGGCCCAGGCAGGCCTGCTGGTCGCGGCCGGTGAAGGACCCGCCGTCGACCCGGCGCGGGTCGCGGTGGTGATCGGGACCGGTGTCGGGGGCATCACGTCGCTGGAGGACCAGATCGCGGTCCGGGTCGAGCGGGGACCGGCTCGGGTGAGCCCGCTGCTGATCCCGATGATGATGGCCAATGCGGCGGCCGGCCTGGTGGCGCTGCGCCACGGCTTCTCCGGGCCGAGCTTCTGCGTGTCGACGGCGTGCGCGTCGGGCGCGAACAGCATCGGCGAGGGCGTCGAGCTGATCCGGTCGGGTCGTGTCGACGTCGTGGTCGCCGGGGGAGCGGAGGCGTCGATCACGCCCACCGCGATGGCTGCCTTCGCCCGCATGGGGGCGCTGAGTCGCCGCGTCGACGACCCGGCGACGGCCTCGCGGCCGTTCGACCGCGGGCGCGACGGGTTCGTGATGGGCGAGGGGGCCGGGATCCTCGTCCTCGAGTCGGCCGATCACGCCGAGCGTCGCGGAGCCCGGCCGCTCGGTCGGGTGGCGGGTCATGCCGCGACCTGCGATGCCCACCACATCACCGCCCCTGATCCCGACGGCAACGCCGCGGTGGCGTGCATGCAGCTGGCCCTCGACGACGCCGGCGTCGCGCCGGGGGCGGTGGGCCACGTCAACGCCCACGGCACCTCGACGCCGCTGAACGATGCCGCCGAAGCTGCGGCGTTGGCCAAGGTCTTCGGCTCTGCCGGCCCGGCCGTCACGTCGACCAAGGGCGTCACCGGTCACCTCGTCGGCGCGGCCGGAGCGGTCGAGGCGGTGCTGGCCCTGGCGGCGGCCACGACCGGCACCGTCGCTCCGGTCGCCAACCTCGTCGACCCCGACGTCGACCCGACCGTCGACCTGGTGATCGGCGTGCCCCGACAGATCGGCCCGGCACCGGTGCTGTCGAACTCGTTCGGGTTCGGCGGCCACAACGCCTCGCTCGTGTTGGCGCCGCCGGGGTGACGCTGCTCCCGACGCCGCTCGGAACCCATCGCCCGGCCGCGGCCCGGGCCGACCTGCGCGAGTTGGACGGGCGACTCGTGGCCTGGGCCGAGGTCGACGGGATGCGGCCCGGGGGCTCCGGTGAAGCCGAGGCCGACGTCGTCGATCGAGCGCTCGAGATGGCGGGCAACGTCGGATGCCCGGTCGTCGTGGTGCTGCGCTCGGTGGCGGTGGATCCGGGCCCCGAGGGCCTGGCCGGTCTCGCCGCGTGGGGCCGGGTGGCGCATCGGGCGGTCCGACTGTCGGGGGTCGTCCCGCTCCTCGTCGTGGTGACCGGGCCGGTCCACGGTGGGCTGACCCCGGTCCTCGGCCTCGCCGACCACGTGGTCGTCACGCGCGACGCCACGGCCTACCTGAACGGCCCGCAGCCAGTCCGTCAGGTAACCGGCATCGACGTCGATGCTTCGACGCTCGGCGGGAGCCAGATCCACGCCACCCGCACCGGCCTGGCGTCACTGGTGGCCGAGGACCTCGACGATGCGGTGCACGCCGTCGCCGAGCTGCTCGGGTACCTGCCCGACAACCACCTGGCGGAGCCGCCGTCCGGGGACCTCACGGACCCGGTCGATCGCCGGTCCAGCCGTGCCGCGGCCATCGTCCCGGCCGAGTCGCGGCGGGCCTACGACGTGCGCGCCGTCCTCGAGGACGTGTTCGACCGCGGGTCGGTGCTGGAGGTCCATCCCGACCACGCGCCCAACCTGGTGTGCGCCTTCGCCCGCCTCGGCGGGAGGTCCGTCGCCGTCGTCGCCAACCAACCGGCCGTGCGGGCGGGGACGCTCGACATCGCGGCGTCGTGCAAAGGGGCCCGGCACGTCCAGGGGGCCGACGCCCTCGGCATCCCGCTGGTGACGTTCGTCGACACGCCCGGCTACGAGCCCGGTCGCGACCTCGAATGGCGGGGCATGATCCGCCACGGCGCCAAGTTGGTGCACGCCTACGCGTCGGCGAGCGTGCCCCGGCTCGGCGTCGTGCTGCGCAAGGCCTATGGCGGCGCCTACATCGTCATGGACTCGCGCACGATGGGCAACGACCTCGTGCTCGCCTGGCCGCGGGCCGAGATCGCCGTGATGGGCGCGCCGGGAGCGGTGGCGATCCTGAACCGGCGGGAGGTCGCTGATGCCACCGATCCCGACACCGCCCGCGTCCTGCTGGAGGACCAGTACCGCCAGCGCTACTGCACCCCCGAGATCGCCGCCGAACGCGGGTACGTCGATGCCGTGATCGACCCGGCCGACACCCGCCGGCTGCTGGCCTCGGCCCTGCGCCGCCTGGCGGCCAAGCGACCGACCACTGCCCGACGAGCCCACGACAACGGGCCCCTCTGAACCCCTGGAGCAACCGTGCTGCTGTCCGACCGCGTCGTCCTCGTGACCGGCGTCTTGACCCCGTCCTCGATCGCCTTCTCATGTGCCCGGCTGGCCCAGGAGCAGGGCGCCACCGTGGTGCTCACCTCCTTCGGCCGCGCCCTCTCGCTCACCCAGCGATCGGCGCGCCGGCTGCCGGTAGAGCCCGAGGTCCTGGAGCTCGACGTGACCGACACCGACCACCTGGCGGGCCTCGCCGGCCAACTCGGCGAGCGGTACGAGCGGATCGACGGCGTCGTGCACGCCATCGGCTTCGCGCCGGCGGATTGCCTGGGCCACGAGTCCGGCCTGCTCGGGGCGTCCTGGCCGGACGTGGCGGTGGCGATGCAGGTGTCGGCCTGGTCGTTGCCCGCCCTGGTCGGCGCGGTACGACCGCTGCTCGGCCCTGACGCGTCGGTGGTCGGCCTCGACTTCGACGCCTCGGTCGCGTGGCCGGCCTACGACTGGATGGGCGTGGCCAAGGCTGCGCTCGAGTCGACGGCGCGCTACCTGGCGCGGGACCTCGGCCCGTCGGGCACCCGCGTCAACCTGGTCGCCGCCGGCCCGCTGCGCACCGTGGCCGCACGCGCCATCCCGGGCTTCGCCCGCATCGACGAGGTCTGGCAGGAGCGGGCGCCCCTCGGCTGGGACGTCGACGATCCCGAGCCCGCGGCCAAGGCGGTGGTGGCGCTGCTGTCGGATTGGTTCCCGGCGACCACCGGCGAGATCGTCCACGTCGA
>JAOBWM010000197.1 GCA_025463365.1 Acidimicrobiales bacterium
TCCACGCCGATCGCACCGGCCTCCTCCTGCAACCCGACCCCGACGTAGACGGCGACCTGCTCGGCGTCCGCCTCCCTCGCCGCTTCGCGACGTCACTCCCGCCCGGCCGGGGCTGGCTGGCCGGGGCCGGGGACGACGGCCTCATCCAGGTCGCGCTTCCTGATCGATGACATCATGAATTGACATGAAAGATGCTGAGACTGTACGTTCGTCAGTCCCCGCCCGCTCCTCGGAGGTGCCCATGCCCCGTGTCCTGTCCACCGATGCCGCCCGCTCGGCGATCCAGTCCATGACGTCGATCATCAACGGCGGCCTCGCCGATCAGATCGCCCGGCTCGACCAGCAGGGCCGCCAGCTGTGCGACCCCGAGGTGTGGGACGGCGGCCTCGCCACGCAGTTCCGGGCCGCCTGGCCCCAGACGTCGAAGTCGCTCCAGACCGTCAAGGTGGAGCTCGACGAGCTGCGCCAGAAGGTCGAGCGCATCAACGCCGACATCATGGCGGCAGGAGGCAGCTGACCCATGAGCCTGCTCGCCGCGGTCTCGAACCTTGCCATCGCACTGTTCACGTTGGCGATCGTGTTCGCCGCCTACGTGATCCAGTCGATGCCGGTCGCCTGGGCGTTCGCCTTCTGGGCGCTGTCGCGCTACTCCCGCCGTCCCGCCCCACGATGGCTGTCCACCGAGCGGTGGCGCACCACCAACGACCGGCGGGACAACTCCTAGGCCTCGGTCGTGAGGTCGGCCTCCCGTCAGCCGGCCTCACCACGGTGGCGGGCCCGGTGCTCCACCACGCCGGGCCCGCCACTACGCCCCCGGGCGCAGCCGGCGGTGCGCCCCGGGGGTGACGACGGATCGAGGGGCCGGGCGTACCGTGCCCCCATGTCACCGCGGACCCGGGTCGCCATCTGGGTCACCGCGTGTGCCGTGGGCGCCTTCCAGCTCGTGGGCTCGTACGGAGCTGCCAGCAACCAGCCCGAGCGGCGGCCGATGGACGTGCTCGCCGTCGTCTTGGTCTTGGCCGGGCCGGCGGCCCTCGCGTTCCGAGATCGATGGCCGCTCGCGGTCGCGGCTGCGACCGTGGCCCTCGCCGACGCCTACGTCGGCATCGGGTACGCCTACGGGCCGATCTTCGTCTGCGCGGTCGTCGCCATCTTCTCTGCCGTGCGCGCCGGCCATCGGCGCCCCACCTGGATCCTGGCGGGCGCCGGCTACGTCGGGTTCGTGATCGCATCGCTGGTCGACCCGCGGTCCGGCCATGGATCGACGGCGTTGCGCCTCACGGTCGTCGCCGGGTGGCTGGCGCTGCTGCTCGCCGTCTCGGAGGTGGTCCGCATCCGCCAGGAGCAAGCGGCCAGCTTCCGCCGGGCCGAGCGGGAGGAGCGCCAGCGAGCCCTCGCCGAGCAGCGGCTCGGGCTGGCCCAGGAGCTCCACGACGTCCTCGCCCACAACATCTCGCTCATCAACGTGCAGGCCAGCGTGGCCCTCCACCTGGTGGACGAGCAGCCGGAGCGGGCCCGGCCGGCGCTGGCCCACATCAAGAAGGCGAGCAGCGAGGCGCTCCAGGAGCTGCGGGCCGCCCTCGATCTGCTGCGCCACGGCGACGATGCCCCCCGGGCACCAGCTCCCCGGCTGTCCGGGCTCGACGACCTCGTCGCCGGCGTGCGCGCCGGGGGCCTCGACGTCAGCCTCGAACGCCACGGCTCCCCCACCGACCTGCCGGCGTCGGTGGAGCTCGCCGCCTACCGCATCGTGCAGGAGTCGCTCACCAACGTGACCCGCCACGCCCGGGCCGGCCACGTGACCGTCCGGGTCGGCTACGACGACGGCGTGGACATCGAGGTCACCGATGACGGCATCGGCCTCGCCGCCGCCACCGTTGCGGCCGACGGCGGGTCGACGTCCGACGGGTCCGGTCCGCGGCCGGGAAACGGGATCACCGGGATGCGCGAGCGGGCGACCGCCGTCGGCGGGACGCTCGAAGCCGGCCCCGCGTCCCGTGGCGGATTCCGCGTGTCCGCCCACCTGCCGGAGCGCCAGTCGTGATATGCGTGCTCATCGCCGACGACCAGGCGCTCGTCCGCGCCGGCTTCCGCGCCCTCCTCGACAGCCAACCCGACATCACCGTCGTCGGCGAAGCGGCGGACGGCGCCGAAGCGGTGGCGCTCGCGCTGGAGCTGCGCCCCGACGTGGTGCTCATGGACATCCGCATGCCCGGGATCGACGGCCTCGCCGCAACCAAGCGCCTCACCGACGATGAGCGCCTCGGCGACGTCAAGGTCGTCATCCTCACCACGTTCGAGCTCGACGAATACGTGTTCGAGGCGATCCGCGCCGGCGCCAACGGGTTCCTCGTCAAGGACACCGAGCCCGCCGAACTGCTGCGAGCGGTCCGGGCCGTGGTGGCCGGCGATGCCCTCCTCTCGCCCGGCGTCACCCGCCGGCTGATCGCCGAGTTCGCCAACCGGGCCAAGGATCCCGTCGGCATCCCCGAGCTCGCCGGCCTGACCGACCGCGAGCGCGAGGTGGTGGCCCTCGTGGCCGAAGGGCTCACCAACGACGAGATCGCGACCCGGCTCATCATGAGCTCGGCCACCTCGAAGACCCATGTGAGCCGAGCCATGATCAAGCTCGGCGCGCGAGACCGGGCTCAGCTGGTCGTGTTCGCCTACGAGACCGGCCTCGTCCGTCCCGGGTGGCAGGCCTGACACCGCCGGCCCGAAGCTGGCCCGCGCTACTCCCGGCGACGTAGCCGCGAAGCCTCCCCGCGGCCGATGACGGGCGCCCTTCCTCGGCCCGACGATGGGTGCATGACATCCACCGCACTGTCCGTGACCGGACTCACCAAGCGCTACGGCGGCCGAACAGCCGTCGACCAGCTCGACATCGAGTTGCCGTCCGGCGTCGTCGCCGGCTTCGTCGGTCCGAACGGCGCCGGCA
The DNA here is from genome assembly GCA_025463365.1 of Acidimicrobiales bacterium. GTDB lineage: Bacteria > Actinomycetota > Acidimicrobiia > Acidimicrobiales > Iamiaceae > Aquihabitans. The sequence goes on from JAOBWM010000197.1 coordinate 2,939, forward strand.
AGACCACCACCATGGCCATGCTCCTCGGGCTGGTCCGACCCACCGCCGGCACCGGCACCGTGCTCGGTTCATCGATCGATGCGCCGGACCAGTACCTCCCCCGCGTCGGCGCCCTGATCGAGAGCCCCGCGTTCTATCCGGCCCTCAGCGGCGCTGCGAACCTGCGGGTGTTCGCCACCGTCGCCGGCCACGACACCAGCGGCATCCCGTCGCTGCTCGCCCAGGTCGGGCTCGAGGGGCGCGGCGACGACCGCTACCGCAGCTACTCCCTCGGCATGAAGCAGCGCCTCGGCATCGCCGCCGCCCTGGTCGGTGATCCGGACCTGCTGATCCTCGACGAACCGGCGAACGGGCTCGACCCACAAGGCGTGCGTGAGATGCGCTCGCTCATCGGGCGCCTGTCCGAGACCGGTCGCACGGTCCTCGTGTCGTCCCACGACCTCAGCGAGCTCGAACAGGTCTGCGACTGGCTCGTGCTGATCGACACCGGCAAGTCGCTCTACCAGGGGCCGACGCGAGCCCTGCTGGACGGCGTGGTGGGCGGCTTGGCCGTCGTCCCGCCCGCCGGACGGCTCGACGACCTGCGCTCGCTGCTCGCCGCCCGCGGCCACCAGGTCTCAGCGGAGGACCACCGCCTCGTGGTCGACGTCGACGGCACCGACGTCGCCGACCTCGCCGGCGAGGTCAACCGGGCTGCGTTCGACGCCGGGATCGTGCTCGTGGAGCTCATCCCCCTCCGCACGACGCTCGAAGACCGTTACCTCTCGATGGTGCAAGGAGACGCACGATGACCAGGATCATCCATGCCGAACTGATCCGACTGCTGCGACGACGGACGATCGTCATCGCCACGCTCGGATCGCTGCTCTTCGCCGCGGTGGCCACCCTGACCGTCGTCTCGTCGGCCAAGGCCACGAGCATCGCCTCCCGACAGGACGGCGCCTCGCTCGCCGGCCTCGCCGGCCACGGCGGCGGCACCCAGGCCTTCGCCATCGGTGCCTCGTTCGCCGGGTTCTTCGTGTTCGTGACGTTCATCGCGCTGGTGGCCACCGAGTTCTCCGGCGGCACGTTCCGGGCCCTGCTGCTGCGCAACCCGCACCGGCTCCAGGTGATCATCGGCAAGCTCGCCGGCATCCTGCTGGTGGCCGCGGCGGTGGTGGCGCTCACCGAGGCGTTCAGCTTCGTGTTGTCGCTGGCCCTGGTGCCCACCAAGGACGTCTCGTCCAGCGCGTGGTTCTCGGCCGCCGGCCTCGGCGCGGGACTCCGCGACTACGCCACCGTGTTCGCCGGCGTGGCCGGCTGGGCGGTCTTCGGCACGCTGCTCGCCGTCATCTTCCGCTCGGTGCCGCTCGCCCTGGGCGTCGGCTTCGCCTGGGCCGGACCGTTCGAGAACATCGTCGTCGACTCGTGGACCGCGGGCTACCGCTACTTCCCCGGTCAGGTCCTCGCCTCGCTCATCCGCGGCGGCACCGTCGAGCTCGGCCTCGGCCGGGCGGCCCTCACCGCCTCCCTCTATGCCGGGCTCGCGACCCTCGTGGCCCTGTTCCTCGTCTCCCGAAGGGATGTCACCGCATGACCTCGCTGCTGATCGCCTCCGAGCACTGGCACACCGACGGCTACCACGGCCACGCCGGCCCCTGGTTCCCGTTCTTCCCCCTTGCGCCGATCTTCTTCATCGCCCTGTGGATCCTCGTCTTCCGCACCGTCGGGCGCCGCCGTTGGCGGCACCTGTCGGGCCACTCGGGCGAGTCGGTCCTGGCCGAGCGCTTCGCCCGCGGCGAGATCGACGAGCCCGAGTACCGCCAGCGCCGCGCTGCCTTGCGCAGCAAGGACTGACCGACACCGGGCCTCAGCCGGCGGCCACGGCGACCTTCGCGTCGACGGCCGCCGGCGGAAGCGGTGGCGGGATTGGTGGCGCCAGGAATCTCGTCGTCGACCGGGCGCGTGATCGGGTGCCGGCCCTCGCGCAGGAGCCGGCGCCAGCGCTCCTGGTCGAAGGCGACCGGGTCGGTGTCGTCGATGAAGCCCGTGAGCACCTCGAGGAAGCGGTCGGGATCTTGGTGGTGCGGGAAGTGCCCAGCCTCCCCGAACACCTCGAGGCGGCTGCCGGGCATGGCGTCGTGGGCGATGTAGCCGTGCGAGACCGGGATCACCGCGTCGTGCGCGCCCCACACGAGTTGCACCGGCATCGCCTCGGCGAGGTAGCTGCGGTCGAGCATGGTGACCACCTGGCCGCGCCAGTCGACCACGGACCGCAGGGTGCGGCTGAACGCACCTCGCGCCGCCACGTCGGGCAGAGCATCGAGCACCCGGCCGAGCTCGTCGGCATCCCGACCGATGTCGGTGCCGCTGCGCCGCAGCAGTTCGATGGCGGCCATCGCTGCCAGGCGAGCAGGCGGGAACTTCAACATGGGCAGGACCACGTCGGCGGCGGGAGTGGAGGCCCAGCGCAGGGCGACGCTCACCTCGCGCGCGACCCCGCCGCTGGCCACCAGCGCGAGCCGGTCCACACGCGTCGGGTGCTGGTAGGTGAGCTGGGCGGCCACGCCGCCACCGAGGGAGTGGCCGACGACCGTCGCTGTGTCGAAGCCGAGGACATCGAGCAGGTCCCGCATGCCGTTGGCGTATGCCGCAACCGAGTAGTCGGCGCGGGGCTTGGCCGACTCGCCGTGACCCAGCAGGTCGGGCGCGATGACCGTGAACCGCTCGGCCAACGGGCGCATCAGCGGGACCCAGCTCGCCGAGCTGTCCCCGATGCCGTGGAGCAGGAGCAGCGCCGGGCCCGAGCCACAGACGCGGTAGGCGCGCTCGTGGCCGTGGATCACCGTGAAGCGGGTGGTGGTGTCGAGATCGGTGGTGCGCCGACGTCTGGCCATGGCGTGATCGTCGTCCTCTCACCGCCACGCGGGCGGAGCAGCGGCTCCCAGAGTGGCGCCAACGTACGCGCCCCATGTCACCCCACCATCACTCGCCCGTGAACGCTCCATGACGCCGACCACGCGAACGACGGGAATGCCACCGATGACGCGAAACGGCCGGCCCGAAGGCCGGCCGTTCCGATTCTGGGCTCAGCTCACAGCCACCCCTGGGGGGGTGGGGCGGCCGGCGAACCTCAGAAGTCCTCCATGCCTCCGCCGCCCATGCCACCACCGGCGGAGTCCGCCGGCTTGTCGGCCACGACGGCCTCGGTGGTCAGGAAGAGGGCCGCGATCGACGCCGCGTTCTGCAGGGCAGAGCGGGTGACCTTGGCGGCATCGGGGACCGAGGGGAGCAGGTCGCCGTACTCGCCGGTGGCGGCGTTGTACCCACCGCTGCCGGTCATCTCCTTGACCTTGGCCACGACCACGCCGCCGTCGACACCGGCGTTGAGGGCGATCTGCTTGAGGGGCGCCTCCACGGCACGGGCCACGATGCGGGCTCCGGTGGCGAGGTCGCCCTCGAGCTTCTCGGCGGCCTCGAGGATGGCGACCTGGGCCCGGATGAGGGCCACGCCACCGCCGGGCACGACGCCCTCTTCGATGGCGGCCTTGGCCGTGCTCACCGCGTCTTCGATGCGGTGCTTCTTCTCCTTGAGCTCCACCTCGGTGGCGGCGCCGACCTTGAGGACGGCCACGCCACCCGACAACTTGGCGAGGCGCTCCTGGAGCTTCTCGCGGTCGTAGTCGGAGTCGGTGTTCTCCATCTCGGCCTTGATCTGGCTGATGCGGCCGGCGACATCGTCAGCCGACCCGCCACCCTCGACGATGGTGGTCTCGTCCTTGGTGATGATGATCTTCTTGGCCGTGCCGAGGAGATCCACCGTGGTGTTCTCCAGCTTGAGGCCGACGTCCTCGCTGATGACCTGGCCACCGGTGAGCAGGGCGATGTCCTGCAGCATGGCCTTGCGGCGCTCGCCGAAGCCGGGGGCCTTGATGGCCACCGAGCGGAACGTGCCGCGGATCTTGTTGACCACGAGGGTGGAGAGGGCCTCGCCCTCGACGTCCTCGGCGATGATCACGAGGGGCTTGCCGCCCTGCATGACCTTCTCGAGCACCGGCACGAGGTCGCGCACGGCGCTGATCTTGGAGGAGGCGAGCAGCACGTAGGCATCGTCGAGGACGGCCTCCATGCGCTCAGGGTCGGTGACGAAGTAGGGCGAGATGTAGCCCTTGTCGAACCGCATGCCCTCGACGAAGTCGGTCTCGATGCCGAACGTGTTCGACTCCTCGACGGTGATGACGCCGTCGCGGCCGACCTTGTCCATGGCCTCGGCGATGGCCTCGCCGATCTCCGGATCGTTGTTGGCGGAGATGGAGGCGACCTTGGCGATCTGCTCCTTGTCGTCGATCTCGACCGACAAGGCGTGGATGGCGTTGACCGCAGCCTCGACGGCGGCTTCGATGCCCCGCTTGAGGTCCATCGGGTTGGCGCCGGCGGCCACGTTCTTCAGGCCCTCGCGGACCATGGCCCGGGCCAGCACGGTGGCGGTGGTGGTGCCGTCACCCGCGACGTCGTCGGTCTTCTTGGCGACCTCCTTGACGAGCTCGGCGCCGATGCGCTCGTAGGGGTCCTCGAGCTCGATGTCCTTGGCGACGGAGACGCCGTCCTTGGTGATCGTGGGGGCACCCCACTTCTTCTCCAGCACCACGTTGCGGCCCTTCGGACCGAGGGTGACGGCAACGGCGTCGGCGAGCTGGTTCATGCCGGATTCGAGGGCGCGACGGGCCTGCTCGTCGAAGGCGATGATCTTGGGCATTCCGGGGTCTCCTGGAGATCGGATGGCGGTAACGGTTAGCACTCTCGTAGAGAGACTGCTAACAGCCAACCACCTGAGCGGCCCGTTAGCAACCGCGAGGGTCGACTGCTAACGCAGGGCAGGCGCGCCACCGAGCGCACGACCCGGCTCGGGGCCCTCGGACCGTCGGCCGGAAGGGCCGAACGGCCCATGGGGACATCGGCGAGAACGCCGATCCCTTCCCTTGCCGGAGCGCAAGCGACGGCACAGCGGGCCGAGTCGCCGGCGGCAGGAGGGGCCGTCGGTGACTCGCCGCGGCCCCACCCCGCACTCGCTCGCTCGCTCAGGTTGGCCGCCGCCGCCCGGGGTGGCTCAGGCGGCGCCGCCGGCCACCGCGGGGATGATCGACACGGTGTCGCCATCGGCCACCGGCGTGGCCAGGCCGTCGCGGAAGCGGACGTCGTCGTCGGCCACGTAGAGGTTGACGAAGCGGCGCAGGCCACCCTCGTCATCCAGCAAGCGGTCCTTGAAGCCCGGGTGGGCGGACTCGAGCTGGTCGAGCACGTCGCCGACCGTGGCGCCGGCCAGCTCCACCTCGGAGGCGCCCGCGGTGAGCGTGCGCAAGGTGGTGGGGACTCGGACGGTGACGCTCATGGACGCGGACCTCTGCTTCGACCTGCGCTCCGGCGGCCGCCGAAGCGTCGCCGATGGTAGTAGCGACCCGCATCCGTTCCACCGCCCGGGCGACGGGGGGCGAAGCGTGGCGACAGATTTCCGATGGGACGGCTTCACGGACGAGAAACCGCTACGACACGACCGTTCCGTACCGTCTCTCCATGAGCCTGCACGTGGAGCTTCCCCCTGCCCCCGTCGACCTCACCTTGGATCCGGCGGTCTTGCCAGCGCCGACGGGACCGGTGACGATTGCCCGCATGGCTGGCCGAGGGGTGCGATCGTTCGCCGCCGGCGCGTTCGACCTGGTCGACCTCGTGGCCACCAAGGCCCGGACCGGCACCACGATCTCGGCCTGCATCCCCGCTCGCGACGAGGAGGCCACCGTCGGCCTCGTCGTCGCCGCGATCCGCCAGGCGCTCATGGTGGACGCGGCCCTGATCGACGAGATCGTGGTGGTCGACGACCACTCGTCCGATGCCACCGGCGCCGTGGCCGCAGCCGCCGGCGCCCGCGTGGTCGATGCCTCGCAGGTGCTGGCCGACCACGGCGAAGGTCACGGCAAGGGCGAAGCGCTGTGGAAGTCGGTCCACGAATCCAGCGGCGACCTCGTCGCGTGGGTGGACGCCGACATCGTCGACTTCGACCCGGCCTTCCTCATCGGCATGCTCGGCCCGCTCCTGCTCGACCCCGAGATCGACTTCGTGAAGGGTCACTACCACCGCCCCGAGGCCGACGGCGTGGGCGGCGGCCGCGTGACCGAGCTGCTCGCCCGGCCGCTCCTCGCCCAGTACTTCCCCGACCTCTCGGAGATCGCCCAACCGCTTGCCGGCGAGTACGCCGGGCGGCGCTGGCTGCTCGAGCGCTTGCCGTTCGTCGTGGGGTATGGCGTCGACGTGGCCCTGCTGATCGACGCTGCACGCGCCGTCGGCACCCACCACGTCGCCCAGGTCGACCTCGGCGTGCGCCACCATCGCAACCGCACCCTCGCCGAGCTCGGACCCCAAGCGGTGGCCGTGTCCCAGGCGATCCTCGACCGCGCCGGCGTCCGCCCACCCGGCCCGGCTGTGCTCCGCCGCCCGGGGATGCAGCCGCTGCCGATCGCTCTGCACGAGCGCCCACCGCTCGCCACCCTCCGCCCCGCCTGATCTCCACCCCGTCCGCCGGAAGGATGTCGGGGCCCCCGCGGTTGGACCCGCTTCGGAACGAACGAAGCTGAGGAGCGAACGATGGCGAAGGCAACCTGGAACGGCGCCGTGCTGGCCGAGAGCGACGACACGGTGATCGTCGAGGGCAACCACTACTTTCCCGCCGCCACCGTGGACCGAGCGTTCCTCCGGGACGTGGACACCACCACGATCTGCCCCTGGAAGGGCACCGCGAGCTACTACGACGTGGTCGTCGACGGCGAGGTCAACCCGGGCGCGGCTTGGTACTACCCGACGCCAAAGGAGGCCGCGGCCGAGATCCAGGACCGCGTCGCGTTCTGGAAGGGCGTCACCGTCGACGTCGCTGACTCGGGCGAATCATCGGAAATGTCTGTAGCTGCCGAGGGGTAGCACAAAGGGCCGAAAATATTCGAGGTGTAATGGCGGTACTGGTCGGGGTACACGGGGCCCGTGCCCGATGTCACCTGCGAACCCGCCTCCCGCACCCGCCCGACCCGCTGCAGCCGCCGCGTCGCCCCCGGCACCCCGTCTCGCCCATCGGCCTCAAGGCGATGGCGCCGCTGGGCGAGACGGCCAGTCCTGGCCCTCACCGCCGCCGCGCTCGTCCTGGCCGCCTGCTCCTCGTCGAACGACAGCCAGGACGTCGCGCCGCACGCCGCATCGACCACCACCGCCGAACCACCGACCACCACCGTCACGACCTCACCGCGGACCACGACGACCACCCGCCCCGACCCCAAGGCCGAAGTCGAAGCCGCCTACCTCGCAGCCAGTCGGGACTACTACAACGTCCTTTCGCACCCAGATCCGGACGATCCTCGGCTACGACGACGCCACATCGGCGCAAATCTCTCCTACCTACAACAGGTGATGGCAGACCTCCGGAGGCGCCACCTCGTGGCGAGGTATCCACACGGCGTCCCGAACCCGGCGATCATGGCCAGTCACATCGACGGTGCAGCGGCGGCGACGGTACGTGCCTGCCTGATCGATCGAGCAGTTGTCGGTCCGGAGGACCAGCCGGGAGGCGGAGACTTTGGAACTGATACCGAGGAACTGACGGCAAGCCTCACTCTGTTCGAGGGGCGATGGCGGGTCGCCAACGAGGTGGTCGAGCACCATTGGGACGACGACGGGGGCTGCGTCCGGTGAAGGCGCGACTGTTCCTCGCGATCGTCGTGACCCTTTGCGGTATCCCTGCCACTGCGCGTGCATCGTCCCCAAGCCACGGGAACGCGGCCGCTACGAGAAGCGACAAAGGCGGTGAGGTCGCCGTTGTTAGCCGCGGCGGCACATCTCAGCCCGGCCGGTCAGCTCATCATGAGTCGCCGTACTCGGAGTGCCACATCGAGAACTTGTGGAGCATGCGGGGTCCGTTCGGGCTGGACATCGAGACGGGGGCCATCGTGCAGGTCTGCACTCGCAAGGCGGACGGCGGGAAGGATCGATCGCTGTACCTGCCGACCGATCCCCGGCCTGCGGTGACGGCGGATGCGGTGGCGTCGGCGCAGGCGCAGTTGGCGCTGCCGGAGCCCGAGATCGGTACCGCACCACCGCGGGACGGGGTGCTGCTCGTCGGGGTCGAGACGTGGTTCTGGGCCCGCAACGACCGGCCGGCAAGCGCCACCGCAACGATCCCGGGCTTGTCGGCCACGATCACGGCGTCGCCGAAGGCGCTGCACCTGCGGTTCCCGGACGGCACGTCGATCACATGTCCCGGCGGAGGGTCCGCGTGGGCACCCGGTCGGTCGGGGCGGTCGCAGCACAGCGACTGCACGCACATCTTCCAACGGGCTGGGGACCAGGCCGTGCGGGCGACGCTCGACTGGGACCTGTCGTGGACGGCGACCAACGGCGAGTCCGGCTCCCTGCCGGCCGTCCATCGGACCTCGGACATCCACCTCCCGTTGCGGCAAGCACAGGCCACGACGGACTGATCGGCGGCGGATCCGCTCCTCCCGGGGCCCTGCCCCCGGCCCCGGGAGGAGCCGGCACCGACCCGCCCTCGACCTCGAGCGGCGCCCGCCGTCGTCCGGCGTCCATCGGCATCGCCATCGCCGTTCCCAATTGCCACCGCCATCGCCGCAACCGCCCCCTGGGGTGCGACCCGCTCGTTCCGTCGCCGGCGACCCATTCCACCCATTCCACCCATTCCACCCATTCGACCCATCACCGCACTGCAGGCAGGAGCGCACGTCGAGCCATGACCCCACACCATCCACCTCGCCTCCTCGAACCGGGCTCTCGTCCATGCAGCCGGCCCGCGACCCCCACCGGCCCGACCCCCACCGGCCAGATCCCGGCCGGCCAATCGCCGGTCGACCCGGTGCCCGTCCTCGAGTCCCCCGGCCCCGGGGTGATCCCCGAGCGCGTGGTCCCCTCCGCAGCCGCACCGCGGCCGCCGACCGAGACACCGATGCACCTCGTCCTCACCGCCGCCGAGCTGGCTCGATGTCATCGGGCCATGCACCTCGCTCTGCTCATGGCCGGGGCCCGCCTCATCGACCCGACCTGACCGCAGGAGCGTCGCCTCGAGGGCGGAGGTCAGACCCACATGGCGATGCGGCGGCCGGTCACGGGTTCGATGTCGTGGCCGTGGGGTTCGGCGATGCCGGTGGCGACCCGCCAGGCGGACCATGCGGCGGCGGCCGCGTCGAGCACGTCGTCGACGGGGACCTGGCCGGCCGGACCGAGGTCGCCGGGGAGGACGATCGCGGGGTCGGTCGAGGCGAGCAGCGTGCGGCGCCGGGCCGAGCCGTTCCATGTCTTCTTCGAGGACTGGAGGTGCTCACCCGCCATGGCGCGGAACGAGGCCTCGGGGAAGACCTCGACGACACGCTGGTCGTGGGCCAAACCGGCCACCTCGCGGATGCGGGGGAAGAGGCGGAAGCCCTGGATGCTCAACCCGGGATGACCGAGCTGGGCCAGCCGGCGGTTGACCTCGCCGTGATCGTCGAGGGCGAGGACGTCGGGATGCGGTGCCGGGAACACGCTCGAGCGGCGTGGTCCCACGAAGGCGCGGGCAGCGAGGTCGGCCGAACGAGCCGGGCCGTCGACGAGGCCGATGGGGATGTCGACCCCGACGGCCAGCAACGGACGGCCGCCGAGCGACGGGTCCGCCTCGGCATCGGAGATCAGCTCGGCGACCGTGAGGGCCACGTGGGCGGCGACGAACCCGTCGGCGCCGACCACCACGCCCACCCAACCCTTCGAGCCGGCGGCGTCGACGCCGAGCGCGTGGACCGGTGCACCGGCGTGCATCCGGTCAGCCGCCGGCGAGACGGGCCTTGACGATGACGCTCACGGCCTTGCCATCGGCGCGCCCGGCGACTGCCGCGGTCGCGGCCTTCATGGCCAGGCCCATCTGCGAGGGCTCGGTGAAGCCGCCCTCGGCGAGGGCCTCGGCGACGATCGCCGTCAGCTCCTCCTCGGACATGGCGGCCGGGAGGTAGGCGGCCAACACCTCGCGCTCGGCCAGCTCCCGGGCGGCCTGCTCGGTGCGGCCCCCTGCGGTGAACGCCTCGGCGGCCTCCTCGCGACGCTTGGCCTCCTTGGCCAGGATGGACAGGACCTCGTCGTCAGAGAGGTCGCGGACGGTGTCGCCCGACACCCGGGCGTCCTTGACGGCGGCGAGCGCCAGGCGCAGGACGGAGCGCTTGAGCTCGTCCTGGGCCTTCATGGCGGCGGTGAGGTCGGACTGGATCTGCTCGGCGAGCATCGGTGTTCTCCCGTTCGTGGACGCCGACCACTGTGGCCCATCGACAGGTGCGAGCACACGACGGTTGCCAGGGGATCGACTTCGGGCACGCCCCCGTACGCTCGACCGGATGTCCCCGGTCCGCTCGCTCCTCGAACAGCCCGGGGTCGAGGTGGTGTTCGTGCCCGGGCTACCGGCGCGAGACGGGCAGTTGGCCCTCTGGCACCCGGACCGGACCCCGTCGTCGTTCACCGACACGTTGGAGCTGGTCCTGCCGGCGGGATCGACGATCCGCCAGCGCCAGGTGCCAGTCACGTTCGTGCCGATCCGTGCCGGGCTCGACGACCTCGTCGCCCTCGCTCCCGGGGCCGCGTCGGCCTCGTCCGCCCATGCCTGGGCCGCAGTCGCTCGTGGTGCGCTGCACCTGATCGCCCGAGGCCGGCTGCTGCCGAGCGTCGACGAGGCCGGGATCGACGGTTGGCGGATCGGGCCGCTCGAGCCGGCTGACGTCGCCGCCCGAGATGCCCTCGCCGATGCCCTCCCACCCGGCGCCCATGCCACGGCCGTCCCCGGGACGGCGCCCCGCCGGGTGTCGTCGCCGCGCTGGTTGGTGGCCCGGTTCTGGGATGCGGTGGCCGACGCCTACGTCCGCACCGCGGCGGCCCCGGTCGCGGCCGGCCATGACGCGTTCGCGGTGTGGCCGCCCACGATCGTGGTGCCCCAGGGAGACGCCGAGGGAGGACCCGGGTTTGCGGATCGGGCCGCGCTGCCGGCATGGCTGGTCGCCACCGGGTCATCGGCGGAGGCCGAAGCCGCCATCGCCCTGCGACTGGAAGCGGCCGACGATGATGCCCCGGCATCGTCCGCCGGGAGCGCCGCCCGAGCCGGCGCCGGGCCGGGCATCCATCCCACCGACGCCACCGATGACGCAACCGATGCCGACGGCGAGCTGGCGGCGGCCGGCGCGTTCCGAGCGGTGCTCGAGGTGGCCAGCGTGACGGACCGCAGCCTGGTACTGGACGCGGTCGACCTGTGGCGCGCCGCCGACTCCTTGGCGGCCCGGTTCGGGCCAACGGTGGAGGGCGATGTGCTGCTCGCCCTCCGGCGCGCCGCTCGGGTCTGGCCGCCGGTGGCCCGGCTGCTCGACCAGGCTCAGCCCGACCGCATCGACCTCGACGGGGAGGAGGTCGCCGAGCTGCTCGGGCCCGTCGCCGATCGGTTGGCTGGCAGCGGCATCGAGGTCCGGTGGCCGGCCAACGTCCTGGCCACGGTCGACCTGGCGCCAGTCGTCGCGTCGCCCACGGTCGCGGCCGATCGCGAATCGGGACTCGACTTCGCCGGGCTCTGCGAGCTCCGGTGGGATGCCTCGGTCGACGGCGAGGCGCTCACCGACCAGGAGCTGGCCCTCCTCGTGGCAGCCAAGCGTGGCGTCGTTCGCCTGCGAGGGCGGTGGGTCCGGGCCGATCCGGAGCGCCTGGCCCGCATCAACCAGCGCAAGCAGGTCACCGCGGGCGAGGCGCTGGCTGCCGCGCTGAGCGGCGAGCTCGTGGTGGACGGCGAGGAGATCGATGCCGCCATCGAAGGCCCGCTCGCGACCCTGGGCGCGCGGCTCGCCGACACGACCGGACGCGACCGCTGGGTGCCACCCGAGGGCCTGCACGCCGACCTCCGCCCGTACCAACGAGATGGCGCCGCGTGGCTCAGCGAGATGGCGGGCCTCGGCCTCGGTGGGGTGCTCGCCGACGACATGGGCCTCGGCAAGACCGTCCAGTTCCTCGCGGTCCACGTCGCCCGCACGGACATCGCCAAGCCCTCGCTGGTGGTCTGCCCGGTGTCGGTGCTCGGCAACTGGGCCCGCGAAGCGGCCCGGTTCGCGCCGGGCATCCCGGTCATCCGCTACCACGGCACCGAACGATCGCTCGTCGACGTGCCCCCCGACGCCATCGTCCTGACCACCTACGGCATCGCTCGCCGCGAAGCCTCGGCCCTCAGCGAACAGGAGTGGGGCCTGGTCGCCGCCGACGAGGCCCAGGCGATCAAGAACCCGCTCTCGCGCACCGCACGGGCCCTTCGCCGGATCCCCGCCGACGCCCGCTTCGCCCTGACGGGTACGCCGGTCGAGAACCGCCTCGTCGATCTCTGGTCGTTGCTCGACTGGACCACGCCTGGACTGCTCGGCCCGCTGGAGCGGTTCCGCCGCGAGGTGGCGGTGCCGGTCGAGCGCGACCAGGACGCGGACGTGGCGGCATCGCTCGCGCGGCTCGTGCGGCCCTTCCTGCTGCGGCGCCGCAAGTCCGACCCCGACATCGCACCCGAGCTCCCACCCAAGACCGAGACGGACAACGTGGTGCCGCTCACCACCGAGCAGCTGACGCTCTACGCCGCCACCGTCGAAGAGGTCATGGCCCAGGTGGAGGCGGCCGACGGGATGAGCCGGCGCGGCCTCGTGCTCAAGCTGCTCACCGGCCTCAAGCAGATCTGCAACCACCCGGCCCAGTTCCTCAAGCAGGCCGGGCCGGTGAAGGGTCGCTCCGGCAAGCTCGACGCGGTCACCGAGCTGATCGACACCATCACCTCTGAGGGGGAGTCGGTCCTCGTGTTCACCCAGTTCGTGGCCATGGGGGACCTGCTCCGTGCCCACCTCTCGGCACCGGGCCGGCCCGTCGAGTTCCTGCACGGGAGCGTCCCGATGGCCAAGCGCCAGGACATGGTCGACCGCTTCCAGGCCGGCGAGTTCCCCGTCTTCGTCATCTCCGTGAAGGCCGGTGGCACCGGCCTCAACCTCACCCGCGCCACCCACGTCGTCCACTACGACCGCTGGTGGAACCCCGCCGTCGAGGACCAAGCGAGCGACCGGGCCTGGCGCATCGGGCAGGACCGTCCCGTCCAGGTCCACCGCATGGTCTGCGAGGGCACGATCGAGGACAAGATCTCGGCCCTGCTCAGTGCCAAGCGGTCCATCGCCGAGTCGGTCATCACCAGCGGCGAGGGCTGGATCTCCGAGCTGGGCGACGACGACCTCCGCATGCTCGTGTCGCTGGGCGCCGAAGCGTCGAGCGGGGTCGACGGCTGATGGCGGCTCGCACGTTCGGGGCCACGTGGTGGGGACGGGCCTGGGTCGGCGCGCTCGAGCATCGCAGCGGCATCGACCCCAACCGGTTGTCGCGTGGCCGCACCTACGCGCGCCACGATCGCGTCGCCCGCCTCGAGATCGAGCCCGGCCGGATCACCGCCCTCGTGCGGGGCAGCCGCGTGCTCCCGTACCAGGTGGAGATCAGGGTGCCGACGTTCGACGACGACCAGTGGGACCGCGTGGTCTCCGCGATCGCGGGCCGGGCCGCCCATGCCGCAGCGCTGCTGGACGGCGAGCTCGAAGCCCAGGTGCTCGACGATGTCCGCGCCGTCGGCATCGACCTCCTGCCCGGCCCCGGCGACCTCTCGCCCCGCTGCTCGTGTCCGGACTGGGGCGATCCGTGCAAGCACGCCGCCGCGGTCGCCTACCTGGTGGCCGACGCGCTCGACGACGACCCCTTCGTCCTCTTCACCCTCCGGGGCCGCTCACGGGACCAGGTGCTCCAGGCGATCCGCCGACACCGCCAGCGGGCGGCCGGTTCGAGCGGTTCGTCGGTGCATGGCGGGGACGGCGGGGAGACCGAGTCGCGGTCCGGGTCCGCGTCCGCGTCCCTGTCCATGGCCGCGACGAACACGGGCGCTGGCCCGGGCGACCACGATGCCTGGGACCGGGACCAGGGCCGGGACCGGGACCGGGACCGGGAGCCGGTGACGGCCGCGATGGCCGTCGAGGACCCGGGGATCGTGGCGCGCGATGCCTGGGCCGAACGGTCGATCGAGCCGCCGCACCGGCGAGAGCTGCCGGCTGAGCCGGGCGCGCCCGCGGCGTGGCCCTCCGACCCGCCGGATGGCGCGCCGTTCACCGCGTCGGGCCTGACCGAACTGGCCGCAGATGCCGCCCGCCGGGCCTGGCTCCAGCTCGCCGACGGCATGGCGTCGCAGCTCGACCTCTCCCTCCCCGCCGACCTGGCGCGCCGCGCCGCGGATCGCCTCGACCGGGACGTACCGCTCACCGACCTCGGTCTGGCATCGGCCATCCCTGCCGGTCACCTCGCGCTGCAGGCGGCCGGTTGGCGCCACGGCGGCGCCGCTGGGGTGACCGCGGTGGACGAGGCATTGTGGCGACCGACCGACGAGCTCGTGGAGGCGGCGATCGATGCCTTCGAGGCTGCTGGCGTCGACGTCATGGCCCTGAGCATCCGCTCCAACCGCTTCTCGACCCGCGACGTCCAGCTGCGTGTGACCACGGATGGCCGCTGGTGGCGATACGAGAAGCGCGGCCGCACGTGGGAGCTCGTCGAACCCCCGGCCGACTCCCCCGCCGACCTCCTCACCGGCTGATCCCCTCCGGAGGAGGGTGTCAAGAGGTTCGCCGGGTTGACGCTCTGGTGGTTGTTGTGGACGATGTGTGGCGGGGAAGGTCGCCCCGGTTGTCCACGCCCTCGGTGTGTGACCTCACTGTGCCTCGAGCACTTGCCTGGGGGCCTTCCCCACCTTCTTGTTTGGCGTGGCCTCGCACGTCGGCAGTGACGGTCCACTGGCGGCGAGGACCTGGTGCGCTGGTGCTGCGACGCGAGGGTCAGGACCTCGACGAGACGAGCGGCTCGTCGACCAGAGCGCGGATGGTGGTGGCGTCGACCGGGGCGTAGTCCCAGACGTCGCAGCCGACGTTGATCTGGCGACCTCGGACGCGCCACTTCTCGTGGACGTGGCCATGCAGCAACCACCGGCCGTCGTCGACCGGGCGGTACTGCTCGAAGCGGTCCTCGTCGTGCGAGTCGCCCTGGTAGGGGAAGTGGCAGGCCGGGAGGACGACGCCGGCGCCGAGGTCGATCTCGGTGCGGGTGACGATCTCGACGAAGCCGGCGGCGCGGTAGCGATCGACCCACTTCTCGTGGCCGCGGTTCCCGACCCAGCACCGGTCGTGGTTGCCGGCGACGAGGTGCTTCTCGCCGTCGAGGGTGGCGGCCAGGGCCAGCGAGTGGTGGATCGACCCGAGGGCCAGGTCGCCCAGGACCCACACGACATCGTCCGGCATCACCCGCTCGTTCCAGCGGCGCACGAGTTCGGCATCCATCTCGTCGACGTCGGCGAAGGGACGTCCGCAGTACTGGATGATGTTGGCGTGACCGAGGTGGAGGTCACTGGTGAGCCAGACCGTCATGACCGACCTCCTTCCCCGCGATCGTGCCCGCAGGCCCGGTGCGGGCGCCAACGGGTTCCTCGTTCACCGGGATCGGCGCGTCGGGATCAAGTTGCTTGAGCGCACACCAGAAAGTTCCCGTGAAGGGCTTGCACTGCATGAGGAACCTGGGTAGAGTCGAACACATGTTCGATGCAGACCCGAAAGCGCTGGAGCACGCGGCTCGCACCAAGGCAGTCGAAGCGCGCATCGCCGAGCTCATGGGCGTGATCAACTCGGCGCACGGCGAGTTGGTCTCCATCGCCGGCGCCGTGGTCGACGAGAAGCTCGGCCTGGGTCCCGGCGTCCACTCGCCGGCCATGTACCTCGCGTGGAAGGCGGGCCTGTCCCCGTCTCGGGCCCAGGACATCGTCCGCTTGGCCAAGCGGCGCGCGGAGCTCCCGACCTGCACCGCCGCGCTGGAAGCGGGGTCGCTCACGCTGGACCAGGCGGCCGAGATCGCCCGCCACGTGCCGGCGGCCTACGAAGCCGATGCCACCGAGACGGGCCAGCTCATGACGGTGCGCCAACTGCGCCGCACCCTGCCCCGGTTCGGGTTCGTCGACGACGAGGCTTCCAAGCCACCGGAACGACCGAAGCCGCAGGAGGAGGCGCGCGAGGTCTCGATGGGAGTCGACGAGAAGAGCTGGTGGCTGCACGCGCGGCTCCCGGCGGATGAGGGCGCCATCGTCGAGCAGGCCATCAAGGCCATGCGGGACGATGTCTTCCGCCAGCGCTCGGCCACCATTCCGTCGGGCGAGACGACCCATGCCACCTCCGCCGACGGGCTGGTGTGCGCCGCCGAGGCCGCGCTGCGCGCTGGTGAGGCCCAGCATCCGGGAACCGACCGCTACCTCGTCCACGCCCACCTCGAGGAGGACGCGGGCGCGCCTGGCAAGGGGATGCTCTCGCTGCACCTCGGCCCGCGCCTCCCCGCATCCTTGCAAGCACTGCTGCTGTGCGATGCGAAGACTCGCCTCGTCATCCAGCGCGATGGCGTCCCGCTGAACGTCGGGCGGACCACCCGCGTGATCGGGCGACGGATGCGGCGCCTGATCGAACATCGCGATGGCGGCTGCGCCGTCCCGGGCTGTGGTGCCACGACCGGACTCGACATCCACCACATCGTCCACTGGGAGGACTTCGGCCCCACCGACACGCAGAACCTCGTCGCCTTGTGCCGCCGCCACCACCGGATGCACCACCTCGGCGCGCTGGGCGTTGCCGGCGATGCCGACCTGCCTCGTCCCGGCGAAGGCGCCCTCACGTTCACCGATCGGTTCGGCCGTGAGATGGATACCTGCGGCCGGCCGATCCCGATCCGTCCCAAGCACGACTGCTCCCGGGCGGCAGCCACCGACCGGGGGGTGATCACGCCGACCTACGTTCCCCCGCTGAACGAACGCCTCGACACCTCCGGGTTCCACCTCAACTTCCGCGACCCACGCCCACCTCGTCCGAACCTCTGGGTCGATTCGCCACCGTCGGACGCTGGGCCGGATGCGACCACGTCCCCACCGCAGGACGCGTCCCCACCTTCGGGGCAAGCCCAGCGCCAACGGAGGCGGACGCCTCTCGAGGACGCGTCGGTCCGCTCGGCCGGCCCCCCGTGACCGCAACCTGACCTGACCCGAGCCCCGCGCCACCAATTCAGGGGGCGCGGGGCTTCGGCGCGCCTCAGCTCAGAGGCGGTCGGCCAGGACGGCCACGCCGTCGCCTTCGAGCTCCTCGAAGAACGGCCGGCGACCGAGCATGGCAGCGGCCAGCGCCAGTGCCGGACCCCGCACGAGCTGGGCGCCGGATCCGAAGGTCTCGTCGAGGTCGGTGGCCTGGAACGCGAGCCCGTCGATCCCGACCGATCGGAACGCCCGCTTGGCGGCCGGGCTGACCAGGAACGCGAGGATCGTGCGGAGGGCCTCGGGCGAGACGTCGACCGATCGGCCGAGCGGCTGGAGGATGTCGGCACCATGGAGCACGCAATCGGTGAGCGGCGCCTCGGCTCCGAGCGTCGGCGGCGTGAACCGGTCGGTGGCGTGCTCGCGGTAGCGGGCGACGCACGCCGCAGGGTCGAGCTCGGCGGCCAGGTCCAGCGATGCCCGGTCGATCGTCTTGGCGATGTTGCCGCGAGCCCTGAGCAGTCCGGCCAGCAAGGTCGTCCGCCCGATCGACCACGGAACGTTGAGGTGAGCGACCACCACGTGGTTCGTCCAGCCCGCGCAGAGCGACGGGGCGTCCCACTCCGGTGGATGCAGCTGGTCGAGTTCGTCGGCCAGCCGGACCCGTTCGGTCGCGATCACATCGAAGGTGTCCACGGCGCGCAACCTACCGGCGTGCGGCGATGCCGGCTGTGGCTGCTACACCACAGCCATGGGCAACGAGCGATCGCACACCTCTGACGGCACGCCGATCGGAGGTTGGGTCCTCCGAGCAGACCCGGAGACGTTCGACGTCGGGCCGATGCTCGAGGAGTTCGGCCAGGTCTTCCGCTACCCGCTGCCTCCGTCGGACCGCATCCACGACATGGCCCCCGGCCAGCCGTGCTTCTTGTTCCTGGCGGACACCTCGCGGGTCGTGGGCATCTGGGCCGTCGGTGAGGTGGTGGCACCGACGTTCGTCGCGCCGGTCGATCCCGACGACCCTGGCGCCGGCGAGCAGGCCTTCGCCGAGGTGGAGCTCCTGCCCCTCGAGAAGGCCATCGCCCTCGGGAAGCTCCAGGCCCATGCAGCCTTCGCCGGCGGGGAGCTGGTGTCGTCGCCGGACCAGGCCAACCCCGTGCTGCTGCGGCCCGACGAGGTCCGCGCCATCGAGGAGTTCGACTTCACGATCATCGAGCCGAGCGACGAACAGCTCGCCCGCCTCGAGGAGGTCCTGGGCGACGACGAGGAGACCGGACTCGTCTTCCAGCTCATCGGCATCGAGCGCAGCTTCGGCATCCGCCTCGACGGCGACGAGGACGGGCTCCTGTCGGTCTTCACCATCTCCGAGGAAGGCGCCTTCGAGCTCGGCCGCTTCCAGGAGTTCTCCGATGCCCTCGAACTGATCGCTCTGCGCTCCGACGGCCTCGAGCTCGACGAGCCGGTGGGGGCCGGCCCCGAAGACGGGCTGCCCGACGGCAACCCCATCGCGATCCTGCAGACCGAGGACGGCGTCCTCGTGATCTACCGGACCGACGTGTCGGTCTTCGAGCTGTTCGACCCGGAGCCCGAGGAAGCCGAGGAAGCCAGCGGGGACGAAGGGTGGGACGCCCAAGCCGGGGGGCCCGAGCACCTCGGCCGCTTCGACTCCCTCGCGGACGCCCTCGCCGCGCTGGCCGAGAACGTCGACGAGGTGGACGACGACGAGTATGACGACCACGACCACGACCACGACCACGACCACGACCACGACCACGACCACGACCACGAGGGCGGTGGCGGAGGCGGTGGCGGAGGCGGTGGCGGCGGCGAGGACACGGAGCCCGAAGCCTGAGCCTCCGCGACTGCCGCGGAAGCAACGGTCCGGTGTGAGCCTCAGTTCGCCCGGGGGATGAACACCGCGTCCGTGTGGATGAGGTTCCGCACGACGTCGGCCAGGGACGAACCCCCCACCAACGCAGTCACGAACGCATCGCGCTCGATCACGGTCGGCGCCTTGCCGTCCATGTCGATGGCGACGATCGCCGCGTGCAGCTTGTCGGCCTGGGTGCGCTTGTACTCGGTGGACTCCGAGAAGCCGACCATGACCTGACCCCGGTTCTTGTTGCCGCGGTCGAGTTGGCCGGTCCAGAAGTCGATGCCGGATGGGTCCCCGGTCCGACCCTGCACGTTCACGTAGATCTGCTCGACGAACTTCCGGTTGCTCATCTCTCCGTAGCGGCGCACGAACTCCGAGGACCGGGCGAACTCGGTCGAGATCTGCGAGATCTTCATGCCGCCGCGCTTCTTGTTGACCCAATGGTCGAGCCCGGACTTGTCGGGGATGCGGACGAAGTAGGCCGAGTAGAGCCGAGCGGTCGGATCGACGTTGCTCGTGGCGTCCGGGCCGACGCGGAGGACCGCGACGAGATCGCCGGGCCGCTTCGTGCCGCCGTCGAGCTGGCCCAGCCACGTGCTCAGTTCCGAGGCCGTCGGCGCCTTCCCGGTGAACCAGACGAACAGTTGGTCGACGGCGGCCGGACCTGACGACCAGGGCAGCCACCACTGAGCGGTGACCGGCGATGACACGCTCGACGGCGGGCCCGTGCCGATGCCGTTCACGGCGGCCACCTTGAACGTGCGGGTCACCCCGTTGGACAACCCGGTCAGCGTGGCCGAGGTGGTCGACCCTCCGGGCACGGCAACCGCGGCCTGGGCAAGGCCACCGATGAACGGGGTCACCACGAAGCCCGTCAGCGCGCTGCCACCCGTGTTGGCGGGAGCCGTCCACGACAACGTGGCCTGACCTTCCTGCACGACCGGCGGCCCGGCGAACGACGGTGCACCCGGGACGGTCGCGAGGACGGTGATGGACACGGTGCCCGCATCCGAAAGCAGGCCATCGGATGCGGTGAAGGTGAACGAATCCAGCCCCACGTAGCCCGCCGCCGGCGTGTAGGTGAGGTTCGGTGCGGTTCCGGTGAGCGTGCCGTGGGCCGGGGCAACGGCACCGAGCGCGAACGTCAACGGCGTCGACTCCGGGTCGGTCCCGGCCAGCGTGATCGCCTTCGCGGTCTGGTAGGTCACCGCGACGGCCTGGTCGGTCGCCGTGGGCGGCGCGTTGTTCGCTGCGGCCACCGTGATGGTCACCGTCCCGACGTCCGACAGCAGGCCGTCGGATGCGGTGAACGTGAACGCATCAGTGCCGACGTAGCCGGTCGCCGGGGTGTAGGTGAGGCTCGGTGGCGTGCCGGTCAGCGTGCCGTGGGCCGGGGCGACGGCACCGAGCGCGAACGCAAGGGGATCGGATTGGGGGTCGGTCCCCGCCAAGGTGATCGCCTTCGGTGTCTGGAAGGCGACGCCGACCGCCTGGTCCGTCGCCGTCGGAGCCGTGTTCGGCCGCGGACCCACCGTGATGGACACGGTGCCGATGTCGGACAGCGAGCCGTCGGACGTGGTGAACGTGAACGAGTCGGGGCCCGAGTAGCCGGCGACCGGCGTGTAGGTGAGGCTCGGTGGCGCGCCGCTCAGCGCGCCGTGGGCCGGAGCCAGCGCGCCGAGGGCGAACGTCAACGGGTTCGACTCCGGATCGGTGCCGGCCAACGTGATCGCCTTGGCGGTCTGGTAGTTCACCGAGACCGCCTGGTCGGTCGCGGTGGGAGCGGTGTTGGGCCCGACCACGGTGGTCGTGAGCAGCGTGGTGTCCGCGTTGTTCGCGGTGCACGTGGCGGTGAAGTTCCCGAGGAACGTGCTGCCCTTGGCGACGATCGAGCTCGGCACCTTCCACGACACCGTCCGCGGCGGGCCGGCCACCGTGGTCGTGACCGTGATGTCGGGCACGCTCGGCGCCCCGCCGCTGGACTTGATGACGACGCTCCCGCTCAACGTCACGATCAGGTTGGTTCCGTTCAGCGCCCAGATCTGGGTGGTGAAGCTCGACGAGGTGAACGTCACGTTCGTCACGGTCACGCCGGTCGGGATGGCGATCGTGAGCTTGACCTCCTTCACGGTGACGTCCACCGGTGGGGCCGTCACCGGGACGGGGACGTTGATCGTGTTGGTGACGGTGCCGCCGGGCGCGACAGGATCGACATCGTCGGTCGCGTTCACGTTGGCGGTGGCCGTGGTGCTCCCGATGACCGGGATGCCCGTGCAGGTGATCGGGACGGCAGTCAGCCCGTCAGCGGCAGCCGGATTCGGTAAGATCACCGCCGCACCGGCAACGGCCAGTGCACATGCCAACCCAGCCGCGAGCGATCGCGCTGCACGCATACAACTTCCCCCTGGTGATTCCCCCGGACCGATCGGACCGTACCAGCGGGGGGAGGTGTGGCGCCCCGCACCGGCGAATGCCACGCGATGCCCGCCCGCACCGTCTCCTCCCCTGGTCCTGTCCCCGACCCGACCCATAGGGACGCGCACCGGAACGCGCTCGGGAAGGCGCACGCGGAGGCGCAGGGGAACACGCAGACCCACGCTCACGATCCCGGCCTCGACGGCCTGCGTGGCTTGGCCGTCGTCGTCGTGATGGTGTTCCACTTCGAGCCGCACTGGCTGCCGGGCGGCTTCCTCGGCGTCGACACGTTCATGGTCATCTCGGGCTTCTTGATCTCCCGGCTCCTGCTCGCCGAGTGGGAGCGGTCCGGCACCGTGTCGCTTCGGGCGTTCTGGGGACGGCGGGCCCGCCGGCTCCTCCCGGCGCTCTTCCTCGTGCTGGTCGCCGTCGCCGGTGCCGCGGCCGCCTGGCTCCCGGCGAGTCAGCTCCCCAGCCTGCGGCTCGACGGCCTGGCGGCGTTGACCTACGTCTCGAACTGGCACCTGATCTCGAGCCACCAGTCGTACGCCGCGGTCGCGGCCACACCCTCACCCCTGCGGCACATGTGGTCACTGGCGATCGAGGAGCAGTACTACGTCGTCTGGCCGCTGGTCGTGGTGGCCTGCCTGGCCGTCCGGCGCCGGGGTCGGGCGGTCCTGGGAGCCCTGTGCGTGGTCGGCGCGGCCCTGTCCGCGGTCGCCATGGCGGTCACCTACCGCGCCGCGGACCCGTCACGGGCGTACTACGGGACCGACACGCGAGCGCAGGCACTGCTCGTCGGCGCGGGCCTCGCGGTCCTGCTCCACTCCCGGCCGCTGCCGACCGGGCGGTGGCTCCGGGTCGCCGCCGCGTGCGCGCTCGCGGGGCAGGCGATGCTGTGGGCTGGCGCCTCGGTGCGCGACGGATGGCTCTACCGCGGCGGGTTCCTTGCCTACGCCCTGACCAGCGCGGTGCTCGTGACGGCGGCGATGGCCCACGGGTCGGCGGCCCGGCTGTTCTCCGTGCGACCGGCACGCGCCATCGGTCGCGTGTCCTACGGGTTGTACCTCTGGCACTGGCCCGTGACGGTGTTCCTCACGCCGGTGCGGACCGGCCTGGGAGGTCCGGCCCTGCTCGCGGCCAGGACGGGTGTCACGGTCGCCGCCACGCTCGTCTCCTACGTGGGGCTGGAACAGCCGGTCCGCCAGCGCCGATGGAGCGACCGGGCGATCCGCCGGCTGGCTCCCGCGTCGGTGGTTGCGGTGGCCGCGATCTTCCTCCTCGTGGCGCTCGGGTCACATCCCCTCCCGCGGTACCTGCGATCGCGTGACGTCGCCACCGCGGCCGACCGGCCCAGCCCGGTGGTGCGGGCCCGGAAGGGCCCATCGACGAAGGTGCTCGCGGCCACGGTGACGGCGACCACCGCGAGCGCGTCCACCAACGCGTCCACCAAGTCGTCCACCACGTCGACCCCTCCTCGCCCGCTTCCACGGACGGTCGTGATCGAGGGCGACTCGGTGTCGGACAGCCTGCAGGATGCCCTGGCCCAAGAGTTGGCCGACCGGGGCATCTCCGCGGTGAAGTCGGCCGTGCCCGGGTGCGGGATGATCACCGGGAGCCCGCTCGACCCCGACGGCCAGCCCTATGTCTTCGGCCCCGCTTGCTCGAAGGAGATCGTCGAGCGCGAGACCAAGGACATCGACACCTACGCCCCCGACGTCGTCGTGTGGATCAGTTCGTGGGAGGCGCGGAATCGAGCGGTCGACGGGCACACCGCCCAGCTCGGGAGCCCAGCCGGTGACCACGAGATCCTCGGTCTGATGCGCGACGCCGTGGACCGCCTGAGCCGCCACGGCGCTCGCGTCGTGGTGGTGACCCTCCCGACCCCGTACGACACGGCCGAGGTGACCCACCCGGCTGGCCTGATCGAGGCCGTCCCGAAGATGAACCACCTCCTGCGCCGACTGTCCTCCGATGACCCCGACCGCGTCGGCCTGGTGGACCTCGGGCAGATCGCCTGCGGCCCGAGATCTGGCGACTGCCCGCACGAGCGCGACGGCATCCAACTGCGCGCCGACGGGCTGCACTACAGCGACGCTGGGTCCGCGTGGGTGGCGCCGCGGCTGACTGACGCCCTGCTCACCTCCTGACGCCGGGCAAGATGGCGCCCGTGACGGCCCGCGACGCGATCTTGCGCGTGCTCGCTGACCTCGCACCGGATCGTCGCCAGGCCGGCTTCGACGTGTCGGGCAAGGGCCCGACCACGATGGCGTGGATCGGCTTCCTCGACTCCACCAGCGAATCCCGAGACCCGTTCATCGAGGCCGGCCTCGCCACCAAGCCGACCGTCCCGCGATCCGATGCCCTCGCGGCGCGGTGTCGTGGTCCACATCCGCCGGCATCTGGCCCCCACCCGCGCCGGGTGGCAGCAGGCCGAGGCCTTCCCGACCGGCCACGATGGAGACCCGGTGGCCACGGCCCTCGCACTGGGAGACCTCCGGTAGGGTCGGCTTCGTTCTGACGGGTCGTCAGGTCGGCCGTCATGAAGGGAGCAACCCGTGGAGTTCGGCATCTTCAACGGCGCCTACGTCCCCGCCTCGATGGTGGAGCAGGACGGCCGGCTCGCCGAGTACCGGCGCTTCAAGGAGGAGGTCGAGTGGGTCAAGGCCGCCGACCGGTCGGGCTTCAAGTACCTCTGGGCCACCGAGCACCACTTCCTCGAGGAGTACTCGCACCTCTCCGCCAACGAGAGCTTCCTCGGCTACTGCGCGGCGGCCACCGAGCGCATCCACCTCGGCTCGGGCATCTTCAACGTCACCCCGCCGGTGAACCACCCGGCCCGCGTGGCCGAGCGCGTCGCCGTCCTCGACATCTTGAGCGACGGCCGCTTCGAGCTCGGCATGGGCCGGGGGTCCTCCACCACCGAGCAGGCCGGCTTCGGCATCACCGATCCTGACCTCACCCGCGAGATGTTCGACGAAGCGGTGCCCCAGATCGTCGAGATGTGGAAGCCCGGCACCTACCCCGGCTTCGACGGCCAGTTCTTCACGATGCCGCCGCGCAACGTGCTGCCCAAGCCGTACACGCTCCCGCACCCGCCGCTCTGGGTCGCGGCGGGGAGCCCGTCCACCTTCGAGAAGGCGGCCCGGATGGGGGTCGGCGTCCTCTGCTTCACGCTCGGCGCGTCCGAGGAGCTGAAGCCCCTGATCGAGCTGTACAAGCGAGAGATCGCCAACGCCGACCCGGTGGGCGGGTACGTGAACGACAACGTCATGGTCACGTCGTCGATGCTGTGCCTCGAAGACGGTGACCGGGCCCGCGACCTCATGCTCAAGGCCCGCGGGAACTACCACAAGAGCCTCCTCTTCCGGTACCTCGACACCTTCCCGCGCCCCGCCGATGCACCGGTGTGGCCCGAGCTGGCGCCGGCGATGACCAAGGAGGAGATCGAGCTGGCCGTCCAGCTCGGCGAATGGGCCATCGGCGATCCCGACGACGCCCGCCGAGCCGTGCAGACCTGGGTCGACGTCGGTGCCGACCAGATGACGTTCGGCATGCTCTCGCAGGAGACCCCCATCGAGATCGTGATCGAGGCGACCGAGCTGTTCGGCCGGGAGGTCATCCCCCAGTTCGACACCGATCCGGTGCACCGCAGCACCCGCCTCCGCGAGCAGCAGGTCGGGTCAGGCGCCTGACCAGATCCCAGGGCGGCGGTCCGCCCAGGGGGAAGCCTGCTCGAGCTGGGCCGCGACCTGGATGAGGATGTCTTCGCGGATGGGGGCGGCCACGAGCTGCATCCCGATCGGCAGGCCCTCGGTGCTCATGTGGAGCGGCAGCGAGATGGCCGGCTGGCCCGTGATGTTGAACGGGGCGGTGAAGGCGCACGTGATGGCCGAGCGGAACATCCCGTCGAAGGGGCTCGCAGCGGTGGAGCCGAACTGGCCGAGCGTGGGCGGCAGCTCGGGGACCGTCGGCGTCAGCAGCAGGTCGAACCCACCGGACCACCACGAGACGATCGAACGGGTGGCGCCCTGCAAGCCGTCGATCGCGGCCAGGTACTGCTGGGCGGTGATCGCCCGGCCGGACTCGGCGAGGGCCCAGGTTCCCGCCTCGAAGCCCGCCGCGGTCGGTTCCTCGCCCACCAGCTCGCGGAGGCGATCCAGCTCGCGAGCCACCCACGCGCTGTAGGCGACGAGGAAGTTGCCGGTGATGGCGTCGGCGTCGGCCAACACCGGGGGGTGGGCCTCCTCCACCCGGTGGCCGAGTCCTTCGAGGAGCTCGGCGGTGGCCTCGGTGGCCGCCACCACCTGCGGGTCGGTCTCGAACGACCCGTCGGGTGACGCCGCGACCCAGCCGATGCGAAGCGATCCCGGCTCGACGGTCAGCTCCTCGACGTATGGGCGCTCAGGTTCCGGCGCCCAGTACGGATCGCCGGTTCCGGGGCCCTCGACCGCGTCGAGCAGTGCCGCGGTGTCACGGACCGAGCGGGTGACGGCCAGCCGGGCCACGAGCCCGCCCCATGCCTCGCCCAGCTCCGGGCCGAGGGTGATCCGGCCGCGGCTGGGCTTGAGCCCGACCAGACCACAGTGGGCGGCGGGAATGCGGATCGAGCCACCACCGTCGCCGGCATGGCCCATCGGCACGATGCCCGATGCCACCGATGCGGCGGAACCACCGCTCGATCCGCCCGTCGATCGGGTCGGGTCCCAGGGGTTGCGCGTCGGCCCGTAGGCCTCAGGCTCGGTGGTCGGCACCAACCCGAGCTCTGGGGTGTTGGTGCGCCCGATGACGACGAGGCTCGCGTCGCCGAAGCGAGCGGTCAGCTCCGAGTCGGTCACCGCGACGTAGCCCCGCTCCTTCAAGAACCGGGTTCCGCAGTGCAGGGGCTGGCCCGCGGCCGTGCCGTCGAGGTCCTTCAGCACGAAGGGCACGCCGACGAAGGGCCCGCCCGACGCTGGGTCGAGCGCGGCGGCCTCGGCGCGGGCCTCGTCGAAGCGTGGGTGGATGATGGCGTTGAGCTGGCCGTTCACCGCTTCGGCTCGGGCGATCGCCGCCTCGACCAGCTCGCTGGGCGCCACCTCCCCGGAGCGGACGAGGTCGGCCTGGGCGGTGGCGTCGAGCGCCGCGAGATCAGACATGGCCGCACCCTAGGCATGCCCGTCATGACCGGGCCGCTCCGCCGTCGACACCGGGCCACGCCCGAGCGGCGAGCAGAAGGGGTCGAGTCGTGCACGCAGCAGAGGCAGCAGAGGTGGGCGGATGCGGGTGGATGTCGTGAACCTGCTGCCGGACGCCCTGATCCTGGCGGTAACCGTGTGCTTCGGATGCGCGTCGGACCTCCGGCGGCGTCGGGCTGCACACCAGGACGAGTCGAGGCTGCACATCGTCGAGCTCCTCCTCGACGATGTCGAGGGAGGGGCCCACAACTGGATCTGGGAGACGGACAGCCACGGGGCGCTCGTCCACGTCTCCGCCGGGTTGGCCGACGCGCTGGGCACCGACGCCGGGCGCATCGAGGGCCGACCCCTCGTCGAGGTGCTCTGCGGCACGTCACCCGCCGAGCTGCGGGCCCACGTCGCCGCATCCCGCCCGTTCCGCGATCAGCGGGTGCGCGTCCGCGTCCACGGGGAAGAGCGGGACCTCTCGCTGACCGGCACGCCGCGGAAGCGAGGACCCGCGGACCAGCGCGGCAGGCAGGGCGGGCGCGGCAGGCAGGGCTGGCATGGCGTCGGGTCTGACATCACCGTCGCCCTGCGGGAGCGGGACGAGATCATCCGGCTCGCCAACTACGACGAGCTGACCGGGCTGGCGAACCGCCACCGCTTCCAGGCCGACCTCGCGGCGCGGGTCGCCGACCGTCCGATCGACGGATCGGTCCAGCTCGCGCTGCTCGACCTGGACGACTTCAAGTCCGTCAACGACACGCTCGGCCATCCGGTGGGCGACCGCCTCCTGGCCGCCGTCGCCGAGCGGCTCGCCGCCACCGCGCCTCCCTCGGTCACGTGCGCCCGCATCGGCGGTGACGAGTTCGCCCTCGTCGCCTCGGTCGCGGGACCCCACGAGACGATCGAGTGGCAGTCGTTCATCGAGGCGCTCGACGAGCCGTTCTCGTTCGACGACACCCGCCTGGTCGCCCACGGGTGCATCGGCCACGCCACGCTGCCAGCCGACGCGTCGACCGCCGAGGAGCTCGTCGTGGCTGCCGACCTCGCCCTCTATCGGGCCAAGCAGGCGGGCGTGGCCAAGCTGAGCGCCTTCGACCAGGATCTGGTCGCCATCGCCCGACGGAAGTCCGACATCCGCCACGAGCTGGCCCGGGCGATCGAGTGCGACGAGCTGGAGCTGCACTTCCAGCCGCAGGTCGCGGCGTCGGACGGCCGGGTCCTCGCGTTCGAGTCGTTGCTGCGATGGTGCCACCCGACCCGCGGGCTCCTGTCACCGTCGGAGTTCGTCACCGCGTCCGAGGAGACGGGCCTGATCGTGCCCATCGGCGAGCGGGTCCTGGCGCTGGCGTGCCGGGCGGCGAAGGAGTGGCCTCCAGAGGTCAAGGTGGCGATCAACGTGTCGGCGCTCCAGCTGCAGTCGGCAGGGTTCGCGGCGTCGCTCGCGGCGATCGTCGCGGCAGCGGGACTCGACCTCGGGCGGCTCGACCTCGAGGTCACCGAGTCGATCCTCGCGGTGGAGGCATCGGTCGACGTCCTGACCGGCCTGCGAGCGCTCGGCGCGTCGGTCTCCGTCGACGGCTTCGGGATCGGTTGCTCGTCGCTGGAAGCCCTGCGACGGCTGCCGGTCGACCAGCTGAAGATCGACCGCGCCTTCGTGACCTCCCTCGATCGTCCCGATGCACGCCGGGCGACCGCGATGGTCACGGCCATCGTGGAGATCGCCGGCGCGTTCGGCCTCACGACGGTGGCCGAAGGCGTCGAGACCGAGGCGCAGCGCTGCGCCGTCGTCGCCCTCGGCTGCGACGCCATCCAAGGGTTCCAGGAGTCCCGGCCCATGCCTGCCGACGCGGTCGATCGCTACCTCCGCTGCCGGCGGCTGATCACATGAGGCCGCGGCGGCGAGCCAGCTCGACGGCATCGGACCGCGAGGTGACGCCGAGCTTGCGATAGATCCGTCGGGTGTGCGTCTTCAACGTGTTGGGCGAGAGGTAGAGCTGCGCCGCAACCTCGTTGAGCGGCAAACCGCCCCCGAGGCACCGCAGCACCGCGGCCTCCCGGACGGTGAGCGCCCCGCCCGGTGAGCGGTCCGTGCCGGACCCGGCGAGGACGGCCAATGCCGATTCGAAGTCGTCCGGCGCCGGCAGCCCGCCCAGGACCGCGGCGAGCACGGCCGGCAGTTCGGCGAACGGACCCACCAGCCGCTCGGGGCGGGCCGCCTCGATCGCGTCACGCAGAGCGGCGGACGCGAGCGATGCCTCACCTCGGTTTGCCGCCGCGATGGCCTCGGCCAAGGCGGCGTGCAGGCGGGCCGACGGCCAGTTGGGCACGGTCCACGCCGTCCGGCTGACGTCGACGTCGTCCCCCGGCGACACCGTCTCGGCCAGTCCCACCACGGTGTCGGGTCCGAGCGACCGGGAACGAGCGACCGCCCGGGCCCCGGCGAGATCACCGAGGCGCAGGCGTGCTCGGGCCTCGAGGGCGGAACCCCACGCCTCGTTCACCCCGAGCAGCGGGTGGGGTGCATCGGCGAGGGCCGCCAATGCCGCGTCCGGATGGCCCGCACGCAACTCGATGTGGCCACGCAGGATCGCCGCCGCGGCCAGCTGCGGCGAGGATCGGTGGTGCTCGGCCGCCGCCTTGGCCGCGGCGACCGCCTCCCGCGCCGGCTCGACCTGGTTGCGCCACAACGACGCCTGGGCGATGGCGAGGTGGGCCTCGGCCAGCGCCTGGTGGTCGATGACCCCGCGACCGGCGGCGGCTTCGTAGGCCCCGGCGGCGCAGCGTTCGGCTGCGGCCAGGTCGCCTCGGCGGGCCAGCACCCAGGCGAGCGCGCTGCGGGCGTTGAGGCGGACGAGGAAGCTGACGCCCGGGTCTTCGGCGATGGCTGACAGGCGCCGCCGCGACGCTCCCCAGCGGTAGAGGAGGTTCTCGGCTCGTCCCGCCGAGATCCCGGCCAGGTGGAGGTACGGGCCCCGGGCCCGGATGCCGGTGAGCACCGGGAGGCTGGCCTCGTCGGCGGCCTCCAAGCCCTCGATGGCGCGCTCGGCGGCTTCGATGGCGATCGTCGGCGGGGAGTCGAACGACACCATGAAGGCGCGGATCGTGTCGGCCACGGCGGCGACCCCCGGAGGGAGGTCGTGATCGGTGATCGGCGACTTCGAGAGCACGGCGGCGGCCCGATCGGCTTGGCCGGCGCTGAGCGACATGAGCGCGTAGTGCAGCGCCAGGGTCGAGTCGCGCTCCCACGAGGACCGCGGAGCGGCGTCGAACAACCGGATGAACGTGCGGTGGGCGCCGTTCTCCGCGAACTCGAGCGACGTATCGGCCAGCAGGTCGAGCAGGTCGTCCCAGCGCCGCCCCGAGATCAACATCTCCGCGGCCCGCACCGCCTGGCCCTCACGTCGATGCCAGTCGGCCACGCGCTGTACGAGCTCCGGGACCGAGACGTCCGTGGTCACCGCGAGCTCCCGGCGCAGCCCGACCGCGAGGAGCGGGTGCAGGCGATACCAGGTGGGGTCGTCGGGATCGGGCGTCAGGCCGGCGGACGTCCGGCCGAGGGCCACCACCCGCCGCCCCGTTCCCGGGGGTCCGATCTCATCGCCCAGGCGCTCGGAGATCGCGAGCGGCGCCGATGCGAGCAACAGGGTTCGTCGCTCGTCATCGTCGGCCAGGTCGGCGAGGACGCGGGAGGTGAGGTGGTCGGCGAGATCGGCGACCAGCGGCTCGATGGCCGGCTCCCGCCCGGCCAGGTCGCGGGCCACGGCCATGGCCGCCGGCCATCCTCCGGTGCGGCGGTGCAGCTCGACCAACCAGTCCGGTGGGTGGGCGGCATCGCCGGTGACCAGGGCGGCCGCTTCGTCGAGCGTGAAGGCGAGGTCGGCGTCGAGGATCACCTGCGACATGCCCTGGATCCGCCACTCGGCCAGGGGCCACGGGGGCAGGCGGCGGCCGGCGGCCACCACGAGGACCCCGGCCGCCGCGAGCTCGTCGAAGGCGGCCTTCACGGTCGGTTGGTCGTCGTCGTCGGCCAGGTGGATGTCGTCGACGGCCACCGCCGCCTCCGGGCCAAGGGCCACGAGGCGGTCGATCACCTTGACCAGGTTCGGGTTGTCCCGCACCGGCATCGAGTAGTCGCCGGCCATCCCCACCATGTCGCGGATCGCGGCCTCGGGTCCGGCGATCGAGACCCGGAGACGGCCTCGCGGAGACGAGAACACGGCGTGGTGGACGAACCCTCGCGTCGCCAGGATCTGGTCGATGAGGACTGACTTGCCGCTGCCGGGGAGGCCGACGGCCACCACGATCGGCGCTCCCTCGTCGGGGGTCCACAGCCGGGGCCGGGACAGGAGTCGTGCGGTGTCGGGCACCGCCGGGGAATGTACCTCTCGGGGCGCGGTGGCATCGCCTGGATGAGTGATGCAGGCCTCAGCCAGAACGCTCGAGGTGGGCGGCCACGACCTCGGTGATGCAGGCGGTCGTGTCGGCCATGGCGCGGTCCCGGCCGAAGCGCTCCACGAGGCTGACCGCCGTCACGTGATCGCCGACGTCGTCGAACACCTCTCCCGCCACGACCAGGACCGGGACGCCGAACTCGGCCGCGAGCTCCACCACCCCACCGACGACCTTGCCGTCGAAGGAGGCGGCGTCGACGAACCCCTCGCCGGTGACGACGAGGTCCGCCCCCTCCACCGCCGACGCCAGGTCGAGCTCCTCGGCGATCAGCTCGAAGCCGGACTCGACCGTGGCGCCGACGGCCGCGAGCGCGCCCGCCAGTCCGCCGGCCGCTCCCCCGCCGACCACGGTGGTGACGTCGACCTCGTAGTCCTCGAGGTACACCTGCGCGAGGCGCTCGAGCCGGCGGCGCAGGAGCGCGACCTGGCTCGGCGTGGCGCCCTTCTGGGGCGCGAACACGTCGGCGGCGTCGAGGAACGGCGTGCGGACGTCGACCGCGGCGACGAGCTCGATCCCGAGCAACCGGGGCGTGGGGAACAGGGCGCGCAGCGCGGCCAGCCCGCCGTCGGTCGTGGCGGACCCGCCGTGTCCCACGAAGATGCGGCGCGCACCGGCATCGAGCGCCGCGGTGATGAGCTCACCGGTACCGGCGGTGGAAGCGGCGATCGGATCGTTGCCTTCCGCCCCGCCGGCGAGGGCGAGGCCCGATGCCTCGGCCATCTCGATCACGGCGACCTTGCCCGCCGAGCGCCACCGCGCCTCCACCCGCTTGCCGAGGGGACCGGTGACGGTCGTGGTCCGGTTGGCGCCGCCGAAGACCTCGAGGAA
This sequence comes from Acidimicrobiales bacterium, assembly GCA_025463365.1. Lineage (GTDB taxonomy): Bacteria > Actinomycetota > Acidimicrobiia > Acidimicrobiales > Iamiaceae > Aquihabitans. The sequence goes on from JAOBWM010000197.1 coordinate 34,797, forward strand.
GCCCTCGCCCCCGTCGCTCATGGGGAGCTCGGTCGTCCGGGCTCCGACCGCTCGGCCCGCGGCAGCCACCGCCGTCGCGGCCTCGGCCGCGGTGGCCGTGCCACGGAACTTGTCGGGGACGGCCACGATGCGCATTCGCCCATGCTGCCGCACGAGCGCGGTGGCACCGGACGGCGACCCGGACCGCTACCCGGCGGCGGTGAGGTTGTCGGCCAGCCAGTGCGCCGGCGTCCGTGCGAGCGATGCCTCGCGCAGCACCTTCGCCCGGCGGGTCCGCTCGATGGCCGGCGCGTCGAGCGCATCAGCGATCGCCGCCGCGGTGGCGCCGACGTCGAAGGGATCGGCGGCCCAGGCACCGTCGGCCAACTCCTCCCATGCCCCCGCCTCGGGAGACAGCACGAGCTGGCCGGCGCGCTGGTTGATCAGCATCGCTTCCTTGGCCACGAGGTTGAGGCCGTCGCGGACCGGGTTCACCAACACGACGTCGGCGCGGGCCAGCGCGGCCATCGAGCGCGGGTAGTCGTCATGGGGGTCGTAGTGGATCGGCTCCCAGCCATCGGTCCCGAACCGCCCGTTGATCTCCGAGACGCGGCGGGCCACGGCGTCGCGGTACCGGTCGTAGGCGGGAACGCCCTCGCGAGAGGGATAGACGAACGCACCGAACACGACCGTGCCGCGACGTTCGGGCTCGGCCTCCAACATCGCCGCGTAGGCATCGAACCCGCGCAGCACGTTCTTCGACAGCTCGATGCGGTCGACCCGCACCACGAACGCCCGGTCCCCCACCACCGCATCCAGGTCGGCGGACGCGGCCTGGGCGGCGGAGGACTCGATCGTCTCGCGGAGGTCGTCGGCGTCCGGGCCGAGGGGTGCCACGAAGGTGACAGGAGTCGCGGGGGCCGCCGGGCCCAGCGATCGGGCCGAGGCGGCGAAGTCGTCGGCCCACCGCTGGGTGTGGAAGCCGCACGCATGGTGCGCGGCCAGGCCGGCGAGGAGCTCGGTTCGCACGGGCACCGGCAGGAAGCGGAGCCACTGCGGCGGGGCGAACGGCGTGTGCGAGAAGTGCACGAGCCGCAGGTCGGGGCGCAGCTCGCGCAGCCGGGGAGCGACCAGGCAGAGGTGGTAGTCCTGGATGAGCACGGCCGCGCCCGCGGGCGCGTCGGTGGCGAGGGCGTCGGCGAAGCCGTGGTTCACGCGGCGGTGCGCGGCCCACGCGCCCTCCACCCAGCCACGGGGCCAGGCCGGCTCGTAGACCGGATCGAACAGGCCGTGGTGGGCGAACCAGAGGGCCTCGTTGCACACCGTGTCGTAGTGCGCCGCCCAGTCGTCGGGATCGAAGGCGAGGAGTCGGACCCGGAAGCCCTCGGCATCGGCGACGCCGACCGATGCCGCCGCCCGATCGCCGTCGCTCATGGCTGCGGCCACCCAGGTGGTCGCGGTCCCACGGACGAGCGGGCCGAGCCCCGACACCAGGCCACCGGCTCCGCGGCGCGCCACCGGCGTCCCGTCGTCGGCGAGCCGGTAGGAGACGGGACCCCGGTTCGAGACGATCACGATCGGCCGGTCGGCCGAGGATCCGGTCATCGGGCCACCCTACGAGGCGGCCCGGACCGCTCAGGCCGAGAGGGCATCGAGCAGCGCGGGGACGGCCTCGACGCCGTCGAGGACCACGTCGGCGCGGTCGCGCAGCTCGACCGGGAGCTCGGGACCGCCGACGGCCACGCGGGCCACGTGCACCCCGTCCTCGGCCAGGCGGTCCAGGGCATCGAACGCTGGAAGGTCACCCCGGTCGTCGCCGGCGTAGAGGACGTGGCGCGCGCCCGCAGCCAGGGCGAGCAGCGCGGTGCCCTTGTCGGAGTCGATCGGCGGGTGGAGCTCCACCGACATCTTGGCCGGGCGGACCTCGAGGCCGAGCTCCTGGCCGAGCCGCGTCGCCAGGCCGATCACGTCGGGCTCCAGGCGGGGATCGGTGCGGTAGTGCAACGTGATCGACAGGCCCTTGGGCTCGACCACCATGGCGGCCGGGCCGTCGGCGGCGGCCCGGGCGGCCGCCGAGGCCACGGTCGGGCGCCACCGCTCCGCCTCGGGATGTTCGGTGCGCCGGCCGGCCACCTGCGACTCGAGCCCGTACAGGCCCGACAGCGAGAGTGCGGCCGGCAGGTGGGCGGCGAGGAACGACACCGGCCGACCGGACACCGCACCGACCACGCGGTAGCGGCCGGCCAGCGCCTCGAGCCGGGCCGCGATCCCGTCGGCGAGCCGGGCCGCCGCGGGGTCGTCGACGATCGGGGCAAGGGTGCCGTCGACGTCGAACAGGAGCACCGAACCCGCAGGGTCCGCCACGAACGGGGCCGCAAGGGCCGTGAGGTCGATCAGGCCTACGTGGTGCTGGTGGTGGCGCCGGCGCTCGACGTCGTCGAGGTGGTGCTCGTCGAGCTGGCCGCCGGCGTGTCGGCCCCGAGGACGACGATCACGTTGGCCGAATCGGTGCCGGGACCGAGGGCCGTGGCTGGCTTGGGCTGGACCACGCTGGAGTCCTTGCCGAGGATCCCGGCGACCGCTTCGGCGTCGGCCTGGTAGCCGGGGGCGAAGTACACCGAGGTGGTGCTGGGCTTGGGGACGGCGTTGGCGGCCGTCAGCATCTTGTAGCCCTTGGTGCCGATCGTGGTGGAGTTGCTCTGGGCCACGCCGACCTTGCCGCTGCCGTTGAGCACGATCACCTTGACCTGGCCTGGGGTGTGCGCCCCGGTCGAGCCCCCGCCGGTCGTGGTGGTGACCGAACCGCTGCCCGAGGTGGTGGTCCCGCCGAGCGCGGCCGTGGTCGCCGGAGTCGAACTGCCCTTCGACGCATCGATCTTCGTGGTCCCCCCGCCGCTTCCCGTCTTCAGCAGGAGCAGCAGGCCGATCGCCACTGCGGCCACGAGGACGATGATGCCCCTGGCGTTGGCATCGAGTCCGTTGGCACGGGGTTCGGGTGCGGTCATCGGACCAGCGTGGTCGGCCGGCCAACCTGATGCAAGCACCCTCAACCAGGGCGGAGGAACGCAAGGATCTCGACAGGGTCCGGCGTGATGCGAACGTGGGCCTCGAACGCGTCGTCCCCGAACAGCTCGCGCAACAGGGGTTCGACCAGCAGCCGCTCGGACCAGGCGCCTCCGGTGTCGAGGAAGACCATCGGGCTGAAGCGATCGCGGACGACCCGGTACACGTTCTGGGCCGCGTCCTGGAACACCTCCTGGACGGTCCCGGCCCGACCCTCGGCGTAGACCACGCCGTCCTCGGCGATCGCCAGCAGCCCGTCCTCGCGCAGCGAGTTCGAGAAGTACTTGGCGATGTGGGACGCGAACGGGGTGGGCGGTTCGTGGCCGTAGAACCAGGTGGGCACGGCGAGGCTCTCGCCCCGCTGATCTGCCGGCAGCGCGGCGAGCAGCTCGAACGCGGGCCGCTGCCACGCGTGCAGGGCGGCAAGGGTCACGTCGTCCACGGCCCCACCCGGAGCGACGAGCCGCGACGTCGTTCCCGGGAACGCGGCGACGGTGGTGAGGTGCGCGATGGCGTCGGCGAGCGCACCGGCCGGGTGTCCCGCCAACAGTGCTCCGAGGTGGGTCGCCTCCATGGCCCCGGGCCCGCCGCCCGACACCACCAGCACGCCCTCGCGGGTGAGGTCCCGGGCGAGCGCCGCCACCTCCGCGTAGGCCGGCGCATCGCGGCCGAGCGCGTGGCCGCCCATCACGGCGACGACGCGGCGGCCGAGGAGCAGGCTGTCGCGGGCATCGGTGATCGACTGGTCGTGCAGGGCCCGCAGCATGCCGACCTCACGCGAGGGGGCGAGGCGCGTCGACCGGTAGGCACGGAAGTCCGGGGTGCGCCCGTACGACGTCGGATCGTCCAGGTCGAAGCCGTCGAAGAGCTCGTCAGGGCCGTACACCTCGGACCGGAACGGCAGCACCGGGAAGGCATCCTGCATGGCGGCCGACCGTAGGCTGCGGGCATGCACGACGCCGCACCGACGGCCGCCCAGGTGGGGCACTTCCGCGCCACCGGCTGGCTGCTGACCCAGACCCTCGACGATGCCGGGGTGGCCGCGCTCCAGGGTTGGGTGGACGAGGTCGCGGCTTGGCCCGACGACGACGGCGACTGGCTGCACCACCGCGAGCTCACCGACGACGGCCCCAAGCTCTGCCGGAGCGAGAACATCATCCCCTTCCATGACGGGTTACGCGCCCTGCTCACCGCGGGCAACCTGTTGGCGACGGCGTCAGCCCTGCTCGGCGAGCCGGCGGTCCTCTACAAGGAGAAGGTCAACTACAAGCTGGCCGGCGGCGCGGGGTACGCGCCGCACCAGGACGCCCCGGCATACCCGTTCATCGCCAGCCACGTCTCGTGCATGGTCGCGGTCGACGATGCCACCCTCGCCAACGGCTGCCTCGAGGTCGTCCCCGGGCTGCACGGCGAGGTGCTGGCCATGGACGGCGGCGGCTGCATCGACCCTGCCCTCGTCGCCTCCTACACGTGGGAGCCCGTCGAGGTCCCAGCCGGGTGGACCCTGTGGTTCCACTCGCGCACGCCGCACCGCAGCGGCCCGAACTCGTCGGGGGTGCCCCGGCGGGCCCTCTACCCCACCTACAACGCCGCGTCGGAGGGCGACCTCCGAGCCGACTACTACCGCGAGAAGCTCGCACGCTTCGCCACGGGCGGCCGGGCCGACGGCAAGGTCCAGGTCTCGCTGATCGACGACTTCCAGGGACGGTCGGCATCGTGAGCTCGGCGGTGCCGGGCCCGGCCGCGTCGCCGGCCGCCTCGGTCGCCGACGTCCTGGCGCTGTTCGACGGGTTCGGACGCCGGCGCTACGACGAAGACGTCACCCAGCTCGAACACGCCCTGCAGGTCGCGGCGCTCGCTCGGTCGGAGGCCGCGGGCGACGCGCTCGTCGCCGCCGCACTCCTCCACGACGTCGGCCACCTGCTCGAGTTGCGCGACGGCGGGATCGACGACGGCCAGGTCGACGTCGACCTCGGCCACGAGGCAAGCGGGGCGCGGTGGCTCGCGCCGCTGTTCCCTGCCGCGGTGACCGGCCCGATCGCCCTGCACGTGGCGGCCAAGCGCTACCGCTGCGCCGTCGATCCGGCGTACCACGAGGGGCTCTCGACCGGTTCCACGCGGAGCCTCGTGCGCCAGGGCGGGCCGATGGACGACGTCGAACAGGCGAGGTTCGCCGCCCACCCCGGCGCCGACGACGCCGTGAGACTGCGCGGCTGGGACGACGGCGGCAAGGTCGACGGCGTGGTCGTCGACGACCTCGACACCTACGTCGACCTGCTGGAATCGCTCACCCGCTAGGCCCCCGGGGGAGGGGTGTGGGGACCTAGCGGGGAGCGGACCGTGTGAGGTCACGCCGGGGGGGCGCAACCCTTCCACGGTGACCCTGGCGTCTCAGGTGTTCTGGGCGTTCACGTAGTACTCGTTGGTGGCCGCGATCGCGATGGCCAGGTCGGCATCGCTCTGGGTGGTCAGCTTGCTGGTCCAGGAGGTGTACTCCGCCGTGGTCGGATCCCGGTGGAGCAGGAGCTGGAACTGGACCTTGGTGCGGCGACGCTTGGACTCGGTCGAGTTGTAGAGGTCGAGCGCCACCTGGCGACGGGTCGTCCCGCCGTTGATGGCGTTCACCCTGGCGGTGCGCTCCGCGGACGTGGGTGGGCGGGCGAGGATCGCCTGGAACGTCGCGTTCACGAACCCGGTGACGGTGCCACCCGACTTGGTGAGGTACTCGTTCGAGCCGATCAGGTTGAGCACGAGCGTCGAGATGGGCAGGCCGTGTTGGACCTTGTTGGCCCAGTACTCCCGGCCGCTCGGGTCGGTCGCCCGGCCGAGGACGTCGAGGTACGCGCGGGTCACGACCTTCACCGAGTACTCGTGGCTGCGGGCCATCTGCTTGGCGAACGACGCATGCGTCTCGGTGCCGTTGTCGACCCGGTTGGTCCAGAACGTGAGCCCACCGCTGTCCGCGAGCCGGCCGACGAAGTCGAGGAACACCTGCTCGACGAACGCCTGCGTGGGCGTCTGGACCGTGATGTCGACCGCCACGGTCGAGCCGTTGGCGGTCCCGTCGTTGGGCTTGTACGTGAAGGAGTCGGCGCCCAGGTAGTCGGTCGTCGGCGTGTAGGTGAACCCGCCGTTGGCGTTGAGCGTGACCGTGCCGTGCGACGGGTTGGTCACCTTCACGGCGGTGAGGGTGTCGCCGTCGGAGTCGGTGTCGTTGGCCAGCACGCCGAGGGCGGCCGACTTGGTGAGGACCTTGTTCTTGACCGCCCGGTAGGTGTCGACGGTCGAGGTCGGTGCCGAGTTCGAGCCGGTGAAGATGGTGCACGTCGCGGTCTGGATGTGCAGGGAGAAGGCGCGGATGCTGCCGGTGTCCTCGCCGTAGGCGTCGAACGCGTGCACCTTCCACGTGCCCTGCGGGTCCTCGCCGTCGAAGAGCGAGAGGGGCGTCGCCGGCTTCCAGGTCCCGGTGAAGGGCGGATCGGTGCTCGCCGTCTTCGCCTGGATGGGCGTGGCCGCGGCGTCGCTGAACACCGCCTGGCACATGTTGTGGCCGCTGTCACCGATGCCCGAGAACAGCGTGATCTCGGTACCCGACGGCGACTCGAGGGTCACCGTGAGGTCCGAGATGAAGGTGTGGTCGATCCCGACCGTGGTGGAAGCCGCCGCGGTCGTGCACGAGCTGCCGTCGATGCTGAAGGTGAGGTCGGCGATGCGGCCGACGCTGCCCACGGCCACCGTTGCGGTGGCACCGGTGTCGTTGGCGTCGGGGATGGCCACCGGCGAGCCGGCGTAGGCGACGTTCGTGACCGGGCCCGGCGTGCCGATGGGGATCTTCACCGGGATCACGACCGTTGGCGCGTAGCCACCGGTGTAGTGGACGGTGATGTTGACCGTGAGCACCGATCCGCACGCGCAGGTCGTGGCGATCTTGAAGCGCAGCGGCCCGCCCGTGGGAGATGCGGTCCCGCCGCCCGACGCGATGTTCGGGTAGCTGACCGAGCTGGTGAGCACCACGGCGTCGCTCGTCGGCGATGCGAGGGTGGCGGTGACCCCCGTGGCGCTGGCCGCCCCGGTGTTCTTCAGGACCTGCGACAGGTTCACGGTCTCGCCCGGTTCGTAGGCGCCGTCGCCGTCACCCGGCGAGATGGTCTTCGTGAGCGCGCCCGCCTGCACGTTGGCCTTGGGCGTGGCCCCGATCGCCGCCATGAGGGCGGGGGCCATCACGATGCCGTTGCCGGCCACCGGGTCGATGCCGGCCGCCTCGATGTCGGTGGCCGAGCTCTTCATGGCCGACTCGAGCTGCGCCGGGGTCAGCGTCGGCTTCGCCTGCAGGGCCAGGGCCGCGATGGCCGCGACGTTCGGGGAGGCCGCTGACGTCCCGAAGAACGGGATGAAGCCGGGTGTCGTGGTGCCCACGCCGTCGGCGCCCGTCACATCGGGACCGTTGAGGGGGGTCCCACCGGTGTGGGTGACGTTGCCGGGGGTGATGGCGGTGCCGGTGCTCGCGAAGAACTTGCGGATCGGACCGTCGCGGGTGAAGAGCTCCGAGAGGTCCGAGCCGGAGTGTTGACCGACGCCCGGGCTCACGTAGGGGCCGGCGGGGCTGGCGCCCGACCTCTTCGTCCGAGCGGGGGTGGCCGAGACCGAGACGGCGTCGGCGCTGCCGTTGTGG
>JAOBWM010000169.1 GCA_025463365.1 Acidimicrobiales bacterium
TGAACGCCGTCGTCGGATCCGCATCATGCAACGTCTTCGTGATCGCCGCAGTCAGCGTGGTCTTGCCATGGTCGATGTGACCCATCGTGCCGATGTTCAGGTGCGGCTTGTTCCGCTCGAACTTTTCCTTGCCCATGGGCGATGCGTCTCCTTGTGCGTGGTTGACAGACGAGCGTCCCGCCCGAGGGCGGGACGCCGGAGTGAAGTGGTAGCGGCGACCGGGTTCGAACCGGTGACAACTCGATTATGAGCCGAGTGCTCTGACCAACTGAGCTACGCCGCCAAGACGGGGCATCCGAGCCTCCTGTGGGAATCGAACCCACGACCTTTTCCTTACCATGGAAACGCTCTGCCGACTGAGCTAAGGAGGCGTGGCGTCGACCGCCCGCAGGGGCGGCTTCGGACCGGTCGGCCAGCATAGCCACCGCCCCCCGACCCGAAGAAAGCGATACCGCGCCCTGGTCAGGGCACCAGCGCCCACCTCCTGACCATGGGCCGTTCGGCCCAGAGATCGCTCAAGTCCGTCGCGGGCTGGCCGATGGGGCTCGGTGCACGTCACGCGTCTCGTCATCGAGCAGGGCGAGAGGACCTTTTCCCTGGCACTCCATCCGCGCCTGACCGTCGTGGCCGGCGTGGGTGCCGGCGCGCGTGCGGGCCTGGTCGCCGAGCTGATCGGTGGGTTGGGGAGCACCAAGCGGGGCGTCAACCTGGAGGTCTGCGACGACCGGGGCCGACGGCTGGCCGTCCTGCGTCCTCCCGCCGGGGGGCACCGCGTGATCGACCTGAGCGACGGGAGCGACGTCAGCGACGAGTTCCGCGGTCCCGACGGGCGCCTCGACCTGCTGGGCCGGTACGGCATCGACGCCCGCCGGGCCCACGAGATCCTCCACCTCGATCGGAACCAGATCGACACCAACGCCCGGATGGACGAGGACGTCACACGCCTCGCCGAGCTGGACCAGACCGAGCTGTGGTCGACGGCGGCGCGGGTGCGCATCACCGACGACGAGCTGAGGACGGTGGTGTCGGAGTCCGGCACCAGGGGCGACCCCGAGCTGATCGACCGCATCGAGGCGCGCCACCAGTCGGCCGAACAGTCCCAGCGGTTCCACCGCCGGCTCGAACGCGACGCCCTGCGCACGTTCCTCGCGTCGCTCATCGCCGCGGTACCGGTTGCCTTCGTGCGCCCCGGCCTGGCCATCCCGGTCGTGGCCATCGCCGCCGCGGCCGGCGTGCTGTGCCTGGTGTTCCATTCGCGCGCGGCCGCCGCCGAACGCTCCGAGCAGAAGGCGCTGGCCGATGCCGGCGTCGAGTCGTACCTGGGTTTCGTGGTCAACCGGGTCAACGAGCTCATGGACGACACCGAAGCCCGACGCCGGCGGATCGCGGTCGCGGAGGATCACCGCAGCGCCTCGGTGCGCTGGACCCGGATCGCGGGTGACGTGAGCGTCGAGTGGGCCCTCGCCCACCACGAGGCGATCGACACCGCCGCCCGGCTTCGCCGCGAGCTCGCCGCCCTGGCGCAGGTGTCATCCACAGCCCCGGACCTCGACGACGAGACGACCGCGTTGGCGCAGGCGATCGTCACCCACATCGGGCGGCTCCGCCACGTCGGTACGGGCAACGAGAGCTTCCCGCTGGTGCTCGACGACCCGTTCACCGATGCCCCGCCGTCGACGAAGCTCACCCTCGTCGAGCTCCTGGCCCGGACTGCCGGGTCACCGCAGATCATCCTCCTGACCGACCAGGACGAGGTGGCGTCGTGGGCCCGCCTCGAAGCCCTGACCGGCGAGGTCGCGCTGGTGGAGCCGCAGCTCGTGACCAACCCGAACCCTCGCTCGAACGACCTGGCCGTCTGATCTTCGTTCGACCTCGAGCGTCGGGTCGGCCCCAGCGGTACGGTTGCGGCCCCCTTCGTCCCCGGCAGGTCTCGTGCCCTCCCGTTCGCCTTCTTCGCGCGCCGCGCTCCCCGTCGTCCTGGCCGAGGAGCAGCAGGAGCTGACGCGCGCCCGGGACGCGGTGATCCACCGGCTCGGCAAGCTCGACCGCATGTCTGGCGGCGGCGCCGACGCCCTCGCCGACGAGTACATCGATGCCGTGGTCGCCGGGACCATCGCCAAGTTCCAGCAGGAGTTGGTCGTCTTCGGGCGCATCGACGACGAGCGTCCGTGGCGCATCGGGCTCTACGGGATCGACCGCGACGGCGAGCAGCTGGTGGTCGACTGGCGAGCGCCGTTCGCGGGCGGCTTCTACCGGGCCCGGTTCGACGAACCGATGGGCCTCGAGCGACGGGTCACCTATGTCGGCAGCATCACCGACCTGTTCGTCGAGGACTTCGCCACCGGCGAGGTGGCCGGCACGTCGCCACTGCTCGGGGAGCTGGCCCGGAGCCGGGGCACCGAGATGCGCGCCGCCGTCGCCACCCTGCAGTCGGAGCAGGACGAACTGGTCCGGCTCGATCCCCGTGCCCGCCTCGTGCTCCGCGGCGGACCGGGCACCGGCAAGACCGTCGTCGGCCTGCACCGCGCCGCGTGGCTCGTCTACAACGACACCCGCCTCACCGCCGGCCGGATCCTGGTGATCGGCCCGAGTGACAAGTTCCTCCGGTTCGTGTCGGCTGTGCTGCCCACGCTGGGCGAGGCCCGGATCGTGCAGACCACGTTCCACCGGCTGCTGGGACCGTCGACGCCAGCCGGCAGCGACGAGCGTTGGCTCGGCCTCCTCGACCGCTTCGAGGCCCAGCTCTGCCGGCCGGCCGAGATCAAGGTGGGGCTCCGGCGGATCCGGGTGGAGGAAGTCACCGAGCTGGTCGAGCGCATCGGGAGCCGGGCTCTCCCCTGGCGGGATCGGCGCAAGGTCTTCGTCGACCTGCTGGCCAACGCGCACGGCCTCAAGCCGGGCGAGGTCAGCAAGGCCGCCGCCGACGTCTGGCCCTCCTGCACCACCGCCCAGGCCATGAAGAAGCTGCGCAGTCGGGCCACGCTCACCGCGCTCGGCGCCGAGCCCGGGTTCATCGACGCCTGGCTCGCCGACCCCCACGATGGCGCCCTGATGGACGAGGTGCGGGCTCGCTTCGAGGGGGTCCCGGCCACCTACGGGCACGTCATCGTGGACGAAGCCCAGGACCTGACGCTCATGCAGCTGCGGGCGGTCCAGCGGCGTTCGAGCGGGATGAGCCTCGTCGGCGACGATGCCCAACGCTCCGATCCGAACGGCCTCGGCCTCCGAGCCGCAGCCGTCCACCTGGGGGTCGAGCCGGCGGTCATGGCGACCGCCTATCGCATGTCCGCCGAGATCGCCGACTGGCTCAACGGGCACGCCGCCGCCCACGGCATCGACGCGGTTGAGCTCATCGGGATCCGGCCCACGGGTGTCGCGGTTCGCGAGGTCGAGGGATCGGCCGACACCGTGGCCGCCGCCGGAACGGATCTGGCCGAGCGGTGGCCCAACGTCGCCACGATCACGGTCGAGGACACGTGGAGCCACAAGGCCGTCGAGTACGACGGCGTGGTCGTCGACACGGCCGGGATGGACGCGTCGGAGATCTACCTGGCCGCATCTCGAGCGGCCCACGAGCTGGTCGTGGTGCTCTGACGCTCCGATCGTGCGTCCGATCCCGATTCGACCCGCCGGACGGACCGACTATGGTTTTCCACTCCTGGGTCGGTGCCCGAGTGGCCAAAGGGAACGGGCTGTAAACCCGTCGGCTTATGCCTACGTTGGTTCAAATCCAACTCGGCCCACGCATGTCAGAGCCCCGGCTTCGGTCGGGGCTCTGCTCGTTGCCGGCGGCCGGGCGCATCGTCATCGAGCGGTTCGGTGACTCCGACGCGCTCATGCAGCATGGCGAGAACCTCGCCCACCTGATGGACGCGATCGTCGCCACGGCCTCGGTGTCGGGCGGCTCGAGGCCGGCGTTCGGGGTCGGGAGACGCATCATCCAGCGAAACGGCGTTGCTGGTGGTCGCTAGGCAACCGCCAGCAACGCCAGAACGAGGGTCGGGCGTCGCTGCCGGCTTCGACCCGGGGCCTCGGCGGGCGGCGGTAGCGTCGCGGGCATGCCCAGCTTCGATGTGGTGTCCGAGGTCGACATGCAGGAGGTCCGCAACGCAGTGGACCAGGCGGCTCGTGAGCTCGCCACCCGGTACGACTTCAAGGGGACGAACTCCACGCTCGAGCTCGGCGACGACGAGATCAAGATGGCGACCGCGTCGGAGGACCGGCTGTTCGCCCTGCGCACGCTCCTCGAGGAGAAGCTCGTGAAGCGGAAGGTCTCGCTGAAGTCGATCGACTACGGCAAGGTCGAGGAAGCCTCAGGGGGCACGGTGCGCCAGTCGGCCGCCATCGTCGCCGGCATCTCCTCGGACAAGGCCCGGGAGTTGAACAAGTTCATCAAGAACCTCGGGCTGAAGGGCATCCAGTCCCAGACCCAGGGCGAGGAGCTGCGGGTCAACGGGAAGAAGCGCGACGACCTCCAGGGTGTGATCGCCGCGCTCAAGGCCGAGGACTTCGGCCTCCCGCTCCAGTTCCAGAACTTCCGGGACTAACGGAACCGAAGCGCGAGCCCCACGGGTGGCGGCGGTCAGCCCCGCCCACCGACGTGGATCGTGAGCGGTTGGCTGGTGGAGGTGGCGAAGTCGTCGTTGCCGAGGTAGGTGGCGGTGATGGTCCAGGTGCCGTCGGGAAGCTTCGGGCGCCAGGACGCTCCGCCGGTGGACCCCGTCGGGACCGTGACGACGATCTCCGTGCCGGAACCGGAGGTCGCGGTGAAGGTCGCGGAGCCGGCGAGCGTCGCGCCTGAAGCCGGGGCGACCCGGCGGGTCGTGGCGGCGAGCACCGCGGCCTTGCCGGAGGGCACGGGCTCGGTGCGTGAGGTCACCACGGTGCCCGTCGAGCCTTGGGCGACGGTGACCGTGGTCTCGCCGGCGCGACCGGAGTTGTAGTTGAAGTCGCCGCCGTAGACGGCGCTGATCTCGTGCGTGCCGATGGCCAGGGCCCTCGTCGAGAAGAAGGCCCTGCCCTTGCTGGCGATGTCCACGTAGAGCGTCGTGCCGTCGATGGTGAGCAGCACGACGCCAGTCGGAGCCGCGGTCTTCGGCCGGGTCGCGATGGTGACGGTGATCGCCACGCTCTCCCCCACCACGAAGTCCGTCTTGGCGATCGTCAGCCTCCCGACCGGAGGGGGGATCGGCATCGTCGTGACGTTGACGGTCGCCGTCGACGACCGGCCGAACGCATCGGTGGCCGTGTAGTCGAAGGCGTCGTCGCCGGCCCAGCCGTCGGCGGGGGCGTAGACGGTCTTCCCGTCGGCGTCGAGCGTCACGGTGCCGTGGAGGGGGTCCGTGTGGTCGGTGACGGTCAGGCCCGCACCTGAGTCGTTGAGCAGGACACCGGGGGCGAACGCAGTCGTCGCCTCCTGCCAGCGCGCCACGTAGAAGTCGTCGACCGCCGTGGGGAGGTCCGGCATGTCGGTGGTGATGGTGACCGTCGCGGCCGACGAGGGCCGGTCGAAGGCGTCCATCATCGTGTACTCGAAGGTGTCCTCACCCGCCCACCCCGCCGCCGGGGAGTACGTGAAGGAGCCGTCGGCGACCATGTCGACCGTCCCGTGGGCCGCATCGGTGGACGAGATGACCCTCGTGCCGACGCCGGAGTCGTTGGCGAGCAGGCCCGGGGGATCGATGGTGAGGGGGGTCTCGTACGTCGCCGAGTAGGAGTCGCCCTCAGCCACGGGCAGGGCCGGCAGGTCGGTGGTGACGGCGACCTGCGAGGTCGCTTCGTGGCCGAAGGCGTCCGTGACGGTGTAGTCGAACGTGTCCTCCCCGACCCATCCATCGGCGGGGGTGTAGGTGAAGGACCCGTCCCCATCCACGGCGGCGGTGCCGTGACTCGCGTCCGCGTTCGAGCTGACGCTCACCCCGACGCCCGTGTCGTTGGTCAGGACCCCCGGAGCCTCGACCGTGAGCTGTGTGGCGTAGGAGGCGGTGTAGCTGTCCGCCTCAGCGACCGGGCCGGCCGGGGAGCCGGTGGTGACCGTGACCGTCGCCGTCGACGTGCGATCGAAGGCGTCGGCGAGCGTGTAGTCGAACGTGTCGGCGCCGCCCCACCCGTCGGCAGGGGTGTAGGTGAACGAACCGTCAGCGTCGATCGCGAGCGTGCCGTGACCGGGCTCGGTGTGACCGGTGACGGTGTTGCCCGTGCCGGTGTCGTTGTCGAGCACGCCGGGCGCGGATGCAAGGAGCGCGGTGCCGTAGTCCGGGGTGAAGGAGTCGTCGACGGCCTCCGGCGCGTCCGGCTGCGAGGTGGTCACCGTGACCGTCGCCGTCTCGCTGCGCTCGAAGCCGTCGGTGAGGGTGTAGCCGAAGGTGTCGTCGCCGACCCATCCCGCATCAGGCGTGTAGGTGAACGAGCCGTCAGCGTCGATCGCGAGCGTGCCGTGACCGGGCTCGGTGTGACCGGTGACGGTGTTGCCCGTGCCGGTGTCGTTGTCGAGCACGCCGGGCGCGGGCACCGTCAGTTGGGTGTCGTACGCGGTGGTGGCCGAGTCCGCGTCAGCAGTGGGCGCGGCGGGTGTCGGCGGGGGGACCACGACCGTGGCGGCCGGCGAGGTGGATCCGGCGCTGCCGTCGTCGCCGCGGTAGATGGCGGTGACGGAGTGGCTGCCGTAGCCCAGACCGGACGTGGTGAAGGTGGCGACGGTGGCCCCCGTTCCCAACGCCGAGGAGAGGGTGCCGGTGCCGAGCAGCGTGGCGCCGTCGTAGAAGTCGACGTGCCCGCTCGCCGAGTTGGTGACCGCCCCCGACAGGACCGTGGCGGTGAACGTCACCGGGTCGCCGCGGACCACCCGCGAGGCAGGATGACCGAACGCCACCGCACGGGGTGCAGCGAGGTTCTCGGTCACCTGCGTCGTGACGCCGCCGGTCACGTAGTACACCGATCCCGCGTCGTCGGCGACGATCAGGTTGCCCGCGACGTCGACGTCGACGCCGTATGAGCGGTCGAAGCCGGAGACCACCTGCGTGCGCGAGCCGGTGTAGGGCGGCGCCACCATCTGGACCATGCCGCCGCCGGGGCCGTTGTTGCCGGACGCGATGTAGAGGTTGCCGGCGGCGTCGAGCGCGACCGAGGTCGGCCGGTTCATCTTGATGAGCGGGATGGGAGCACCCGTGTACGGCGGCGCCACCTCGTAGACCTCGCCGTCGGTGACGATGAAGGCGTTGCCGGCGCTGTCGACGGCCACGTCGCTGGGGTACCGGAGGCCACTGGCCACCGTCGTGGGAGCAGCGGTGTACGGCGGCACGAAGCGGACCACCTTGCCGCTGGTGTCATCGGTGACGAACAGGTTGCCGGCCGTATCCAGGGCGATGCCCATCGGATTGACCATGCCGCCCGAGATCACCTGCACGAGGGTGCCGTCGGGGTTGAACTCGCGAACCTTCCCGTGGAAGTCCAGGGAGCGATCGGTCAGGAAGATGTGCCCGGCCGCGTCCACGGCCGCGCCCGAGGGAGCGTCCACCCCACCGCCGAAGGCATGCGGTGTCCCGGAGTAGGGCGGGGACAGGCGGAAGGTGCCATTGACCCCGTCGGCGATGTACGCGTCCGGCGCCGGTTGGCCCGATGCATCCAGGGTCACGCCGGTCCGGGCCTGCTCGACCTTCACCCCACCGTCGACGTAGGAGATCGGGTAGTTCGCGGCGCCGGGCCCGGTCAGCTGGATGCCGCCGCAGCCGCTGATGGTGCCGGCGTAGGACCCGACGGGGGCGCCGGCCGGCACCGTGCTGGTGCAGTCGACCACGTTGCCGTAGATGCCGTAGACGTCGGGGTCATCGGGCAGGGCGTCCATGCTCCACGAGAACGACACGTGGCTTGAGCCACCGGGCGGCTGGCTGCCCGTGACGATGATCTTGAAGTCGCCGCCCCGGACGACGAGGCCGCCGTCGACGTAGCTGATCTGGTAGCTCCCGGCACCGGGACCGGTGGCGCTGAGGCCACCACAGCCGCTGATGGTGCCGGCATAGGTGCCGAAGGTCGACGTGACGGCCGACGTGTGGCATCCGCTCATGGTGCCGGTGATCGCGGTCAAGCCTGCGGGCAACGGGTCAGGCGCTTCGTAGACGAAGGTCGCACTGTTGCCGACGATCTTGGTGCCCTTGACGGTCATCGCGAGGGTGGGGCGGGTCAGGACCACGCCGGCGTCGACGTAGGCGATGGCGTAGTTGCCGGCACCGGTCCCGGTGAGGGACAAGCCGCCGCAACCGCTGATGGTGCCGGCGTAGGTGCCCGAGACGTCGGTGTCGGTGACCGAGCTCGAGCACCCGCTCAACGAGCCGGAGAATCCGGTGACGCCCGCCGGCAGAGGCGATGGCGGCGTCGAGGTGAAGGTCGGAGAGCCGCCGCTGAAGGCAGGCTTCGTCCCGTTGACGCTCACGGGGAGCGGCGCCTGGATGACCGTCACGCCAGCATCGGTGTAGCTGGGCGCGTAGTTGCCCGCGTTCGGACCGGTGAGGGTCAGGCCGGTGCAGCCGCCGATGGTGCCGCTGTAGCTGCCGAGCGGTGCGGGGGCCGACGAGGTGCACCCGCTCAACGTGCCCGAGACGGCGATGACTCCGCTCGGGAGGCTGGCCGGTGGCGCGTAGGTGAAGTAGGTGGTGCCGCCGTACTCGCGTGAGCCGGTGACGGTGACCGGGACCGGATTCGGTGAGACGACCACGGTGAACGGAGGCGACGTGGAGGCCGGGAAGTTGCCCGATCCGCCGTACTGCGCGGTCACGGTGTGGGTGCCGATCGCCAACGAGGTGCTGAGGGTGGCCACGTTGGGTGTGCCACCGGAGAGGCCGACGGTGCCCAGGGTCGTCGAGCCTTCGGTGAAGGTGACCGCCCCCGAGGGCGAGGCACCGACCGGCGAGGAGATGACCGTGGACTTGAGCGTCACGGCCTGGGTGGGGCTGCCCACACCGGTCGACGGGGCGAACGTGAGGCCTTGGACGCTGTGACCGGTGGTCACGACGGTCGGGGTCCCCGTGTAGGGCGGGGCCAGGAGGAGGACGTTGGTCGTGGTGCCGTCGCTGATGAGCAGGTTCCCCGCACCATCGACGGCGAGCGCGGTCCCGCCGTGGAGGCCCGTGGCCACCGTCGTCTGCGTCCCGGAGGGCGAGATCTTCACGACCCGGTTGCCCGTCGCGTCCTCGACGAACACGTTGCCGCTGGCGTCGACCGCCACCGCGGCCGGGTAGCCCAAGCCGCTGGCCAGCACCGTCGGCGTACCCGTGTACGGCGGCGCCAGCTGGATCACGCGCCCGTAGGAGGCGTCGGAGTAGAAGAGGTCGCCGGCTGCATCGATGGCCATGCCTTGGATGTCGAGCGGGGTGCCGGCCGCGTAGGGCTGGATCCCGCTGATCACCACGCTCATGGCACCGGCGGGAGT
>JAOBWM010000218.1 GCA_025463365.1 Acidimicrobiales bacterium
TGCGAGCGGCCCGTCGGCGGTCCGGCCGCCGTCCGCGACCCGCCGCCGCGACCCGCCGCCGCCCCTTTCTGAGCGCTCTGCGTCGCGTACATGCGACACCAGGCGCTCAGAAGCGTGTGGTCGGGTCGGGTCTTCGGTTCTGAGCGCTCCGCGTCGCGTGCATGCGACACCGAGCGCTCAAAACGGGGGCAGGGCTGAGGCGGTCCGGGTCGGTGGTCGGGTCGGGTGTTCGGTTCTGAGCGCTCCGCGTCGCGTGCATGCGACACCGAGCGCTCAAAACGGGGGCAGGGCTGAGGCGGTCCGGGTCGGTGGTGGTCCGGGTCGGCGGCGGTCCGGGTCGGTGGTCGGGTCGGGTTCTCGGTTCTGAGCGCTCTGCGTCGCGTGCATGCGACACCGAGCGCTCGAAACGGGGGCAGGGCTGAGGCGGTCCGGGGTGGTCGGTGGTCCGGGGTGGACGGTGGTCCGGGTGGGCGGGGGTGGTCAGCGGTCGGTGGGCATGAGGCGGAAGCGTTCGGCGAGATCGAGGCCGGCCCATCGGCCGGCTTCGGCCACGCCGGCTCGGACCTCGGCGCGGAATCGGTCCTGCTCGGTGGCCGCGGCGTCGGGGTCGGCAGTGATGAACATGGTCGACTCGTACTGGGACCGGTGGCTCTCGAGGGCGGCGATCTTGGCCTCGACGCCGGCCACGGTCACAGGCTCGGCGTGATCGGGTTCGTCGGCCTCGAACAGCAACAGGGCGCTCGGCCGGTGGTGGGCGAGGGCGTGCTCGGCGAAGAAGTGGGGATCGCGGGCGGCGACGAGCGCGTCGCAGGTGAGGAACCCGGCGGCCCGGTGGTCGGGGTGGAGGCGGTAGCGCTTCCACGGGTCGTGGCCGAGGAGGACGTCGGGGCGGAGCTCGCGCATCACCCGGGCCAGCGCCGATCGGGTCGGTCGGTCGTTCTCCAGCTCGCCATCCACGACGCCGAGGAACACGACCTCACCGGTGGCCCCGAGGGCAGCTGCGGCGGCCCTCGCCTCGGTCTGTCGGGTCGCGACCAGGGCGGCCAGGTCGGCCGACGGGTCCCACGTGCCCTTCGATCCGTCCGTGCACACCACGAACGAGACCTCGCACCCCGCGGCCGCCCACCCGGCGAGGGTGGCACCGGCACCGAACTCGATGTCGTCGGGATGGGCGCCGATCGCCAGCGCTCGGGCGGGGACAGGCAGGGACGAGGAGGCAGGCGTCATGGTCTCGGTGGCTCGGTGGCTCGGTGGCTCGGTGGCTCGGTGGCTCGGTGGCTCGGTGGCTCGGTGGCTCGGGTCAGGCGCGGTGGCCGGCGGCGAGGTCGGCGCCGCCGGGGAGGCGGAGGTCGTCGGGCACGTCGACGTCCCACCCGAGGGCGAGGTCGTTGCGAACCTCGATCGGCAGGCCGAGGCGCACGGCTTCGGCCTGGTGGCGCTCGAACGAGCCCGGGCCGTAGGCGAACGTGAACCCGCAACGGGCCGGGATCGAGATGACGTTGGTGCCATCGGCGCGGCGGTCCGGGACCAGGAGCACCCCGGCCGTGCCGATCACGTGCCCGAGGTCGGTGGCGAGCGGCAGGTCGGCATGGGCCACCACGATGCGGTCGGCGCCGACGTCCCCCACGGCCACGGCATCGACGCCGGCCGCGACGGCACCGTCGAGCCCGAGCCCGGGCGTCCACGCCACGGTGGCGCCGGCGGCCTCAGCCCAGACGGCGACGGCTTCGTCGTCGCACACCACGGTCACAGGCAGGCTCCCAGCAGCTCGCAGCACGCCGTCGGCCATCTGCCGGGCCAACGCCGCCCGTCCTGCCGGGGAGACCTCACCGGCCAGCCGCAGCTTGGCCGCGCCGAACGCCTTCACCGGGACGACGACGGCGACACGCACGATTGCCACGCTACCGGCCACCTTCGGCCCGGCGATCCTTGCCTCCGCCTCGTCGGCCGGTGGGCGGGCCTCGCGGGTGGTGGCCAAGGTCGACGCCGTGCCGGTGAACGCCAACAGCGGGGGCGGGAAGTTCGCCGTCTGGTCCGACGCCACGCTACGGCCACCTTCGGCCCGGCGATCCTTGCCTCCGCCTCATCGGCCGGTGGGCGGGCCTCGCGGGTGGTGGCCAAGGGCGACGCCGTGCTGCTGAACGCCAGCAGCGGGCGGGAAGTTCGCCGTCTGGTCGGACGCCACGCTACCGGCCGCCTTCGGCGCGGCGATCCTTGCGTCCGCGTCGTCGACCCGGTGGGCGGGCCTCGCGGGTGGTGGCCAAGGGCGACGCCGTGCTGGTGAACGCCAGCAGCGGGCGGGAAGTTCGCCGTCTGGTCCGAGGCCACGTTACCGGCCGCCTTCGGCGCGGCGATCCTTGCCTCCGCCTCGTCGACCCGGTGGCGGCTTCACTGGTGGTGGCCAAGGTCGACGCCGTGCTGGTGAACGCGAACAGCGGGGGCGGGAGGTTCGCCGTCTGGTTCGACGCCACGCTACGGCCGCCCTCGGCGCGGCGATCCTTGCCTCCGCCTCGTCGGCCGGTGGGCGGGCCTCGCGGGTGGTGGCCAAGGTCGACGCCGTGCCGGCGGTGTGCCGGTTGACCGTCTTCGTGCCAGCGGCGTCCGAGCTGGCCCCCGACGTGCCGGCGGTGTGCCGGTTGACCGTCTTCGTGCCAGCGGCGTCCGAGCTGGCCCCCGATGTGCCAGCGGTGTGCGAGCTGGCCGTCTTCGACGTGCGGGCGGAGGGCCGGCGACCGCCTCGACCCCGGCCCCTCTGCCAGCTGCACGCCAGGCCGCCACGGACGTGGTCGTCGACGTTCGCGCCCACTACCGCTGACCTGCGACGCCGGTCACACGGACAGGAGCGATTGCGTAGGGTCGGCGGCCATGGACATCCGGGTCTCCGTTCTCGGCTCCGGCTCGTGGGGGACCACGGTCGCAGCGCTCGCCGCGCACAACGCGCCCACCACCTTGTGGTCGCGGCGAGCGTCGCTCGCCGAGCAGATCGACCGCGATCACGAGAACGGCGACTACCTCAAGGGCTACCGGCTCCCCGGCCAGCTCCGGGCCACCGCGGATCTGGAGCAAGCCGTGCGCCACGCCGATCTGCTGGTCGTGGGCGTGCCGTCGCAGGGGTTCCGCAGCGCGCTGGAGGCGGCCAAGCCGTACCTGCGCCCGTGGGTGCCGGTGGTCTCGCTCGCCAAGGGTCTGGAGCTGGGCAGCCGGCTGCGCATGAGCCAGGTCATCGAGGAGGTCCTGCCCGGCCACCCCGTCGGGATCCTGACCGGCCCCAACCTGGCCAAGGAGATCCTCGCCGGCCAGGCCGCCGCCAGCGTGGTTGCCATGGACGACCACAACGTGGCCAAGGCCATCCAGGGGATCTTCCAGGCCGAGCTGTTCCGGGTGTACACGAACGAGGACATCATCGGGTGCGAGATGGGTGGCGTCCTGAAGAACGTCATCGCCATCGCATCGGGGATGGCCGACGGCCTCGGCGCCGGCGACAACACCCGCTCGGCGGTGATCACCCGCGGCCTCTCGGAGATCACCCGCATGGGCGTGGCCCTCGGTGGCCAGCCGCTCACGTTCTCGGGGCTGGCCGGCATGGGCGATCTCGTGGCCACGTGCATCAGCCCGCAGAGCCGCAACCGCCACGTGGGGGAGCGCCTCGGCAAGGGCGAGACGATCGCCGAGATCATCGAGGCCATGAACATGGTGGCCGAGGGCGTGAAGACGTCGAAGGTCGTCATGGAACTGGCCGACGAGCTGGGCTGCGACATGCCGATCGCCAGCGAGGTCTACGGCGTCTGCCACGAGGGTCGCTCGGCGGCCGAGGCCTACGCGGGCTTGCTGCGCCGGGGCACGGGTCGTGAGATGGACGGGATCAGCCCGGCCCGGTAGACCCCGGGGGTCATGTTCCGTCGTCGCACCCCCGCCGACCGGCGCCTCGAACCCGGCCCGCAGTCGCTCCACCGCGCCGCCGGTGCGTCCCGTCCGTCCGCTCCCACCGCCGCCCAGCTGGCCGACGCGGGATGGGTCCTGCCCCGTTCGCTCGCGGCCGGCACCGGGCCCCGGTGGACCCTCGTCGGTACGGTCGGTTCGCCGACGGCCACGGCCGTCGATGCCGGGGGACTCGTGCAGGGCGACGGGTGGAGCCTCGACTGGTGGATCGGGGCAGACGACCGCTGGCACCTGCCGGCCCGCGAAGCCGCAGTCCGCCAGCGCATGGTCGATGACGTGCCCGTCGTGGAGACGGCACTGCGCATCCCCGGCGGCGATGCGCTCCACCGGGCATACGGGATTCGCGCGCCGCGAGCGGTGGGCGACGAGTGGGTCGTCGTCGAGGTCGAGAACGCCACGCCGGTCCCGTTCGCGCTGGCCGTCGTGATCCGACCCTTCCTGGCCGACGGGGTGGGCGACGCCCGCCGCATCACGCTCGAGAAGGTGAAGGGCGGAAAGGGTCGCGACGGTGCCCACCTCGTTCGGGTCGACGACGTCCCCGCCGTCGTGCTGCCTCGACTGCCGGCCCGCTTCGCGGCCGGGAACCTCGCCTCCGGTGATGCCTTGGAGACCGTCCTCTCGGGCGCTGCCGGCTCCGAGGCGATCGAGGCGACGTGTGCCGACGGCCTGGCCACGTTGGCCATGGTCTTCCCCTTGCCCCACACCGCGATGTTGCGCATGGCGATCCCGGTGGGCGCCGGGACCGGGCCCGGCGCGGTGATCGATCACCCGACGGGCCTGCCCGATGCCGCGTCGGTGGTGTCGGGCTGGGAGGTCCATCGCCGCGGCCCCCGCGTCGAGGTCCCCGATCGGCGGTTGGGCGATGCGCTGGCCCGGGCCCGGGCCCACATCAACCTGGCCCACGACGGCGCGGTCGTGCGCCGCGACGGTGCTCGGTCGCCGTCGATGGAGCCCGGCGCGACCGACGTGATCCTCGCCGCCTTCGACGCCCTCGACCGTCCGGCTGAGGTCGACGGCGTCATCGCCCGCTGGTCGATCCCGGTCGACCCGGCCCCCGCCCCGACGCCGGAGGCCGATGCGGTGCTCCTCACCGCCGTCGCCGGCCACCACCTCCTCCACCGCTCGCAGCCGGTGCTCGATCACCTGCTGCCCGAGGTCGCGGCCGCGGTCGAACGCATCGGCAAGGCCGAGCGGCGCGGGCGCGTCGTCGATCCGGTCGGCCGATCACGATCGGCCCGCGCCCTCGACCTCACCTCATGGATGTTCGCCGAGACCGGGCAGGCCGAGGCGGCGGTGGCCGTCGGCGACCTGGCATCCCGTCTGGGGCTGGGCCCGGACATCGACCCGGTCGCGGACGGCGATCTGGTGGAACAGCTCCTCGTGGCCGGCCGGACCGCGGACCACGCCCGCCTCGTGGCCCTCTGCGCCGGCTTGTCGGCCACCGGTGCTGCTCCCGGCCCGGGGCCGGCCGGTCGGCCGATCGGCCACGACCTGGCCGTCTCGGCGGCCGTCGTGCTCGCGCTGCGTGGCCTGCTGGTGGCCGAATCACGCGAGGGGCTGGCCCTCCTGCCGCAGTTCCCCGACGACTGGTACGGCGGTGGGATCGAGCTGCACGACGCGCCCACCGCGCACGGGAAGCTGTCCTTCGCCGTCCGGTGGCACGGCTCGCGGCCAGCAGTCCTGTGGGATCTCGAACCGCACCCCGGCCGCGGCCCCGTGCGCCTCACCGTGCCCGGCCTCGACCCCTCGTGGTCCACGACGGAGACCCGGGGCGACGCGCTGCTCGCCGAGGTCGCACCGCCCGCGGACCTCGAGCGGCTGCGGGTCGTGGCCGAGCACCCCGACATCGACCCGGCCATGCGCCGGCCCGGTGCCGGCCCGGACCCGATCGGCGACGGCGACGTGGTCGGTGGCGGCCTGCCCGAGGGCGGCTCGTTCTCGTGAGCCCGGACGATCCGGTGCCGCCCGATCCGGTGCCGCCCGAGTCCACCCCCAACGAGTCCGCGCCCACCGAGTCCTCCAACGAGGGCGTGCCCGGAACCACGACGTGGGCCGGGCCTCCTGACAGCGAGCAGCGCCAGCTCCGGCGGGACGAAGCCACCGACCTCCCGACCGCCCCGATCGAAGGTGGGCCGATCGACGTCGGTGACATGACCCAGCTCCTGCGATCCGTCGGCGTCGACGACGCGCGGATCGAGGAGGCCCGCAAGCACCGCCACCTGGAGCTCCTGGCCATCGAGCAGCTCGTGCTGCCCGAGGCGGCCGAGCACACGGTCGAGGAGGTCGCCGCGGCCACGAACCTGTCGGCCGCGCAGATCGCTCAGCTGTGGCGCTCGCTCGGATTCGCCGAGCCTCGTCCCGGCGACCGGATCTTCACCGACGTCGACGTCGACATGCTCCGCACGATCGGCCAGCTGCTGGACCTGGGCTGGATCGACGACGAGCTCACCGTGCAGATGGCCCGCGTGATCGGATCCTCGCTCGCCCGCGTCGCCACCGCGCTCGTCGACAGCATCGACCCGGCCGAGCCGAGCCCCGACCGCGCCGGCGACGACGACTTCGCGGCGGCCGCTCCGCTCCTGATGCCGATGTTGCTGCAGGTCATGGACTACGTGTGGCGTCGCCACGTGCAAGCCGAAGCCCGCGCCCGGATGGCCCGGGAGCAGACCGACGGCGACCCCGACCACCGCGTCGTGGGGTTCGCCGACCTCGTGGGCTTCACCGCGCTGAGCCAGCAGATCGGCGCTCACGAGCTGGCTCAGGTCGTCGCCAAGTTCGAGACGATCGCGTACGAGACCGTGAGCCGGTGCGGGGGCCGGGTCGTCAAGATGATCGGCGATGAGGTGATGTTCGCGGTCCAAGACGAGGCCGCCGCCGCCGAGATCGCCTTGCAGCTCTCCGAGACCTACCGCGAGGACGACGAGCTGTCCGACGTCCGGGTCGGCCTGGCTGCTGGGCCGGTGCTGCAGCGCGAGGCGGATCTCTTCGGCCCGGTGGTCAACCTCGCGAGCCGCATCGTCAACATCGCCTTTCCGGGCACGGTGGTCTGCTCGGTCGAGCTGCGCGACGCCCTGGCCGGCAACGACGAGGTCGTGTTCAAGCCCATCGGTTCGCGCAACCTGAAAGACATCGGCAAGGTGCCGCTGTTCGTGGTTCGCCGGGCCGACGCCGAGGTCCGCCCCAAGTCCTCGCGGCAGGAGGCCGAGGCCCGCCGGGCCGAACGCCGTGAAGCTCGCGTGGAGGAGCTGGATGCCAAGCGCCGCCACCCGGGCGGCCGCGCGGGCGACGAAGACCGGTCGTAGGCTGCGCCCATGCTGCGCCGCTCGCTGCGAGGGCTCCCGGTGGCAGTGGCGGTCGCGGTGGTCGGGCTCGGCGCCATCCTCGGCTTCTCGCCCGCCGCGTCGCCCGTCGCCCCGGGTGCCGTGCGGGTCCGGTCCGCCGAGCCGCGGTCCTCGACCCTGGCCGGCGGGTGGAAGGACACGACCAAGCCCGAGAGTCCCCTCTCGTTCCCGGTCGCGGATGCCACCGGTCCCGTCGTCCACCTGTTCAGCGAGATCGACGTCCCCCTCGCATCACGCCCGACCATGGCGAACCCGACGTGGGAGGGCCTCCCGGTGGTGTTCGACGTGCTCGAGGAGGAGGGCCCCTGGTTGCACGTGAAGGTCTCGGCCCGACCGAACGGCCTGACCGCGTGGATCCTGCGTGCCGAGGTCTCGATGCGGACCGTGCCGAACCACGTCGAGATCTCCCTCGGTGCCCACCTCGTGACCGTGTACCACGGCGATCACGTGCTGCTCCGTGAGCCGGTGGTCATCGGCAGCCCGGTGTCGCCGACCCCGATCGGCTCGTTCTTCGTCGACGGGATCGTCCAGGTCTCCGACCCCGGCGGTCCCTACGGGGCGTACCAGGTGAGCGTGAGCGGGTTCTCCGACACCTACACCGAGTTCGGCGGAGGGATCGGACAGATCGCCATGCACGGGACCAACCGGCCGGACCAGGTGGGCCAGTCGATCAGCCACGGCTGCGTGCGCATGAGCAACGACGCCATCACCCGCATGGCCGCGCTGGCGCCCCTCGGGACCCCTGTCGCGATCGTGGCCTGAACGTCGGCCGGTCGATCAGGTCGGCTCGTCGAGGGCGAACGTCGCGATCTGGTGGGGACGGAGGTCCGCGGCGCCGTCGAAGGCACCGAGGGACCGGCCGGTCAGGTCGGTGACCTGACCGGTTCCCCCCGCCACGGTGACGACGCCGGGTTCCCCCGCGGTCTCGACGACGCGGAGCTCGCGGCGCCCGTCGTCGCGACGGGTCAGGGCGGTGACCTCCGCGCCGGCGACGGCCAGGGCTCGGCCGGTGGCCGCCGGGTCGCCGAGCCCGCCGCGGCCGGGGAACCTGGCGGTCAGCAGGGGCGTGAACGCCTCGTCGGCCACCGCATAGGGATCGCGGCCACCCACGTGCAGCACGAACGAGGCCTCGCGTGGGCCGATCATCTGGGCATCGGGCGTCAGCACCGGCGGGCCCGCCGGCAGTGACCGCATCGCCATCGGCCCCTGGGAGATGATGCCCACCGAGCGCAGCAGGGTCACGGCGATGGCGCGGGCGGCCGGGCCGTCGGGTCCGTCGACCAGGTCGACCAGCTCGTACTCCGACAGGCCGTCATGGGCGACGAGGAGGCCTCCCGCCGAGACGAACCGGCGGCTCGGGTAGGTGGGCAGCCCGACTTCGTTGGGGCCGCCCTCGGCCTCCAGGCCACGTTCCACGACGGCGAAGGCGCACTCGGCGTGGGAGGTTCGCGCCGGCTCGGGCAGCGGGCACCAGACGCGCACCCGGTGGTCCTTGCTCGGGTTGTCGAACGCGATGGACACGCGCACGAGGTCCTCTCCCGCCCGGAGCTCGAGGGTGGTCGTCACGGCCACGTCGGCCAGCCCGGCTCGGCCGCCGGACTCGACGTGGGTGGGCCAGCGGTAGTGGCGCACGATCTCGATGCGGCCGCGGACCGGCCCGGCCTCGGTCACGTGCACCTCGACCGACTCGGGCCGATCGATCACCCGGTCGTCCTCGGGCGGGGACCAGTTGTAGGTGTCGCCGGCGTCGCCGTCGTCGACGAGGCGCCCGAAGCCGGCGATGCCGTCGATCGAGAAGGTCCCGTCGCCCTGGTCGGGCTCCACCGTGACGAGCCCGTTGCTGAGGCCCATGCCCTCGGTCCGCACCGCGTGCTCCCCGAGATCAGCGGGGGCCACGCCGCGCCATCCGAACCCGGGCACGTCGGCGGTGCGCAACAGCACGAGCTGCGTGGCGGTCGGGCGCTGCACCTCGAGGTGCACCAGCGCGTCGGGGTCGGACTCGGCCAGCGCCTCGAGCCGGTCGAGCAGCGCCTTGGCGTCGATGTCCTTCGGGGCCCGGTCCGAGATCACCGTGGCGATGATGTCGGTGGAGTCCGCGACCTCGTCGACGCTGACCTTGCTGACCTTCGGGTCCTCCATCGCCGCTCGGAGCACGACCTGTACGGCAGTGCGGCGGTCGAGCGTGACGAGCCGCTCGTGGGCGGGTCGCACGGTGAGCTGCTGGGTGTGAGGCGGCGCCACGTCTCCGTCCACCACGGACTCGAGCACGCCCCCTCGCGATCGCACGGTCGGGTTGGCGACCACGGCGTCCTGGCCGGAGGTGGCGAGGACGCGGACCATGGCCCGCTCAGCCAGGGCCTCGGCCACCCGGGTGGACTCGGCATAGCGGTGCAGGACCGCGGCGTTGACCTCGTCGGCCGAGCACCCGCAGATCGAGTCGTGGGCGGCGTTGCGGATGACGTCGCGCCAGGCATGGTCGAGGAACGCACCGGGCCACTCGTCGGCCGGCAGCCAGCACGCGGCGAGCGGCTCGGCGACCCGCTCCAGCCACCGCTCGGCGCGCGCCGCCGCCTGCTTCACGTCCACGCGGCATGACGCCGTACCCATGAGCAGGTTCGAGCGGGCGCCGGACCGCAGCTCGCCCCGCCAGGTCGGCAGGCCCTCGTTCGGAGCGGCGGCGAGGTGGTCGGCGAGGGAGGTGACCACGAAGCGATCGGCGCCCGCGTCGTTGGCCTCGGCGACGACCCGGCCGAGGTGGGGCTGGGGCAGCAGGTGATCTGTGCCGTTCATCCACAGCACGTCGTCGCCGACGCGGGCACCTTGGGCATGGCGGAACGCCTCGATCTGCTCGATCAGGTCCTTGCCATGCTCGGGCAAGCGCGCGCCGTTGCTGTACCCGTCGCTCAGGTGCTCCGCTCGCACCTGGGTCCCGTCGGGCGCCTCCCACCAGAACGCCGGTGCATCGATGGCGCTCGGGACGCCCCTCCACACGACGGCGTCGGAGAACCCGAAGCCCGCGAGGATCTGGGGCATCTGGGCGACGTGACCGAACATGTCGGGCAGGTACCCGATGGCCATCGAGCCGCCGAAGCGCGCTGCCGTCCGGAGCCCGAGGCGGAGGTCGCGGATCAGGGTCTCGCCCGAGACCAGGAACTCGTCGGGCAGCGTGTACCAGGGTCCGAACGAGATCCGCCCCGCCTCGTTGAGCGCGGTGATCCGGTCGGCCTCGTGGGGACGGATCTCGAGGTAGTCGTCCACCACGGCCAATTGGCCGTCGAGCTGGAAGTGCGCGTAGTCGGGATCGGCCTCGAGTTGGGGCAGCAGCCCGTCGAGCAGTTCCACCAGCTGCATGCGGAAGAGCGGGTAGGGCTTGTACCACTCCCGATCCCAGTGGGTGTGGGGCACGACGTGCACGGTGCGGGTCATGTCCGAAACGGTACGCGGCCTACGGCGGCCACGAGGCATGTCGTCCGACCGGGGGAGCACCCAGCGGCGCGAGGTACCGTGCCGCATCCCGACGTTCGTGATGTTGTCGACCCTCGGACCCGACGGGCACGCCCGCCTTCGTGAGAGCCCCGACCGGCTCCGCGAGGTCAACGCGGACGTCGAGGCCATGGGCGTGAAGGTCCTGCAGCAGTACGCCCTGCTCGGTCAGTACGACTTCTTGAACATCCTCGAGGCGCCCGACGAGCTGACCATGGCGAAGGTGGCGACCACCCTCGCCTCCCGGGGCACACTGCGCACCCTGACCCTCACCGCCATCGAGGTCGAGGACTTCATCGGCGTGCTCGGCGGCGGTGTCGGCTCCACCTCTCCGCCCGACTGACCCTCAGTACCACCACATGGAGTTCTTGCGCTCCCGGCGGACGTCGTCGGTGGGGATGGCGACCGGGAGGACCTCGCCGTCGCTGCGGCGGCGCACGCGGTAGCCGCGATCGGTCGCTTCCTCGACGACGAACCCGTTGGCCCACGTCCGGTCGAAGCCGGTCCGGACCTCGACGCGGATGCCGGTCAGGAGTTGGGTCTCGCCCCGGGGCGAATCCTGGGAGAAATCGGACATCGACGTTGACCTTAGGCCCGCGTTCAGGCGCCTGCAGCTCGGCCGGAGGGGGCGTCAGCCCAGCGGAAGGTGGGGCGGACGACCACGTCCGCAAGCAGGGAGTTTGCGATGAAGCACTCCTGGTGGGCGACCTGCACGAGGTGGGTCAGGCGTTCCTCGGTCGGCCTCGGCCGGTCGGTGTCGGCCAACGTCACGACCGGGCGGAGATCGATCCGGGCGATCGACATCGGGACCGGATCGGCCGGCATCGAGGCGGTCGCGTCGTCGGTGTAGGCGACGACGTCGATCCGGGCTCGGGCCGCCACCGCGAGGAACGACAGCAGCTGGCACGACGAGGCCGCCGCCACCAGCAGCTGCTCGGGGTTGAGCCGGCCCGGGTCGCCGCCGAACGTCGCATCGCCCGACAGGGCCAACTCGGCCGGCGCCGGTGCGGCGCTGACGGTGTGGGCCCGGTCGTAGCGGTGGTACCCGACGGCGGTCGTGCCGCTCCATCGCAGCGCGGTCTCGTAGGAGTGGTCGTGGTCGCTCACGCCGACAGCCTGCCGCGTCGACCCCGCAAGATCAGCCGGTGAAGCTCGCGCTGCCGGGGAGCGGGGTCGCGCCGGGAGCGGTCGCGGTGGGCTCGTCGAGCTGGGGGACGGTGGTGGTCGGGGTGGGATCGACCGGGAGCACGACGGGATCGCGGTCCGCGACCACGTCGCTGAAGTCGGTGCGCACCGTGCTCGACTGCTGGGTGACCGACGCGACGACGCGGAAGTCGGTGGTCCACTCGGTCGGCGTGACGGTGATGCGGGCGTAGCCCCGGTCGAGGCCGTTGCCGTAGCGCACCCAGGTGGCCCGTTCGAGGCCGGCCTCGAAGAGGTCGAGCAGATCGGAGTCGAACCGGCTCGAGATCGACGTGGTCACGACCTCGTTGGCGACGTCGGGAGCGTCGGGATCGTCGTAGTCGACGCGGACAGCAGTCATCGCTGCGAGGTGGATGTCACCCGACAGCACCATCGGGTTGCGCACACGGTGGTCGACGAGGCTGTGCAGCAGCCGGTTGCGCGCGGCGACGTACCCGTCCCACTGGTCGAAGTTGTAGAAGTCGTTGCTGCCGGCGGGGATGGGCATCGCCGTCATCACGGTCTGCTGGGTGATCACGTTCCACTGCGCGTCGGTGGCGGCGAACTGATCGTCGAGCCAGGCCTCTTGGTCGAGGCCGAGCATCGTCTGGGACGGTGCGTTGCGCTCCGGCGCGTCCGCGTCGGTGCCGATGCCCTTGCCGTTCGGGTAGTGGCTCCGGTACTGGCGGCCGTCGAGCACGAAGAAGCGCAACAGCGCCGAGTGCTCGATCATGCGGTGCAGCGTGAAGTCCGGTCCGCTGGGGGCGTCCAGGCGCAGCGGCTGGTGCTCGTACCAGACCTGGTAGGCGTCGGCGCGTCGGGCGCGGAACGCGGCGATGGCGGCGGGGTCTCCCTCGCCGGCGCCCTCGGACCCGAAGTCGCCGACCATGTCGTTGGCCACCTCGTGGTCGTCGACGGTGAGGATCCACGGGAACGCCTGGTGGGCCGCCTGGAGGTTCGGGTCGCCCTTGTAGAGCTCGTAGCGGGCCCGGTAGGTGGGGATGTCCTCCGAGCGGGGGAGGGTGAGCGGGCGGGGCTGGCGGTTGGCGCTGCTCTCGTAGATGTAGTCGCCGACGAACACCACGAGGTCGAGGTCCTCGAGGGCCATGTTCTCGTAGGCCGTGTAGTAGCCATCCGACCAGTTCTGGCAGGTGGCCACGGCGAAGGTGACCTTGGCGGGCGTGGACGTCGGGTCTGGGAACGTCTTGGTGCGACCGACCGGGCTCGTGCGGGCGTCGGCGGTGAACCGGTACCAGTGGACGGTGTCGGGGGCGAGGCCGGTCACGTCGACGTGGACCGAGTGGCCGAGGGCGGCGACCGCGGGGGCCGTGCCGGTGGCGACGATCGTGGTGAACGCCTGGTCGGTGGCCACCTCCCAGTCGACCGCGATGTCGGCATCGGGCAACGGCGTGGCAGGCATCGGGCTGAGGATGCGGGTCCACAAGATCACGCCGTCGGCGATCGGGTCGCCCGATGCGACGCCGAGCGGGAACAGGTCGCCGGCCGGCAGCAGGGCAGCCCGGGTCCGGGCGGCGGCGAGGGCCCGGGGATCGAGGAGGGCGACGCCGGCAGCAGCCAGGGTGCCGGCGAGGAAGGCCCGGCGGCTCGTGAGCATCGGCTGGTCGGGCTGGTTCACGGGAAGCTCTTCCGGGAGTGGTGGACGAGTTGCAGGGCCTGCAGCGCGGCGACGGCGATGGCGGCATGGGCGAAGACGGTGGCCGTGGCGCGGGTCATCTCCGGCGACGCGCCGATCGAGCGGAAGCCGCCGGCCGATCCGATCGACAGGCACGAACCGGCCGACCCGATGGACAGGCACGAACCGGCCGATCCGATGGACAGGACCGAGCCCGCCGACCCGATCGACAGGAAGGACAGCGCCGACAGGAACGACCAGCTCGACCCGACGGACAAGATCGAGTGGTCGCTATAGGTGGCGTACCGCGACCGCGTCGACTGGAACGAGCGCGTCGCCTCGTCACGGTCGCCGCCATCCGATGTGAACCCGTGCGCCCAGCCCGCGAACATCTCCGCCACCGTAGGCCAGCCACCTCGACCCGAGCGGGTGACCTGCTGGCGGGGGCCGGGGCCGGGGCTGCGGTCGGCGGCGACTCGGTGGCGGTAGCGTCGGTTGGCGATGGCCGCCCCCACCGCACCCCAGCTCCGCAAGGCGCTGAAGCGGCAATCGCCGGGGCTGGCCAACGAGCGGGCGCTGTGGGACGAGGGCCACGCCATCGTCGTCGGGGTCGACGAGGTGGGGCGCGGTTCGTGGGCCGGTCCGCTGTCGATCGGCGCCGTGGTGCTCCCGAAGGACCGGCGGGTCAACAAGGTCCGCGACTCCAAGCAGCTCACCGAGCGCGAGCGCGAGGCCCTGTTCGACCGCATCGCCGAGTGGGCCACCTGGTCGGTCGGCCATGCCAGCCACGCCGAGTGCGACGAGCTGGGCATGTCCGAGGCCCAACGCCTCGCTGCACGCCGGGCCATCGAGGGCTTGGGCGTCCGCCCCGATCGGGTCCTGATCGACGGCAACTGGGACTTCGTCGGTGGCGGGATCACCAAGATGATCGTGAGGGGCGATGCCACCTGCCTGTCGATCTCGGCGGCGTCGATCCTGGCCAAGGTCACCCGCGATCGCATGATGCGCATCGAGGACGACCACTACCCGGCCTACGACTTCGCCTGGAACAAGGGCTACCCGTGTCCCCGCCACAAGCAGGCGCTGCGCGGCCTCGGTCCCAGCGCCATCCACCGCCGCAGCTGGGCCTTCATGGACGACATCCCGTGGACAGGCGCCATCCGCTACCTCCGCCCCGACCCCCAAGGCTCCCTGTTCCCCTGACGGTCCTGCCTCGATCGTCGGCCCCCCTCGGGTTCCCGCCCCAACAAGTTCGTGGGGGTGGTTCGGAGTGGAGGAGTGGAGGAGTGGAGGAGCAGGTCAGGTGATGGAGAGGAGCTCGGAGAGCTCGTCGCGGAGGTCGAGGAACCGGGGGTCGCGCTTGACGGCGGGACCGCGGTTGGCGCCGAAGGGGACGGTGATCTCGGCGGTCACCCGGCCGGGGCGGGGGGCCAGGACGTAGATCCGCTGGCTCAGGTAGATCGCCTCCTCGATGTCGTGGGTGACCATGAGGATGGTCGTGCGGGTGCGCCGCCAGACCGTGAGCAGGAAGTCCTGCATGGCCCGCTTGGTCTGGGCATCGAGGGCGCCGAAGGGCTCGTCGAGCAGGAGCACGTCGGGCTCGGGGGCGAGGGCGCGGGCGATGGCCACCCGCTGCTTCATGCCGCCCGACAGCTCGCCCGGCAGCGCGCCGGCGAACTCGGTGAGCCCCATGATCCCCAGCAGTTCGGCCACCCGCTCCTTGCGCCGGGCCTTGGTCCACCGGGCGACGTCGAGCCCGAACCCAACGTTGCGGGCGACGCTCAACCACGGGAAGAGCGAGTAGCCCTGGAAGACCATGCCCCGATCGGCACCGGGACCGACCACGAGCTCGCCCTCGATGCGGACCTCGCCGTCCGTCGCCGTCTCGAGACCACCGATGATCGACAGCAAGGTCGACTTGCCGCACCCCGACGCCCCGAGGAGGCAGACGAGCTCGCCGCTGTCGACGTGGAGGTCGACGTCGGCCAGCGCGTGGACGGGGTCCTTGCGGCGGCCCGTGAAGGTCTTGGTGACGGCCCGGACCACGAGCTTGTCGTCGGGATGGGGGGACGGGGTGTCGACGCCGAGGGCGCCGGCCCTCGCCGGGGAGTGCGCCGGCGTGGTCACGAGCGGGCCCACGGTGCCATCCGATTGCGCAGCCAACGCAGGAACAGGTCGCTCACCAGGCCGATGATCCCGAACAGGATGAGCAGGGCGAACATCGTGTCGACGGCCCGGAACCGCTGGGCCTGGTTGATCTCGAAGGCCAGGCCGTCCTGGGCGGCGATGAGTTCGGCGACCACGAGCATCGACCAGGCGGCGGCAAGGTTGATGCGGGCCACGTCGATCATCCCCGGCAATGCGTGCGGGAAGATCACCCGGCGCAGGATGGTGCGGCGCGGTGCTCCGAGCGTGTAGCTCGCGTCGAGCATCTCTCGGGGGACGTTCCGGCCCACGTCGGCGACCATCAGGATGTTGTAGAAGACCGTGCCCACCACGATCAGCCAGATCTTGGGCGGCTCGTCGATGCCCAGCCACAAGATGAACAGCGGCACGAGGGCTGGGGCCGGGACGTAGCGGAGGAAGGCGAGCTGCGGCTCGAGGAACGACTCGACCGAGGCGAACGAGCCGATGGCCAGGCCGAGGACGACGCCGACGACGACCGAGATCGAGTAGCCGATCGCCACGCGCTGGGCCGAGGCGGCGAGGTTCGTCCGCAGGGTGCCGTCGGAGAGCATGGCCCGGAATGCCTTCCACGTGGCCGACGGCGTGGGCACCAACACCGAACTGCTGCCCCCTCGGCTCGAGGCCCAGAGCCAGAGCAGGAACACCGACGCGATGCCGACGACCCCCAGTGCGATCCGCCAGCCGGCGCCGATGTCGGCGCGGATGGCGAGGAGCCCCGAGCGCTTCCGTCCCCGGGTGCCCGTCGTGGTGGCGGTCAGATCGGCGGCCGGCGGGGGCGAGAGCGTGGCCCCGCTCGCACGGGAAGCGGTCGGGCGCGGGCCCGCGGCGAGTGCGATGTCAGGTGGGGGGACCACGTCGGCGTCTCCTTCCGGGTCCACTCGAACGGCCGGGGCCCGTCAGCCCTCGGCCTGATGGGCGTCGACGTAGGCCTTCGTGAAGCTGGCGTCGAAGAGGCCGTCGAGCGGCGCTTCCTCCTTGGCGATCCCCGACGAGACGAGGAACGGGTTGATGCGCCTCGCCATCTCGGGGAGCGATGTGGCGTCGCCCGTGCGGTCGGCGAAGGCATCCAGGGCCTGCTTGGCGGAGAAGATCGTGGTGCCCTCGGCGAAGGAGTCGTAGTCCGCCGCGGAGAGG
The DNA here is from genome assembly GCA_025463365.1 of Acidimicrobiales bacterium. Lineage (GTDB taxonomy): Bacteria > Actinomycetota > Acidimicrobiia > Acidimicrobiales > Iamiaceae > Aquihabitans. Next base: position 16,900 of record JAOBWM010000218.1, read on the forward strand.
CCAGCCTTCTTGGCCATGATCGCCGTGGTGCCGGCGGGGTCGGCGGCGATGTCGCCGAGCGTGGCGTACCAGGCGTTCACGAGCTTCTGCATGTCCTCGGGGCGGCTCTTCACGACGTCGCTGGAGGCCACGAGGTGGTCAGGGATGATCCCGGGAAAGTCCTTCGAGCTGAACAGCACGTGGGAGCCCTTGCGCTCCAGGGCCTGCACCGTGAACGGGGCGAACACGGCGACGCAGTCGAACTGGCCGCTGGCGAACCCGGCGGCGGCGGCGTCGGTCTTGATGCCCTTGAAGTCGACGTCCTTCTCGGTCATGCCCTCCTTGGCGAGCCCCTGCAGGAGCAGGAAGTGGTCGACGACGCCGAGCTCGGCGCCGATCGTCTTGCCCTTGAGCTGCTTCACCGAGGTGATGGCCTTGTCGCAGATCACGGCGTCGTTGCCGGTGGAGTTGTCGTTGGTCACCACGACGGTCTGCTTGCTGCCGGCCGCCACGCCGAAGAGCGTGTCGTTGAGGGTCTGGGCGTTCACGTCGACCTTGCCGGCGACGAGGGCATCGAGCGATGCGGTGTAGTCGGTGAAGTACACGAGCTTCACGTTGAGCCCCGCCTTGGAGAACTCCTTCTCCTGCTCGGCCACCGTCAGCGGGAACCACCCTGGCCAGGCGCTGTAGCCGATGGTGAGGACCTTGCCCGACGAGGTCGATCCGGTGCCTGAGCCCGAGGTCGCGGCCGACGAGTCGCCCCCGCTGCTCCCGCACGAGGCCAACAACGCGGTGGTGAGCAGGCCGGCGGCGACCGTTGCGGCGATCTGACGGAACCGGTTCCTCATCTGTCCTCCAGAGGGGTGTCCGGTGGGGCGGCGCGCCACCGGTGGTGGAGGGCACGGTACGGATGCTCTGTTTCCGGACCGTTTCCGACGAACGAACGGGGAGTGTCGGTTTCGATTGACTATCGAAACTCTGGGTCGAGGCGGTCTGCCTCAGCGGCCACCGAGGCAAGGTCCGACCCCGGCGGGAGCAGGCCCGACACCACGAGGTCGGCCAGCTGCACCCCGACCGCACGCGAGGACCAGCGCGAGCCGAGCCGGAACCAGTTCTGCACGCCCTCGTCGTTGGCGAGGATGGTGAGCGCGGTGAGGCGGGGGTCGACCGTGCGCAGGTCCCCGGCACGGACGCCAGATCGGAGGATCCCCGCCAGGCGCCGTTCGAGGACGGCCCGCTCCTTCCAGTACGACGCGAACCCCTCCGTGTCGCGGGCCGCGATGCGGTGGACCTCGTTGATGTCGAACGGGAGGGCGCACAGGGCGATGACGTCGGCGCGGACGAACCGGTACAGCTGGGCCGGGGCCGAGCCGCCTTGGGCGACGATGGTGCGCACCAGCTCCAGCGGCACGACGTTCGCCCGGGCCACGAGGGCGGCCACGATCTCCTCCTTGCGGCGGAAGTAGTAGTAGAGCGAGGACTGCTTGAGGCCGACCTCGGCGGCGATGCGGGACATGGCCGTGCCGCCGATCCCGAGCTCGCCGATCAGTCGCCCGGTGGCGGCCAGGATCTCGTCGGTCGGGTCACCGACCACGGGACGGGCATCGGCGCGCGGCCGACCGGCTCGCCGGGGTGCCCGGGGCCCGTCGTCCGAGGTCATCGGGCGATGGTACCGGTGCGTCCGCGAGCGACTGACGGACCCGACGGCGCGCAGGGTTCGGTTTCCGCCGCGTGAACAACCCGCCCGAGCCCTTGTGTCGATGCCGGCGAGTGGGCACGATGGCACAGGTTTCGATGACCCATCGAAACGAACCCGTCCTGAGCGGAGAGGAGCAGCGAGTGGAGCAGGAAGCACCCGCAACCTCGGGCACCTCGAGCTTGGAGGCCGCGAGGGCGCATGCCCGGTCCCAGGTCGGTGCGGTCGCGGACACGATGGCCACCGTGCCTTCGACCACGGCGGTCGACCTGCCCGGTCCCGTCGCCGCCTCCGACGTGGTGTGGGACGAACGGCTTGGTGCCGGCGGCCATGCAACGGCCGTTCTGCGGCGGGGGAGCGTCGCCCGCATCACCGACCGCACGGGCGACACGTGCGTGAACCTGCAGGTGTTCAATGCGCACCTCCCGTCCGAGCGGCTCAATCCGGCCGACACCGTGAAGGTCCAGTGGCAGGCGTACCTCGGAGCCGGCTCGCTCCTGTTGTCTGATCGCGGCCGCGCCCTCATGACGATCGTGGCCGACACCTCTGCGGGACACGATGCGCTCTGCGGCCACACCAACCGGGCCACGAACGACGCCCGCTACGGAAGCGGAGCCGTCCACGGGGCGTCGCCCAACGCCCGGGACCTGCTCGCGCTGGCCGCCGCTCGTCAGGGACTGGAGCGGCGTGACCTGTCCAGCGGGATCGACCTGTTCACCTCCGTGCGGGTGGACGCGGCGGGTGACCTCCACCTGGCCGCGCCGACCGGCACACCGTCGTACCTGGAGCTTCGGGCCGATCTCGATGTGATCGTGCTGGTCGCGGTGGCCCCGCACCCGCTCGACGACCGTCCCACCTACACCGTCGGGCCGGTTCGCATCACGGCATGGACGGCCGCGCATCCAGCTCCCGACCCGTTCCGCGCGACCACGCCCGAGCGCGAGCGAGCCTTCGAGAACACCGACCAGCACCTCCGGACCACGGCGGGATGACGGTCGTGGCAGCCCCGATCCTCGACGGCCCGCTCGTCCACGACGAGGTGCTCGAAGCCCGCGCCGCCTGGGCGCACGTCGTGCGCGCCGGCGAGACCCTGCGCATCGTCGACCTCGGCGGGAACCAGGCCGTCGACTGCCTCTTCTACCGGGCCGACGATCCGACGGAGCGGTACTCGGCGGCCGACACCATCGCCGCCCAGCGGAACATCTTCCTCGTGGTCGGCACGGAGCTGCGCTCCAACGAGGGCAACGTGCTGCTCACCGTCACGGGCACGAGCTGCGAGCGCCACGACACCATCGGCGGGGCGTGCAGCCGGGAGTCCAACACCTTGCGCTACGGCCACCACACGCTCCACCAGCACGCCTGCGTCGACAACTTCCTCGACGCCGGCTCGAGGTTCGGGCTCGGCCAGCGTGACCTGGTCTCCAACATCAACTGGTTCATGAACGTGCCGGTCGGAGACGACGGCGTGCTCGGCATCGTCGACGGGATCTCGGCGCCAGGCCTCCACGTCGACGTGCGGGCCGAGGTCGACGTCCTCGCGCTCATCTCGAACTGCCCGCAGATCAACAACCCCTGCAACGGGTTCGACCCCACCCCCGTGCAGCTCACGATCCACGGACCCACCGCGTGACGGTGGTGGACGCCGCCGCCTCCGACGTCGGGCGCCCGATGGCTGCGGAGTCGGTCGAGGTCGTCGCCGGTGGACCCTTCACGACCGTCCAGGATGCGCCGGGGCGGATCGGGTACTGGCACGTCGGCGTCCCGCCCAACGGTCCGATGGACGACCTCTCGCACCGGCTGGCGAACCGAGTGGTCGGCAACGCCGAGTCCGCCGCGGCCTTGGAGCTCACCGGCTCGGGGCCCCGGTTGCGGTTCAGCGAGCCGGCGATCGTGGCGCTGGGCGGCGCCGCGATGTCGTTTCGCGTCGACGGCCGGTCCTGCCCGGCATGGGTACCGGTGCCCGTGCCGGCGGGCTCGATCCTCGAGATCGGTACCGTCCAGGGACCCGGCCTGCGGGCGACCCTCGCGGTGCGGGGCGGGATCGACGTGCCCGTCTACCTGGGCAGCCGATCGACGTTCACCCTTGGCGCCTTCGGTGGTCACTGCGGCCGACCGCTGGCTGACGGTGACGTGCTCGCGATCGGCGCGGACGCCACGGCCGAGCCCGCGCCGCTCCCGGCCGGCATGGCTCCGGTGCTCGGCCGATCGTGGGAGATCGGAGTGGTCGTCGGGCCGCACACCGCGCCCGAGTTCCTGACCCGCGCCGGCCTCGGTACCTTCCTGCGCACGGTGTGGACCGTGCACTTCAACTCCTCGCGCACCGGCGTCCGCCTCGTCGGACCGAAGCCGCGGTGGGCCCGTGCCGACGGCGGGGACGCCGGCCTGCACCCCTCCAACATCCACGACACGGGCTACGCGATCGGTGCCGTCGACCTCACGGGCGACATGCCGGTGATCCTCGGCCCCGACGGCCCGAGCCTCGGCGGCTTCGTCTGCCCGGCCGTGGTGGCCTCGGCCGAACGGTGGAAGCTCGGTCAGCTCGCGCCGGGCGACACCGTCCGGCTCGTGCCGTGGACGCTCGCCCGGGCCGAAGCAGCCGACGCCCGCCGCGATGCGTGGTTGGGCCGGGCGACGTCGCGCATCGAGCCGATGGCCCGCCCGAGCTGGAACCGGCCGCCGTCCGGTGGCGGGGGTGCGACCGGCGCGGAGTCGGCGGCCGCGCCGGCTGGATCTGTCGATGTCGGCGGCGACGGGGTGCTGGTGCGGACCGAGGCCACGGACCGCACGCCGGCGGTCACCTACCGCCAGGCCGGCGACCGGTTCCTGCTGGTCGAGTTCGGTGAGATGGAGCTGGACCTCCAGCTGCGCCTGCGCGTCCAGGCCCTCGACCGGTGGGTGCAGGCGAACCTCGGACCGGGCTTGGTGGACGCCACGGCCGGCGTCCGGTCGCTCCTCGTCCAGGTCGACGGGCGCCACCTCTCGACTGGCGCCGCGCTCGATGCGATCCGCGAGGCCGTCGCCGCCATGGACGACCTGGCGGACGAGCCCTTCCCCTCCCGCATCGTCCACCTGCCGCTGTCGTGGGACGATCCCGCCACCCGGGAGGCGATCCAGCGCTACGTCCACGGCGTACGGGCCGACGCGCCCTGGTGTCCCTGGAACATCGAGTTCATCCGGCGCATCAACGGGCTCGACGCGGTGGCCGACGTGCGCCGCACGGTCTTCGACGCGTCGTACCTCGTGCTCGGCCTGGGTGACGTCTACCTCGGGGCCCCGGTCGCCACGCCGCTCGATCCTCGCCACCGGTTGGTGACCACCAAGTACAACCCGGCTCGCACCTGGACGCCCGAGAACGCCGTGGGCATCGGGGGCGCCTACCTGTGCATCTACGGCATGGAGGGCCCCGGTGGCTACCAGTTCGTCGGCCGTACGGTGCAGGTGTGGAACGGCCAGGCCCTCGGCCCGCACTTCGACCGGCCGTGGCTGCTGCGACCGTTCGACCAGATCCGCTGGCACCCGGTGGAGGCCGACGAGCTCCTCGACCTCCGAGCCCGGCAGGCCACGGGCGAGCTCCCGATCCGGATCGAGGAGTCGACGTTCCGCCTGGCGGACCACGAGCGGTTCCTCACCGAGGAGGCCAGCTCGATCGATGCGTTCCGGACGATCCAGCAGGCAGCGTTCGCGGTGGAGCGCCAGGCGTGGGCCGACGCCGGCGAGTTCGACGAGGACGAGTCGTGACGAGCGCATCCGAAGCCGTGGAGGCGGCCTACAAGCGGATCGCCGCGGACGGTCGGGATGGGATCTGGATCGCGCTCGCCGACCGCGAGGTGGCCCTGGCCGCGGCGGCTGCGGTCGACGATCGCCTGGCACGTGGCGAGCACCTCCCCCTCGCCGGCCGCACGCTCGCCGTCAAGGACAACATCGACGTCGCCGGCCTGCTCACCACGGCCGGGTGCCCGTCCTACGCCTTCGAGCCCACCGACAGCGCCCCGGCGGTCGCCGCCCTGGTCGCGGCGGGCGCAGTGGTCGTCGGCAAGACGAACCTCGACCAGTTCGCCACCGGGCTGGTGGGCACCCGCTCGCCGCACGGCGCATGCCCCAACGCGCACTGGGACGGCCTGATCTCCGGCGGTTCCAGCGCCGGCTCCGCCGTGGCGGTTGCGGCCGGCCTCGTCGACATCGCCCTCGGCACCGACACCGCCGGCTCCGGTCGCGTGCCCGCCGCGGCCAACGGCATCGTCGGCGTGAAGCCCACCCGCGGCCGGATCAGCACGGAGGGGGTCGTTCCCGCGTGTCGGACCTTCGACTGCGTGTCGACGTTCGCCGCCTCCGCCGCCGATGCCGCCCTGGTAGCCGTGCTGGCAGCAGGCGAACCGGTGCCCGCGAACCACGACCTGACGGGGTCGCTTCACCGCCGGTCGCTGCGAGTCGGCATCCCGGCCTTCGACGGCCTCACGTTCGACGGCGACATCCTCGGTCCGGCACGGTTCTCGGAATCGCTCGGCGCCCTCGTGGCCACGGGCACCGGCTGGACGACGAGTGAGGTCGACCTGCTGGCGTTCCGATCCGTCGGCGACCTCCTCTACGGCGGAGCCTTCGTCGCCGAGCGCTACGAAGCGGTCGGCGAGTTCGTGGCGTCGCGACCGCAGGGCTTGGACCCCATCGTCGCCTCGATCATCCTCGCCGCCGCCGACGTCCCTGCCTGGAAGCTCGCCCGCGACCAGGCCCGGCTGGCTGACCTTGCTGCCGCCCTCGCGCCGGTCTGGGACGAGATCGACGTCCTCGTCGTCCCGTCCGTGCCCCGCATCCCGACGATCGCGGAGGTGGCGGCAGATCCGATCGGGGTGAACGCCATGCTCGGGACCTACACGAACTTCGTGAACCTGCTCGACCTCGCTGCGGTGACCTTCCCGGTGATCGCGCCGCCCGGGGCCGCGGCGACAACGGGCGAGCCCGCCGCGCCGCCCCCGAGCCTCACCGTCATCGGCCCGGCCGGCAGCGACGCGCTGCTCGCCGCCGTTGCGGGAGCGGTCGCGTGAAGATCTCCATCGCCGTCGTCGGCGCCCACTTGGCCGGCCAACCCCTGCACCACCAGCTCGCCGACCGAGGCGCCGAGCTCGTCGCCTCGACCATGACCGCGGCCAGCTACCGGCTCTACGCCCTCCCCACCACCCCGCCCAAGCCCGGCCTCGTCCGGGTGGCACCCCGCGACCCCGAAGGGGCGACCATCGAGGTGGAGGTCTGGTCGCTGGATGCGGAAGCCTTCGCCTCGTTCGTCGACGAGATCCCCGCGCCCCTCGGCATCGGCCGGATCACGCTGGCCGACGGCACCGATGTCGCCGGCTTCATCTGCGAGCCGATCGCCCTCTCGGGGCCCGACGTCGTGGAGATCACCCGATTCGGCGGTTGGCGCGCGTACCTCGGATCACCGCCTCCATGATCTCTTCGTCGGTCGTGCTCCGTAGTCTCGGTGGGATGGATACGACGACGGAGCTGCCTCGCCGACCGCTCGGTCGCTACTCGTACCCGACGAGCCACCGAGTGATCGAGATCGTCGCGGTCGTCGCCTACGTCGCGTTCGCCGTCGCCTTCGCCACCCGGGTCGTGGGCGCCGTATCGGCTCGGTGGGGGACCGGCACCGCGGTCGGCGTGACCGTCGCCTGCTTCGCCGCGTTCGTCGCGGCCGACTTCCTGTCCGGCCTCGTCCACGGCATGTGCGACAACCTGGGCTCCGTCGACACGCCGGTCGTCGGCCAGAAGTTCATCCGCTCCTTCCGCGAGCACCACACCGATCCCATGGACATGACCCGTGGCGACTTCATCCGCGTCAACGCCGACAACTTCCTGGCCTGCCTGCCGGTGCTCGTGCCCTGCGTCGTGTGGCTCGACGTCGAGGGCCACCCCTACGCCGCCACGTTCGTGTTCTCCCTCACGCTCGTGGTGATCATGACGAACCAGATCCACAAGTGGGCGCACATGCCCCAGGTGCCGGCCGTGGTCCGCACGCTCCAGCGCAGTCGACTGATCCTGTCGCCCGAGCACCACCAGATCCACCACACGCCGCCCTTCGACACGCACTACTGCATCACGTCGGGCATCACGAACGGTCCGCTCGCCAAGATCGGTTTCTGGCCGGCCATGATGCGCACCTGCCGCTGGCTGGGCCGCCGCTAGTTCTTGGCGATGTCCTTGAAGGGGCTCTTGGAGTCGATGCCGGGCTCCTTGGGCATGCCGAGGACGCGCTCGCTGATGATGTTGCGCAGGGTTTCGTCGGACCCGCCTGCGATGCGCATGCCGGGGGTGCCGCAGATGAACGTGCTCCACGCCCACGTGCCCCACTCGCCCGTATCGGCCTGCACCCGCGGGCCGAGCACCTTGGCCACGAACTCGGCGGTCTTGGTGAGGTTGTCGGTCAGGGCGAGCTTGCCGATCGACAGCTCCGGCCCGGGGAGGCCGCCGGCCTTGAGCTTGTCGGCGGCGCGCATGTTGGTGAACTTGGCCACCTGGTAGCCGGTGTAGAGCCTGGCCAGCTCGTCGCGCAGCACCGGGTGGTCGCTCACGTCGAAGTGCCGCATCATCTCGATGAGCCGGGTGGCGCTGGCCAGGCCCAAGCCGCCTCCACCACCCCCGCCGCCGCCGATCGAGGCCCGCTCGTTCATGAGCGTGGTCAGGGCCACGGTCCAGCCCATGTTCACGTCGCCGAGGCGGTGGCTGTCGGGCACGCGCACCTCGTCGAAGAACACCTCGTTGAACGACGCGCCGCCGGTCATCTGGCGGAGCGGCCGGACGGTGACGCCGGGCGCGTGCATGTCGACCACGAAGCCGGTCAGGCCCTTGTGCTTGGGCAGGTCGGGGTCGGTGCGACAGATGATCTCGCCGATGTCGGAGTAGTGGGCGCCCGACGTCCACACCTTCTGGCCGGTGACCACCCACTCGTCGCCGTCGCGCTCGGCCTTGGTCTGGAGGCCGGCCAGGTCGGACCCGGCTCCGGGCTCGGAGAACAGCTGGCAGCCCACCAGCTCGCCCGAGTACATCCGGTCGAGGTAGGCGGTCACCTCGGGCTGGCCGTGGGCCAGCATGGTGGGGGCCACCATGCCGAAGCCGATGCCGAAGAAGCCCTGGTCCGGCACGGCGTAGC
>JAOBWM010000023.1 GCA_025463365.1 Acidimicrobiales bacterium
AGCGGATCGCGGCTCACAGCTCGTCCTCCAGCAGGTCCATCATCTGCGCCACGTCCTTGTCGCCGCGCCCCGACAGGTTCACGAGCACGGTCTTGCCGGCCAGGGAGGGCGCCTCGCGGATCACCCAGGCCAGGGCGTGGGCGGGCTCGAGCGCCGGGATGATGCCCTCGGTGCGGGTGAGCGTCCGGAACGCCGCGATCACCTCGGCATCGGTGACGTTCGGGTAGGTCGCCCGCCCCGTGTCGGACAAGTGGGCGTGCTCGGGACCGACGCCCGGGTAGTCGAGGCCGGCCGAGATCGACTGGGCCTCCTCGACCTGGCCCCACTCGTCCTGCTTGAGGAACGACGCCATGCCGTGGACGACCCCGGGCACGCCGCCGCCCACGGCGGCACCACCCGCGGGCTCGACGCCGACGAGCGCGGCGGCCGTGTCGGCGAACCCCGAGAAGATGCCCGCCGCGTTCGAGCCTCCGCCGACGCACGCCACGATGACATCGGGGTCCGCCCCGCCGAGCAGGGCGCGGCTCTGTTCGCGTGCCTCGGTGCCAAGCACGCGGTGCAGCTCGCGGACCATCCACGGGTACGGGTGCGGGCCCATCACCGAACCGAGGCAGTAGTGCGAGGTCACCACGGTCGCGACCCAGTCGCGCATCGCCTCGTTGACGGCGTCCTTCAACGTCCGGCTCCCGGACAGGGCCGGGCGCACCTCGGCACCGAGGAGCTTCATGCGGAAGACGTTGAGCTTCTGGCGCTCCATGTCGACCTCGCCCATGTACACCACGCACTCGAACCCCATGAGGGCCGCCGCGGTGGCGGTGGCCACGCCGTGCTGGCCGGCACCGGTCTCGGCCACCAGGCGCGTCTTCCCCATGCGCTTGGTGAGCAGCGCCTGGCCGAGGACGTTGTTGATCTTGTGCGAGCCGGTGTGGTTGAGGTCCTCGCGCTTGAGCAGGAGCCGCAGGCCCAGCTCTTCGGAGAGCCGGTGGCACTCGGTGAGCGGCGAGGGCCGGCCCGCGTAGTCGTGCAGCAGGCCGTCGAGCTCGGCGCGGAAGGCCGGGTCGGCCCAGGCCTCACGGAACGCGGCGTCGAGCTCGATGCAGGCGGGCATGAGCGTCTCGGGTACGAACCGGCCGCCGAAGCGGCCGAAGCGGCCGCTCGGGTCGGGCTCGCCCATGTGGGCGCCGACGGGATCGGTGGGGGTCATCGGAGGGTCCTCTCGATGGGGTGGCCAGGGTGCCTGACCGGCGGACGGATGGAAGTGGGCCGATCAGGCCCGCCATCGCCCATCTCGCGCCGCCCGCACGAACCACGCCAGGCGCGCGTAGCGGCTGCGGCGCGCCGCTCCCCTCGCCCGCGGCGCGGACGACCGGTGCACCGGACCTGCTCCGGGGCTCACAGCGCGTCGTCCCGCATCCAGTCGTAGGGCTCGACCGTCTCGTCGGCCCGGTAGCCGACGGGCGCCGCGGCCCGAGCGGCTTCCACGAACGCCTTCACCTTGAGGGCGTCCTTCTGGCCGGGCTCCCCGCGATCGGCCTCGACACCGCTCGCCACGTCGACGCCCCAGGGCCCGACGCGAGCGATCGCATCGCCGACGTTCGCCGGTGTCAGGCCGCCCGCCAGGATGATCCGCAGCCCGTCGGGCCGCTCCTCGGCGAGGCTCCAGTCGAACACCTCGCCGGATCCGGGATGGGGCGAGTCGATCAGGATGGCGTCGGGCCCGTAGGACGCGGCGTGCTCCAGCGCGCTGTCGCCGGCGGCGAAGGCCTTGATCACGAACGGCACGCGCTGGCGGATCCACCGGGTGGTCTCCGCGCTCTCGTGGCCGTGCAGCTGGGCGGCGCGCAGCCCGGCCGAGTTGACGATGTCTACGACTCGGGACGAGGCCTCGTCGCGGAACACGCCGACCGTGAGGATCTCCGGTGGCAGCCGCTTGACGATGTCCCGGGCGATCGCCGGTGCGATCTGGCGCTTCGACGGCGCGAACGTGAAGCCGACGGCATCGGCACCCATGGCGACGGCCAAGAGGGCGTCGTCCTCGCGGGTGATCCCGCAGATCTTCACGAACACGCAGGAAAATCTACGGGTTCGACGCGGCGGTTCCTGCGATGGGTTTGCGCGCCGCACGATCCTCGTCCATCTGCGCGTACGCCCAACTCAAGAACCGGTACGCGATCTGGAGCCACAACAGCACCATGCCTCCCACCTGGAGGACCGCGGCCGCCGTCTGCTGGTCGGCGACCGCGTCGAAGCCCGAGAAGACCCGCGGGGCCAGCTCGTAGGTGCGGTAGATCGGGAAGTCGGCCCAGGTCATGAAGAATCCGGGCAGCACCGGGACGATCGACTGGCCGATCAGGTAGGTGAGGGCGCCGGCCCCGGTGAGACGCCGGACGCCGGGGTGCGGGCACTGCACGGGCATCCACAACACGAACCCGGCGACCATCCAGGCCAGGTCCATGCCGAAGGCGCCGTACGGAGTGCGTACCAGCGTGTCGACGATGAGCGGGGCGTTGACCGCGACCAGGGTCAGCGCGGCGACGGGCACCGCCACGATCGGACGGGCGGACCAGCGCAGGACCGTGAGCCGCTTCCGCCACCCGACCAGCCGGACGGCGAGCGGCGCCGGGCAGGCGAACAGGAGCAACGGCGCCACGATCATGACCATGACGATCTGGCGGGTCATCTGGGCGGTGGCGAGGTAGCCGGCGCCGAGCGCGGCGAGCGGCCAGTCGAGGCAGGCCCACAGGCCGAGCGCGCCGATCACGAGGGCGACCGTGCGGCCCCGGCTCGTGCCATGCGCGGCGCCTGACGCGGCCCCGGCCGAGCCCGCGAGCCCGTCACGGGTGGCACCTCCGGCGCCGGGCTCGTGCTCGTGAGCCGCGGTGGTCGAGGTGGTCGAGGTGGTCGAGGTGGTCGCGCCGCGTTGCGCACCGACGAGCGGATCTCGGCCCCGTCCGCGCACCGCCCACCAGATCGCGAGGGCCACGACGGCGCCGACGATCAGCCACGCTCCGAAGTAGGGACGCGGCGTCCACGTCCACCTCCGGTCCGACGACGAGCACCAGAAGCCCACGGCGAGGACCGATCCGGTCACTTGTAGGTGCCCTCCGCGAGCCGCGGCAGGTCATGGACGAACTGCTGCTGGCGCACGTCGAACCCGTACAGGCGGCGGCCCTTGCCGTCGGGCGTGTAGGCCACGGCCTGGGCGTAGTGGCCGACCAGGTAGTCACCCTTGGCGTCGGGCGTGCCGATCTCGATCGGCGGGAAGTGCAGCGAGTCGTTGGCCTCGTTGATGACCTGTTCGGAACCGGTGAGCCCGACGAACGTGGGGTCGATCCGACCGAGGTACGTCTTCAAGACCTCCGGGGTGTCCCGCTTGCGGTCCACGCCGACGAACAGCACGAGGGGCTTGCTCCCCGGACCGGTGCCGATCGCGTCGCGTGCCCGGGCGAGCGTGTTGAGGTACACGGGGCACTGGTCGGGGCAGTGCGTGTAGCCGAAGAACAGCAGCGTGAGCTTGCCCGCGGTGGCCGCCCGGAACGGGAACGGCTTGCCGTCCATGGTGGTGAAGGTGACATCGGGCTTGCCGAGCGGCGGCTCGACGACGTCGCCACCCCAGGAGGCGTCCCGGGTTGCGGCGGCGTCGTCGGGTGAGCTGTTGCGGTCGAGGCTGCACCCGGCGAGGGCCAGCCCCGCCGCGCCCACCGCGCTCGCTCCGAGGAAGCGCCGGCGTGTCCAGCCTGGTTCGTCAGCCATGGTCGTGCTCCTGATCGTTGGCACCCGGTAGGACGACCGTGGCCGTCACGGTGCGTGCACCCGCGTGGGCGAAGGTGAACGTGAGCCGCACCCGGTCGCCCACCGCGAGATCGTGCTTGAGGCCTTCCAGCATCACGTGCAACCCACCGGGTTCGAACGTCACGTCGGACCGGGCCGGGATGGGCAGCCGGGAGACCGGCACCATGGTGGACCGACCCAGCGAGTCGAGCGTGGAGCGGTGCACGCTGACGCCGCTGGCCACCGAGCCGGAGACGCCGGTCAGCGTGTCGGTTCGAGACGTGCCGTTGCGCACCACCAGGCGGACGGCGGCCTGGGATGGCAGGGCCGGACGATCGATCCGAACGTCGACCACCTGCAGTGTGCCGGTGGCCGAGGCGGTCGGGGACGCACTGCCGGACCCGCACGCCACCAGGGCGAGGGGCGCCAGCGCGAGCGCGACGAGGGCGGCGAAGAGACGAGATCGGGGTGGGGTCACGACAAGAGCTCCGTGACCCAGCATGGCCCGCGGACCCTGTCGCTCCCCAGTCGGGGCAACGGGCGTCGGAGGGAGGGTCGGGTGGCCGAGCCTCAGGCGCCGATGGCCCGCAGAGCCGCCACCGAGGCGGCCGGATCACCCGCGGTGACGAGCGACTCGCCCACCAGGACAGCGTGGTAGCCGGCATCCGCGAGGCGGGTGGCGTCGGGCACCCCGCGGACCCCCGACTCGGCGACGCGCACGACGCCCTCGGGCATCTGTGGGGCCATGCGCACCGCCCGATCGGTGTCGACCTCGAACGTCGACAGGTCTCGCTGGTTGACCCCGATCAGGGTGGCGCCGACCGCCAGCGCCCGCTCCAGCTCCGTCTCGTCGTGGATCTCGACGAGCGCATCGAGGCCGACGTCGACGGCAAGGGTGTGGAACGCCGACAGCTCGGCGTCGTCGAGGGCCGCGGCGATGAGGAGGACCGCATCGGCACCCATGATCCGGGCGTCGCACACGTCGGCCTCGCAGACGGTGAAGTCCTTGCGCAGGACTGGGATCGTGACCGCAGCCCGAGCCGCCTGGAGGTCCTGCACCGACCCGGAGAACCAGTCGGCGTCGGTCAGGACCGACAGGCAGGTCGCGCCGCCGCCGGCGTACGCGGTCGCGACCGCAGCCGGGTCGAGGTCGGCGAGCAGGACGCCCTTGGAGGGCGACGCCCGCTTGACCTCGGCGATCACGCCCAGGCCGGGTGTGCCGGCGAGTGCCGACGAGAAGGCCCGGGTCGGCGGCAGGAGCGACGCGGCAGTGCGCAACCGCTCCACCGACCGGTTGTCCGCCGCCGCCGCCACACGGTGGGCGGCGACGATCCGGTCGAGGTACGTGGCCATGGCGCCGACCGTACCGTCAGCCCGCGGCGTCGCCGACATGCGATCCGAGCGGGGTCGGGCACACCGCCGGTCAGCAGCCTCGGGGTCAGTCGCGCGTGGTCAGCGGCTGCGGCGGCCGCGGGTCATCTCGAACACGGGCAGGAACGCGAACATCCCGATCGACAAGACGAAGGCGATGACGCCGACGGCCACGAGCGCGCGGGCGGTCATCACGATCCCCAGGCCGACCAGGCCCAGAGACAGGGCGAACAGCCCGACCGGGAGCACCGTGACCATCCGCCGGCCGGTCGAGCGGGGGACGTCGGGCGCGAGGTCGTCGCGGTCGTCGGCCCAGGACTGGAAGTCGTCCATCCATCCGTCGTCGCCGGCCCGCGGCGTCCAGCCCTTCCCAGGGGGCGTGGCGGGTTCGCGTGCGGCCCGGCGGGCCACCCCCGGATCGCTCATGCGGATCAGGTCGCGGTCGTAGGCCGATCGGGCCGCCGGATCCCCGAGGACGGCCCACGCATCGTTCAACACCTGCATCCGCCGGGCGTTGCCGGCCCGCACCGACTCATCCGCCTCGGCGTGGAAGTCCGGGTGGTAGCGCCGGGCCAGGTCCAAGTAGGCGCGCCGGATGACATCGGCCCCGTCCCCCCGGGCGACCCCGAGCGCCTCGTAGTGATCCACGGCCGAATCGTACGGCTGGGTGGCCTGGCACGAACGTGACGCCCATGATCACGGTTTGCTCACACCTTGCTGCGACGATGGGGCGGTGCCGGCCGGTGACCCTGACGTCGTGGTGGTGGAGGACGACCCGAGCATCGCCGCGCTCGTCGAGCTCTACCTGCGCGATGCCGGCTTCCGCGTCAGCATCTCCGACACCGGCGAGCGGGCCCTCGACCTCATCCGGGCCCGGCCCCCGAAGATGGTCGTGCTCGACGTGGGGCTGGCCGGGGCCATCGACGGATTCGACGTCTGCAAGCAGGTCCGGGCCCACTCCGCGACCCCGGTCCTGATGCTGACCGCACGCGATGCCGAGGTCGACCGCATCCGCGGCTTCGAGGTCGGCGCCGACGACTACCTGGTCAAGCCGTTCTCCCCGCGCGAGCTGGTGGTCCGCGTGCAGGCGATCCTCCGGCGCTCGGAGCCCGACCGCGCACCGACCACGCTCGTCACGGCCGGCGCGGTCGAGATCGACACGACCCGACGCGAAGCGAGATCGGGGGGCCGACCGGTCGCCCTCGCCGCTCGCGAGTTCGACCTCCTCGCCCACCTCGGCACCCACCGCGGCCAGGTCCTCAGCCGGCGCCAGCTCCTCGACGGCGTGTGGGGGGAAGGCTGGGTCGGCGATGAGCGGACGGTCGACGTCCACGTCCGCCAGCTCCGCAAGAAGCTCGGCGACGCGCTCCCCCTCACCACCGTGTGGGGCGTCGGCTACCGGCTCGACTGACGGATCGTGCGTCGCCGCCTCCTCGTCGCGATCCTCGGAACCGTCGCGCTCTCACTCGTGCTGGCCGGGGCCGGCACGTACCTGCTGCTGCAACGGCAGGCCAATCGATCGAGCGAGTCCGGCCTGCGGTCCGAGGCGGAGGGCATCGTCGGGCTCATCGGGTTGGCGCGCGCCGACCAGCCCGGCGTCATCCGCGAGCAGCGCATCGTTCGGGGCTTGCGACTCGAGGGGATCTCGCTCGTGTCGATCGGACCGCTCGGCCGGCTCCGAGGCCAACTGCCCGACGGCGTCACCGCCGCCGACCTCGAGACGACCTCCCTCCTCGCCGGCCACACCCTCAGCGGGCGGTCCGGCGGGCTCGTCTGGGCCGCGGCGCCGGTGGTCGGGACCCGGGGCGCGGTCGTCGCCGTGCTCACCCGCAATGCCCAGCGACCGCACGCGCCGGTCGGCTGGTTCCTGCTCGCCGGTGGTGTCGCCCTCGCCATCGGTGCCGGCGTGGCCGCGTGGCTCAGCGACAGCCTCACCCGCCCGTTGCGCGAAGCCGAGGCGGCCACGGTGCGGATCGCCGCCGGTGACCTGACGTCACCGGTCCCCGAACCGCGGGGCGCGGCGGACCATGAGGTGACGTCGCTCATCCGTTCGCTCAACGTCATGGCGGCCGCACTCGACCAGAGCCGCGGCCTCGAGCGGCAGTTCATCCTCTCGGTGTCGCACGACCTTCGGACACCGCTCACGTCGATCCGCGGCTACGCCGATGCCATCGCCGAGGGGGTCGGCCAGGATCCCGCCGAGGCGGCACGGGTGATCGGCACCGAGGCGCGCCGCCTCGACCGCCTGGTGCAGGACCTCCTCGACCTGGCCCGGCTCGACTCTCGCGAGTTCTCGTTCCAGCCCCGGACGCTCGATGTGACCGAGGTCGTGGTCGACACCGCCGAGGGCTTCCGACCCACGGCCGAAGCGGCACACATCTCCCTGGAGGTCGCCGAGCCGGCCGGCGCGCTTCCCGCCACGATCGACCCCGACCGACTCGCCCAGGCGGTGGCCAACCTGGTGGAGAACGGCCTCAAGTACGCGACGAGCACGCTGTGGGTCGACGTCCGCGCCGACGGTGCCGGGGGCGTCGCGATCAACGTGGTCGACGACGGGCCCGGCATCGACCCGGCCGACGTGCCCCACGTGTTCGAGCGCCTCTACGTGACCGACCGGCGCCCCACCCGCCAGGTCGGCGGCACCGGCCTCGGCCTGGCCATCGTGCGCGAGCTGGTCGCCGGGATGGGCGGCCAGGTCGACCTCGAGTCCCCCGCCCCCGCCCTCGCCGACGGCCGCGGCGCCCGCCTCGTCATCACCCTCCCCCCGCCCACCCCCACCCCCGCCCCCACCCCCACCCCCCACTTCTGAGCGCCA
>JAOBWM010000027.1 GCA_025463365.1 Acidimicrobiales bacterium
GGGGGACGGGGCAGGGGGCGCCGCCTTGGCCGCGGGGGCCGGGCTGGCGGCGCGGACGTACGCCTCGGCATCGGCCCGCGTGATGCGGCCGCCGATCCCGGTGCCCTGCACCTGCGAGGCATCGACCCCGGCCTCGTCGAGGAGGCGCCGGACCACGGGCGACAGCAACGGCGCGCCGTCGCCGACCGCCGGCTCGGCGGGACGCTCAGGTGCCGCTGCCGCTGCCGGCTCCGGGGCGGGGGCCGGCGCCGGGGCTGGGGCCGGCTCGGGGGCGGGGGCCGGCTCGGGCTCTTGCTCGGGCTCCTGCGGCGAGTACTCCAGGAGCGGCTCGGGCAGCGGCTCCGATTGGGGCGCCTCGGCCCGCGCCGGTGCCGGTGCCGGCTCTGGCTCTGGCTCGGGCTCGGGAACCTCGGCATCGGACGGCTCGGGCTCCTGGGCGTTCTGCTGATCGGCGCCCTGGCTCTGGTCGTCGGCGCTCTCGCCCCCTCCGGCACCGTCGCCGGCCGGCGCGTCGGACAGCACCGCCACCTTGGTGCCGACGTCGACCGTGTCGCCCTCCTCCACCAGGATCTCGGTGAGGTAGCCGGCGAACGGGGCCGGGACCTCGGAGTCCACCTTGTCGGTGGACACCTCGAAGAGCGGCTCGTCCTCGGCCACCTGGTCCCCGACGGCCTTGAACCAGCGGGTGATCGTGCCTTCGGTGACGCTCTCGCCGAGTTGGGGGAGCTCTACATCGGCCATGGTTCGGTTCCTCGAGGGGTTCTGGTGTGCGGGCTGGATCAGCTATTGAGAGAGCGGCCGGTGAGGCTGAGCACGGCCTCGCCGAAGCTCTCCGAGAGCGACGGGTGGGGCTGGATGAAGTGGGCGATCTCCTCGACCGAGGCTTCCCAGTTGACGGCCAGGTAGCCCTGGCCGAGCTGCTCGGTGACCCATGGGCCGGCCATGTGGACGCCGAGCACGGTCCCGCCCGTGCCGTCGGGCAGCTTCTCGGCGATGATCTTCACCACGCCCTCCGTGTCACCGATGATGAGGGCCCGGCTGTTGCCGCCCCAGCGGTGCTTGGTGGTGATCACGTCGTGGCCGGCATCGATCGCGGCCTGCTCCGAGAGGCCGACGAAGGCCACCTCGGGCTGGCAGTAGATGCACCAGGCGACCTTGCCGTAGTCGACCGGGATCGCGTCCTCGCCGAGGAGCTGCTTGATCACCAAGATGGCCTCGGCGTAGCCGACGTGGGCCAGGCCCGGCGTGGCGATGAGGTCGCCGATGGCGTACACCCCGTCGAGGCCGGTGCGGCAGTACTCGTCGACTTCGACGAAGCCACGCTCGTCGACCGCAACGCCCGTGCCGGCCAGCCCGAGGCTGTCGGACAGCGGACGGCGGCCGACCGAGACGATGACCGCGTCGACGTTGAGCGTGTCGGCACCCTCGATCTCGATCGAGGTTCCGGTGCCGCCCGGTGTGTGGCCCTTGACCATGGCGCCCGTCTGGACGTCGATCTTGCGGCCCTTGAACGAGCGCAGCACCACGTTGACGACGTCCTTGTCGACGCCGGGAAGGATCTGCGGCAGCGCTTCGAGGATCGTGACCTCCGACCCGAGGTCCGACATCATCGACGCGAACTCGCAGCCGATCGCGCCGCCGCCGATGACCGCGACCCGCTTGGGGAGCTGATCCAGCTCGAACACCTCGTCGGAGGTGAGGACGATCTTGCCGTCGACCTCGAACCCGGGGATCGTGCGCGGGACGGATCCGGAAGCGAGGATCACGGCGTCGCCGGAGATGACCGCGGTGTCGCCGTCGTCGGCCGTCATGCGGACCGTCCGGTCCGCCATGAGCGTGCCGGTGCCCGAGAACACGGTGACCTTGCGGTGCTTGAGCAGCCCCGACAGGCCCTTGAACAACCCGTCGACCACCTGCTGCTTGCGCGCCATGGTGGTGCCGAACTCGAGGGTGGGTGCCGAGGACTCGACGCCGAACGCCGAGGCGTGGCCGACGGTGCGGTACACGTGCGCCGTCTCGAGCAGCTCCTTGGCCGGGATGCAGCCACGGTGCAGGCACGTGCCCCCCACCTTGTCCTTCTCGACCAGCGCGATGTCGAGGCCGGCTGCGGCGCCGTACAGCGCGGCCCCGTAGCCCCCCGGGCCACCACCGATGATGACCAGGTCGTAGTGGGTCTTCAGGGCGTCGTCGCTCACGCTCGTCCTCTCGTCCAGCTGGAATCCGCCTGGGAGCCTACCGAGCCGGCCGCGCCCCCGTTCCCGGTGGTCAGCCGGTGAAGGCGGGTGCTCCCGACACCGGGCTCGCCCCGGTCGAGGCGGGCACCGAAGGACCCGGTTCGCCCGCCGTCGTCGCGGTCGTCGGGGGGGCCGGGGCCGGCACGAACGGGGCGGCCAGCACGAGCTCCACGTTCCGGGCCATGAGGTCGCCCTGTTTGGCCTCGGGGCCGGCTTGGGCGTCGTTGGCGCCGAGCTCGCGGCTGATCGCCGCGAGGCCGAGCACGTCGGTGGCGGAGCGGTCGACCGTCACGGGGGCGGCGTGCTCGATCATCGTCCCGAAGATCGACAACGTGCCGTCGTGGTTGTCGACCAGCTCGACCACGCGGGCCTGCTGGGGCCAGTCGACGTGGCTGGCCGTGTTGACCTCGAAGAAGCCCCCGGTGCGGCCCCCCGTCGGGCGGTGGGCGGTGATGCCGTTGGTGTGGGTGTGGCCGTTCACCCATGCCACGACGTTCGGGTAGCGCAGCAACGTGGCCGCCAGCTCGGGGCCGAGGATCCGGCGCTCCTCCGGGTGGTCGGGGTCGGGATCGTTGGCGTCCATCGTGCCCGCCGTGTGGTGGCTGAAGACCATGACGAGCTGGTCGTCGCCGGTCCCGCGCACCGGCGAGCCGTCGGCACCCCAGTAGCGGGCATGGTGCGCGGCAAGGCGTTCCTCGAGCCAGGCCACCTGCCCCGCCCCCAGCGAGCCGCCACTTCCGTTGGCCCCGCCGGCGTGGTTGGTCGTGTCGAGGCTGATGCCGACCACGCCCGGCGCGACCGAGAACTCGTAGTACAGGCGGCCGGCGGCGAGGTCGGCGTTGCCGTAGCCGTGGTGGCCGGTGGGCGAGGCGAGGTGGGCCTGCACCCAGTCGTGCACCGTCGCGGTCTGGCGTCGCGCATCGGCGCTCACCTGACGGAACGGGATGGTCCCGGCGTCCAGGTCGGCGAGCACCGAATCCGAGTCGCTGAACACGCGGAGGATGAACTGGAACGCCGACTCCCCGGGCTTGAGGCCGACCGGCTTGCGATCCCCGACGAAGATCGCGTCGATCGCATCGGTGCGCCGGCCGTTGCCCTGCACGTTGCAGTCGTGGTTGCCGTACGTGGAGAACCACGGGATCCCGAGGCCGGGCGACGTGAAGGGGGCGAGCGACCGGTCGAGCAGGCCGGGAACGTCCGGGTAGCCCTGGTTCGACTTGTAGTCGTCGGCGATGCCCGCGTCGGGATGCCAGTACCGCGCCGCCACGTCGACGCCGTCCTGCACGCCTTCGTAGGTGCCGAGATCGCCGCTGTCGGGGGTGATCGTGCCGCCGTCGAGGATGGTGAGGAACCACTCCATCTCGTTGCGCTGCTGGTTGTCGACGTTGTCGCCGGTGCACACGACCATGTCGAACGTGCGACCGGTGACGGGACCCCGACCGAGGGCCGCCACGGCCGTCACCATCGACGTGGCGACGTGGGTCGTGAGGAGCTCCTGGGGCCGGAACGCGGACTGGAACAACGGGTCGTCCGGATCGAGGAACTCCACCCGGCCCGGGCTCTGGGCATCGATCAGGTGCTGATCGGTGAAGTGGACGAACGAGGCCAACGTGGTCCGGCGATCCTCGCGACCGGCCTTGGGCACGGCGAGGTCGACGCGGACGTTGATCGGTTCGCCTGGCCCCTCGGCGAGCAGCCGGTACGGTCCGGCACCGCTGGGGACGATCGTGGCCGCGAGCGTGGTGCCGTCGGGATCGACGACGGTCCGCCAGGTGCGATCGAGGGCGGTGGCCCGGTCGGCGGGCCACCAGCGCCCGGCCGAGGCGACGGCTGCCGCCCCGGCGGTGCCGGCCAGGAACCGCCGGCGCGTGAATCCTGGTGGTCGTCGCATCGCTGGTCCCCTGGCTGCGTCGTCCGCGGCTCACCGCGAAGCTGAACGACGTTCATGTTGCCACCTGACGGGCTCGCCCGCACGCGGGCCGGGCCCACGCCCGCTCCCGGAACGAGCCGTCAGCGCACCGACACCTCGATGGTGTGGTGGCCCGTCGACCCGTTCGGCTCGGGCGGGGCGAGGCGCGCGGTCTGGACCTTGCCGTCTCCGTCGGTGGCCCGCACCGCGATCGTGTGATCCCCGCGGGGCGCGTCCCACTGCCAGCGCCACTGCACCCACGTGTCGGACGAAGCCACCCGACCGAGCTCGGCCGCCTTCCACGGGCCGTCGTCGACCGCCACCTCCACCTTGCGGATGCCACGGCTCGGCGCCCACGCCACGCCGGCGACGGAGACCCGGCCGGCCGCGATCGAGTCGCCAGAGTGCGGCACGTCGATGCGCGACGCGGTCTTCACGGGTCCGAGGCGCGACCAGCCGAGCGGGATCCAGTAGCCGACCTCCGCGGCGAACGTCGTGAGCCGGATCTCCTTGATCCACTTGGTGGCCGACACGTAGCCGTAGAGCCCGGGCACCACGAGGCGGGCCGGGTAGCCGTGGGCCGCGGGGAGCGACCGGCCGTTCATCCCGATGGCGAGGAGCGCGTGGCGGCCGTCGAGCGCGACATCGACGGGGAACCCGGCGGTGAAGCCGTCGACCGACTCCCCCATCACCTGGTCGGCACCGCGTCGCACGCCCGCCTCCTGCAACAGCGTCGTGAGCGGGACCCCGGTCCAGCGGGCGTTGCCCACGAGGTCGCCACCGACCTCGTTCGAGACGCACTGCAGGGTCACGGGCAGCTCCACGAGGTCCCGCCGGGCGAGGAGATCGTCGTAGGTGAAGGTGAGCTCGTGGTCGACCATGCCGGTCACCTTCAGGGTCCACGATGCGGCGTCGACCGACGGGACCTCGAGTGCCGTGTCGATCCGGTAGAAGTCGGGGGCCGGGACGACGTACGGCGTGAGCCCTCGGACCTCGAAGGGCTGCGTGGCCGGGATCTCGGTGACCTTGGACGGGCGGGGCAGCGCTCGGGTCACGGCGGTCTTCGCCTGGCGCATCGAGGTTCGGACCCCGCGAGCGACGAGGTCGCCCAGGAACAGGCCGACCGCGACGGCACCGCCACCGAGGAGCACGCCCCGCCGCGACAGCATGGGGAGGTCGCTCGCGGTCCCTCGCCCGGGTCCGAGCGGGAGCCGCCAGCGCCGCTCCAATCCGACGGCGACACCGACCCCCACCGCTGCTCCCCCGACCGCCGCGATCACCGCCACGGGTGCCGACACCAGCGGGTCGTCGAGCGCCACGACGATTCCCAAGACCGCGAACGCCGCGAACACCGCGGCCACGATCTTCCAGCGGTCTCGTGCGATGGCGCCGACCAGCGCCCCGAGCGCCAGCACGACGAGCGCCGTGCCGAGCTGCAACACGACCTTGTCGTTGTGGCCGAACCGGTCGATCGCCCACTGCTTCAGGCCACCGGCGACGTGCTTGATGAACCAGTTCTGGATGGCGAGGGTGACCGAGGTGCCGGTGGCATCGGCCAGCGACACGAACTCGATCGTCACCAGCGCGGCGCCCGCACCGAGCAGGCCGGCCAGCGCGCCCCGGCCCGCGCTCACAGGCGCCGAGCCACCGGAGTCGCCACGGTCTGGCGCGGGCTCGAGCACCTGGGGATCCACCACCCGAACGGTACGGCGCCGGGGCCCGAGCCCGACGGCAGGGCGCCGACGGTCTGCTCGGCCGCGACCGGTCAGCCCAGCAGGATGAGCTGGAGCGTGAACGCCACGAGGATGGCCATGCCGCACAACAGCGCGGCGAGGATCAGCTTCCGGGTGCTCATGGCCGAGTCAGCGTACCGAGGACACCGACGCGGACCCGACGCCGTGCGACACTGGATGACCGCCACCCGACCTCCAGGAGCCCCTTTCATGCGAGACGCCCTCGGCGACGTGCAGTCCGTCCTCGTGCTCGGCGGCGGTTCCGAGATCGCCGTCGCAACGGTCAAGCAGCTGGCCAAGGGTCGCTGCCGCACGGCCGTGCTCGCTGGCCGCGACCTCGCCAAGCTCGCCGCGGTCGCTGACGACCTCCGGGCCGCCGGCCTCGCCACCGTCGACGTCGTCGCGTTCGATGCCGCCCAGCCCGACACCCATGCTGCGGTCATCGCCAAGGTCTGGGCAGATCATCCGGATCTCGACGTGGTGCTCCTCGCGTTCGGCGTGCTCGGCGACCAGGCCGCGTTCGATGCCGATCCGGCGGCAGCAGCCCAGGCCGCCGTGACCAACTACGCCGGCGCCGTGTCGGCCGGCCTGGCCGTGGCCGGCCACCTCGAAGGTCAGGGCCACGGCACCTTGGCCGTGATCTCCTCGGTCGCCGGCGAACGCGCCCGCGCCGACAACTTCGTGTACGGCTCCACCAAGGCCGGGCTCGATGCCTTCGCCCAGGGGCTCGGCGACCGGCTGGCCGGCTCGGGCGCGTCGGTGCTCGTGGTCCGGCCCGGCTTCGTGCGGACCGCGATGACCGCCCACATGGACGACGGGCCCATGGCGACCACCGCCGAGGCCGTCGCCACCGACATCGTCACCGGCATCCAGAAGGGCGCCCACACCGTGTGGTCGCCGGCCAAGCTCCGCTACGTCTTCGCCGTGCTTCGCCACCTCCCGCGGCCGGTCTGGCGCAAGGTCGCCGCCTCCCGCTGAACCCCGGGTCCGCGGAGGCCGGGTGATACCGTCATCATCCGCCGCACGGGCAACCAGGGGAGGGGGATGTCGTGAGCGCCAGCTCCGAGAAGGCCGAGCGAGTCGTCGTCATCGGTCAGGGGTACGTCGGACTGCCACTGGCCGTCCGAGCCGCCGAGCAGGGCTACGACGTCCTCGGCTACGACCTCGACAAGGCCAGGATCGGCCAACTCGCATCGGGCTCCTCCTACATCGAGGACATCCCCGACGAGCGCCTGGCCGCCGTCGTGGCCAGCGGGCGCTTCCACGCCAGCTCGGACCCGGAGGACCTCGCCGACTTCGACATCGCCGTCATCTCGGTGCCCACGCCGCTGCGCGAGGGATCCCCCGACCTCAGCTACATCGAGTCGTCGGCCGAGGAGCTCTCCCGCCACTTGCGGCCGGGTGCCTGCGTCATCCTCGAATCGACCACCTACCCGGGTACCACCGAGGAACTGGTCGCTCCTCTGCTCGAGGACGGCAGCGGCCTGAAGGCCGGACCGGACTTCCACCTGGGCTACAGCCCCGAGCGCATCGACCCGGGCAACGCGACCTACACCCTGGAGACCACGCCGAAGGTCGTGTCAGGCATCGATCCCGAGAGCCTCGAACGGGTCAAGGGCTTCTACGACCGGATCGTGACGACGACGGTGCCGGTGCGCTCGCCGAAGGAGGCGGAGCTCACCAAGCTGCTGGAGAACACGTTCCGCCACGTCAACATCGCCCTCGTCAACGAGCTCGCGATGTTCGCCCGCGACCTCGGGATCGACATCTGGGAAGCGATCGATGCCGCCGAGAGCAAGCCCTTCGGCTTCATGCCGTTCCGCCCCGGTCCGGGCGTCGGCGGCCACTGCCTGCCGATCGACCCCTCGTACCTGTCGTGGCGCGTCAAGCAGTCGCTCGGGCAGACCTTCCGCTTCGTGGAGCTCGCCAACGAGGTCAACGAGCACATGCCGGACTACGTCGTGCGGCGGCTCGTGGTGGCGCTCAACGAGCGCGGCCTGCCCGTCAACGGCCGTCGCATCCTGGTGCTCGGCCTCGCGTACAAGCGCAACACGGGCGACGATCGCGAGTCCCCCAGCACGCGGATCATCGAGCTGCTGACGGAACTGAAGGCCGACGTCGCCGTGGCCGACCCACACGTCGATCCCGACCGCAGCCACGCCACCGCCACCGCCGAGCGCGTCGAGGTCACCGCAGATGAGGTCCGCAGGGCCGACGCGGTGTTGGTCCTCGTCGACCATGACGGCTTCGATCTCGAGATGGTCAGTCGCGAAGCCAGCTACGTCTTCGACACCCGTCGCTGCGTGACCGGCCCCGCCGTCGAACACCTCTGACCCGACGAGCTCGCGGTGCGGTGGGCCGACGAGCCAGCCGCCTAACCTGCGCGGATGCCCAGCGACGAGCCCGTTCCCCCTTCGCCGCGCTCGCTCCCCAAGGCCCTGCTGGTGGAGGCACGACCCAAGCAGTGGCTCAAGAACCTGCTGGTGTTCGCGGCGCCGGGCGCAGCCGGGGTGGCTGGGCAGGCGAAGCCGTTCCTGCAGAGCCTCGCCGCGTTCGGGTGCTTCTGCCTCGCCGCCGCCGGCACCTACTACCTGAACGACGCGGCCGACGTCGAGGCCGACCGCCTCCACCCGAAGAAGCGGTTCCGCCCGATCGCAGCCGGTGAGATCCCACTCGGCCTGGCGCGCGTGCTCGGGGCCTCCGGGATCGTGGTCGCGGTGGCGGCCGCGTTCCTCGTCAACTGGCACCTCGCCGTGGTGGTGGCCTGCTACGTCGGGCTCACCACCACCTACAGCCTCTGGCTCAAGCACGTCGCCGTGGTCGATGTCGTGGGCGTGGCCGCGGGCTTCGTCCTGCGTGCCATCGCCGGCGGCGCCGCGGTCGATGTGCCCATCTCGAACTGGTTCTTCATCGTGGCGTCGTTCGGTTCGCTGTTCATGGTCGTGGGCAAGCGGCGTGCCGAGACCGACGAGATGGGCGACGACGCCGCCACGTTCCGCCCCACGCTCGGCGTCTACTCACGCTCGTACCTCACCCAGCTCCAGACGCTCAGCTCGAGCGTCGTGCTCGTGGGCTACTGCGTGTGGGCCTTCGAGAAGGCCGCAGACCTCCAGTCGCTGCACACCCACGACCCGGCCGCGCTGCGCTTCCCCGACATCGCCACGATCCCCTGGTTCCAGTTCACGATCCTGCCGTTCGCGCTGGCGATCCTGCGGTACTCGCTGCTCATCGACACCGGGCACGGCGGAGCACCGGAGGACGTGATCTTGAAGGACCGGCCCCTCCAGGCGATGGCTCTCGTGTGGGCGGCGGTGTTCGCCGTCGGCGTCTACGTGAAGTGACGCCTGGGGTCGCCAGCTGGCGGGTCGCCTGCTGGCGCGTCGCCTGCTGGCGGGTCCTCAGTCGACCGGGCCGACCGCCCTGCTGGGCTCGACGAGCACGTCGCACGCCGCACGGAGCTCGGCGACGGTCTCGTGGTCGGTGGCGCGGGCCCGGGCCACGGGTAGCTCCGACGTGGGCAGCGGGGGCACCCGGACGTGGTGGATCCGCGGGTGGCACGGCGACTCGCCGGCCTCGCCGGTGCCGAACAGCACCTCGTGCATCTTCTCGCCCTGGCGCATGCCCGTGTAGACGATCTCGATCGGGCGGTCGCTCTCGGCGATGAGCCGGCGGGCGACGTCGTCGATCTTCACGGGCTCGCCCATGTCGAGCACGAGCGCCTCGCCCGGGCGGCCGACGGCGCCCGCCTGGATGACCAGTTGGACGGCCTCCTCGACGGTCATGAAGTACCGCGTGACGTCGGGGTGGGTGACCGTGACCGGACCGCCGCCTTCGATCTGCTTGGCGAACGCGGTGAGCACCGATCCACGGCTGCCCAGCACGTTGCCGAAGCGGACGCTGAGGAAGGCACCGCTGCCCTGGCTCGTGGCATCGGCGGTGAGCCGTTCGGCCAGCCGCTTCGAGTAGCCCAGCACGCTGCAGGGGTCGGCCGCCTTGTCGGTGGAGATGTTGACGAAGCGCTCGACCCCGCACGCGAGGGACGCGTCGACGAGGATCCGCGTGCCCCAGACGTTGGTCTTGAGCGCTTCCTGCGGGTGCATCTCCAACAACGGGAGGTGCTTGAGCGCCGCCGCGTGGAACACCACCTCTGGCCGGTGCTCCTCGAAGATGCGGGCCACACCGTCGCGGTCGCGGATGTCGCACACCACCAGGTTGCGGCTGTCGAGCAGGGCCCGGCCCTCGATGGAGAGCTGGACGGCGTGGAGGGCCGACTCGTCGCGGTCGAGCAGGATCAGGCTCGACGGGGCGAACCGGTAGAGCTGGCGGCTGAGCTCCGAGCCGATCGATCCGCCGGCACCGGTGACGAGCACCCGTTTGCCGGTGACGTAGCCGGCGATCGAGTCGACGTCGGTGTCGACCTCGTGGCGCCCGAGGAGGTCGGCGTGGGTGACCGGCCGGATGTCGGACGTGCTCAGCTGGGCGCCGTAGAGCTCGCTCGACGACGGCAGCACGAGCAGCCGCATCCCCGCCTCACGAGCCAGGTCGGCGAACTCGCGGATGATGGTGGAGTCGGCGGTGGGGATGGCCACCAGGGCCACCTTCGCGTTGCTCTGGGCCGCCACGTGGGCGAGGTCGGCGCGCCCACCGCTGACGCGGACGCCGCGGATGCGCAGGTTCCGCTTGAGCGGGTCGTCGTCGATGAGGGCGACGGGCAGGAACCGTCCGCTCGGGTTGCGCAGCATCGCCGTGATGATCTGCTGGCCGGCCTCGCCGGCACCGATCACGACGAGCGGCTCGAGCACGTCGCCCGTGGGCCGGAGCTTGCGCTCGTAGAACAGCCGCCACAGGTAGCGCACGCCGGCGGTCAGCGCGAGGACGATCGTGCTCGCGATCAACGGCACGGACTGCGGCACCGGACGGCCGAACAGCAGGTCCGAGACCCACATGATCAAGGTGACGAAGACGATGGCGCTGACCAGCGCCGACACCTCCTCGAACGAGCCGAAGCTCCAGCGGCCGGCGTAGAGGCCACGCAGGGCGCCGCAGAGCACGAAGACCGTCGCCGCCGCAAGGGCGAAGTACGCAAAGTCGGAGTACTTGCGGCTCGGGATCTCGAAGTCGTAGCGGAGCGCTCCGGCCAAGACGACGGACACGCACATGACCGAGGCGTCGGCGACGACCTGCAGGCGTCGACGAGTGCGCACACTCGACAACAACACCATCACGCCCGGTTTGCGGCGCTGGATGTCTTGCTGTTCTGCCGTCAAGAACCCTCCCCCCGAGGTGCAGATCCGGCCTGACGCCGCAGGACAAGATAGCGTCCCCCCGTCCCGTACGCCATCACCGTCGGCCTGCCGCCTCGGCGCCGCAGCAGGATCCATGCCGAGTCGGCCTTCCGCCCCATCCCGATCGATGCGCTCCGCGGTGCTCTTCGCCGCGACCGGGGTCGCGGCGCTCGCCGCCGCCCTCGCTCCCGTCAGCCTGACGGGGAACGTCGTCGTCGACGTCGTCGAACGCGCGCTGATCGCGGGCGGCGCCGCGTTCGTCGGTGCCCACGGCCGCCGATGGTCGTGGATCGTCGCCGCTGCCTTGATCGCCGCGCCCGCCCGAGGGGAGGCGCTCGCCATCACGCTGGCCGCGCTGATCGTCCTCGTGGCCGCCTCGGCGCCGCGCCGCCGTGCCAAGGACATCGGGGCCGTCGGCCTCGGCCTCCTCGTCAACGTGCCGTTCTGGTACGAGGCGAACGCGCTGCCCCTCGGGCCGCCGCTCGCGATCGCAGGGTTCGCGATCCTCGTGGGCTCGGGGATGCCCCACCTCCGGCGGCGTCGGCGGCGGGCGCTGAGCGCCTCGCTCCTGGTGATGGCTGGGATCGTGGCGGTGGCCGTGGCCGGAACCGGGATCTCGGTCCTGCTCGCTCGCTCGGCGGTGTCCGACGGCACCGCGCAAGCTCGCCAGGCGCTCAAGGCGGCGCGCAACGGCGATGCCGATGCTTCCGCCGCCGCCCTGGCACGTGCTCGTGGCTCGTTCGGGTCCGCCGTGAGCCGACTCGACGGCGTGGCCACCGCGCCGGCGTCGCTCGTGCCGGGCCTCGCCCAGCAGGTGCGCGCCGTCCAGGCCGCGGTGCACGAAGGACGGCGGATCACCGCGACGGCCGACGATGTCGTGGCCACCGCCAACTACGACGAGCTCACCTACTCGGGCCGCATCGACCTGGGACAGGTCGAAGCGCTGGCCGGACCGACCCGCCGCACCAACCGCGTCCTCGAGCAGGCCGCCGGCCACCTCGATCGCGTGCGGGCCGGCTGGCTCCTCCCGCCGCTGAACGATCGCCTCGACCAGTTCGCCGGCGATCTGGCCGACGCGCGCCGCGACACCGACCTCGCCTCCGAGATGCTCGACCTCACCCCGACGCTGTTCGGTGGCCACGGGCCGCGGCGGTACCTGGTCGCGTTCATCACCCCGGCCGAGCTGCGCGGCGCCGGCGGCTTCATCGGCAGCTACGCCGAGCTCACGGCGATCGACGGCAAGGTCCGCCTCACCCGTTCCGGTCGCATCCGCGAGCTCATCGACGGCGCACCGCCCGACACCCGCCGGCTGCACGGTCCGCCCGACTACGTCCGCCGCTACGCGCGCATCCATCCCACGGATGCGTTGCAGGACATCACCGTCTCGCCGGACTTCCCGAGCGACGCCTCGGTCCTCCAGCAGCTGTACCCACAGTCCGGAGGGCTACCGATCGACGGCGTGATCGGCGTCGATCCGAGCGGGCTCGCGGCGCTGCTGAAGCTCACCGGGCCGATCACCGTCCCGGGGCTGGACGGCTCGCTCAACGCCCGCAACGCCGAGGAGGTCCTGCTGCGATCGCAGTACCTCTCCCTCCCCGACGAAGCCGAGCGGAACGAGATCCTCAGCGAGGCGATCCGAGCCACCTTCGAGAAGCTGACGAACAGCTCGTTGCCCGCCCCCCGCGCCATTGCCCGCGCCCTCAGCGACCCCACCCGTTCCGGGCACCTCCGCCTGTGGAGCCCCGACAAGGCCGAGGAGGCCCTCTTCGAGCGTCTCGGGGCCGACGGCGCCCTCGCGATCCCCAAGGGGAGCGACGGGTTCTCGGTCGTGCAACAGAACGACGGCCAGAACAAGCTCGACGCCTACTTGCACCGCACGATCGCCTACCACGCCACGGTCGATGCCGACACGGGCGCGTTGAAGGCGCGCCTGTCGATCGAGTTGCGCAACGACCCGCCGGGGCTCGACCTGCCGCGAGCGGTGGTGGGCAACGTCCGCGGGGCGCCCGTGGGGACCAACGTGGCCCACCTGAGCATCTACACCCGCCAGCACCTCGCGTCGGCGACGATCGACGGCGTCCCGGTGAAGCTGGGTCCGGACCGCGAACTGGGCTTGAACGTGTACGACACCGCAGACCTGCGGATCCCTCCGGGCGGAGTGGTGAAGATCGTGCTGGAGCTCGAGGGCGGCGTGGACCTCACCAACGGCTACGACCTGCACATCCTCCCCCAACCAGTGGCGAACCCCGACCGCATGAGCGCCACGTTGTCGCTGCGCAACGGCACCCTCGGCGCCGCCGGATCGACCGATGCGACGCTGCTCTCGGAACGTCCGATCACCCGTCCCACTCGACGGCAGGTCCGCGTTCGTGACTAGGTTTGCCGTGGCACGGGGGCGATCGTCCTTCAGGGCTGGGCGTCTTCAGCCGAGGATCTACCGGGGACCGCACCGTCCTGAGGCACAATGAACCGGACATTCCGGCCGGTTCGAGAGGAAGAGACACGATGGTTCGCAAGGTTCTGATCGGAGCAGTCCTCCTGGTGGCGCTGGCCGCCTCGCCGGCCGCGGCCGAGTACGACACGAGCGTGACCCCCGGCCAGGTGCAGGCGGGGGGCGTGATCACCATCACCGGCCAGGCCTGCGTGCCGAACGTGCCCATCACGATCACCATCAGCCGGGTGGCCGACCCAGGCGGCGCCCCCGGCACCGTCATCGGGACCATCACGGTCACGCCTGACGCCGACGGCAACTTCTCCACCACGTTCACCATCCCGGCCGGTACCGCGCCAGGGACCTACGAGGTCTCCTCCACGGAGGCGTGCGTCAAGGGTGAGACCTTCGACGTCGCTCCGGCCTCGGTGGCCCCGGGTGGCACCGGGACGGGCGCCGGCTCGGGCAGCGGCAACCTTCCGCGCACGGGCAGCGACGTCGAGCGCCTCGGCCTCATCGGTGCCGGCCTGCTGGTCGCCGGTGGCCTCGTGCTGGTGGCCACTCGCCGCCGGCGCCACCTCGTCGGCCCCGCGATCTGATCACGCCCCCGCCGGGGCTCACACCGCTGGCGGAGCGGCGCTCCCCTGTGCCTTCAGGAGGTCGCGGATCTCGGCGAGCAGCTCCTCCCCGACCGTCAGCGGCTCGTTCTGCTCCTCGGTGTCAGCCGCCTGCTTGCGCAGCGACTGCAACCGCTCGAACGACTTGATCACCACGAACAACGTGGCGGCGATGATGAGGAAGCTCACCACCGCGGTGACGAACGTGCCCCACTTGATGACGCTGTCATTGATCGTGATCGTGTAGGCGTCGAAGGAGGGCTTGCCGCCGACGATGCCGATGATCGGCATGACGATCGACCCGACGAACGCGTCGACCACCGCCTTGAACGCGGCGCCGATGACCACGGCAACCGCCAGGTCGAGCACGTTGCCGCGCAGGATGAACTTCTTGAACTCTTGGAGCACGGGGGAACCTCCTGGTTCGGGCGGCAGCGGGTGTGCGCGCTCGCGGCAGGGTAGGGCGCACGCCGGCGCCAGTACGGTCCGTAGCCACCATCGCCCCACCGTTCGCCCGCCGCGAGGAGCCCCCCATGGACATCGCCATCACCGGAGCATCGGGCTTCATCGGAAACGCGCTGCAGGCTTCGCTTCGCGCCGACGGTCACGGTGTCGTCGCGGTCTCTCGATCGGCCGGCGGCGGCGACACGATCCGCTGGGATCCGGCGACCGGGACGATCGACGGCGCCGGCCTCGAAGGGCTCGATGCGGTCGTGCACCTCGCGGGCGAGGGGATCGCCTCGGGGCCGTGGACCGCGAAGCAGCGCCGTCGCATCCACGACAGCCGCTCGCAAGGCACCGACCTGCTGGCCCACACCCTGGCCGGGCTCCAGCGGCCCCCGGCCGTGCTGCTGAGCGGATCGGCCGTGGGGGCCTACGGCGACCGCGGGGACGAGGTGCTCACGGAGACCTCGGCCCGCGGCGACGACTTCTTGGCCACCGTGTGCCGGGACTGGGAGGAGGCCGCGGCGCCGGCCGCGGCCGCCGGCATCCGGGTGGCCAACCTGCGAACAGGGGTCGTGCTGGCCCGCAAGGGCGGGGCGTTCGGCAAGCAGCTACCGATCTTCAAGCTGGGCCTGGGCGGCAGGGCCGGTGACGGGACCCAGTGGTTCCCCTGGATCGCCCTCGAGGACGACATCGCGGCGATCCGGTTCCTGCTGGCGGCGGAGATCTCCGGCCCGGTGAACCTGGTCGCCCCGCAGTCGGTGACCAACGCCGAGTTCACCAAGGCGTTGGGCCGTGTGCTCCACCGCCCGACGGTGATCCCGGTGCCTCGGCTGGTGCGCCACCTGCCGCTCGGCATCGGCGACCTCCTCGGGTCCTTGCTCTTCACCTCCCAGCGGGTGCAACCGGCCGCGCTCACCGCAGCGGGCTTCACGTTCGCCCGACCCGATCTCGACGGTGCGCTGGCCTCGATCATCGGGAGCCGCGGACCCGGCTCCTAGGGTTGCCCGCCGATGCCCGCCCTGCCTCCGATGCCCCCGATGCCTTCACCCTCCGGCCAGCCCGGTCGACCCGGCCGACGCATCGCGGCCTTCGACTTCGACGGCACGCTCACGCATCGCGACACGTTGCTGCCGTTCCTCGTCCGCGCCTTCGGCGCCCGTCGCGTCGCCGGGGCCGTCTCTCGCGTGGCTCCGCTGGCCGCGCGGGCCCGGATCGGTCGGCTCGAAGCAGAGCTCCACCACCGCGACGCGACCAAGGGTGCACTCCTCCGCCACCTCGTCGCCGGTCGGTCGGCCGACTGGCTGGCGTCCGAGGGCGAGTCGTTCGCCACCACCCTCGTCGCTCGCCTGCGCCCGCAGATGGTCGAGCAGGTGCAGCGGCACCGAGACGCCGGCCACGAGCTGGTGATCGTGTCCGCCGGGCTGCACGCCTACCTCGACCCGTTCGCCGCTGCCGAGGGCTTCGACCACGTGATCGCGGTCGGCCTCGCGACGAGCGATGACGGCCGCCTCACGGGAGCCCTCGACGGCCCCAACGTGCGCGGCCCGGAGAAGGCCGTCCGCTTCCGGGCCTGGCTCGGCGACGACGCACCCGAGACGCTCTGGGCCTACGGCAACTCGAGCGGCGACGCCGAACTGCTCGCGATGGCCGACGTCCCGGTGTGGGTCGCGGGCCCAAACGCCCGCTGACCCAGCACCGGTCAGGTCACTTCGGCTGCATCCGGATGCCGCCGTCGATGCGGATCGACTCGGCGTTCATGTAGCTGTTGCTCAGCAGTTCGGCCGCCAGCGACGCGAACTCGGCGGGCTGGCCGAGGCGCTTCGGGAAGAGCACGCCGACCTCGAGCCGGGCCTTGAACTGCTCCGAGGCCTCGCCCTCGCCGTAGATCGGGGTGTCGATCAGGCCGGGAAGGATGGTGTTGACGCGGACGCCGACGGCGGCGAGGTCCCGGGCGATCGGGAGGGTCATGCCGACCACCCCGCCCTTGGAGGCGGAGTAGGAGGCCTGGCCGATCTGGCCGTCCTCGGCCGCCACGGAGGCGGTGTTCACGATGGCGCCGCGCTCGCCGAACTCGTCGGGCTCGTTCTGCGACATCGCCGTGGCGGCGAGGCGGATGCAGTTGAACGTGCCGATCAGGTTGATCTCGACGACCTTCCGGAAGATGTCGAGGTCGTGCGCCGAGCTGTACTGGCCGTCCTTGCCCACGGTGCGGGTCGCCCAGCCGATGCCGGCGCAGTTGACGAGCGCCTTGAGTGGGCCGAGCTCCTTGGCGGCCTCGACGGTGGCGATGACCTGGTCGGTGTCGGTGACGTCGCACGCCACGAACACGCCGCCGAGCTCCTTGGCGAGGGCGTCGCCCTTCTCCTGCTGGCGGTCCAGGTCGGCGACGACGACCTTGGCCCCGAGGCTGGCGAGGTGACGGCTGGTGGCCTCACCGAGGCCCGAGGCACCACCCGTGACGATTGCGCTGATCCCGTTGATCTCCATGGCCCCGAATGTATTGACTGATCGGTCAAGACGTGAAACCGGCCGATCCCGCCGCCTGGGTGACCCAGGGCACCGAGTACCGTCATCGGTGGTGCGCCGTCCAACCCCCTCCACTTCCTCGCGCCCCCTCGGGCGCTCCATCCTGGAATCCGTGGTGGGCCTCGCCGCCGTGGTCGCCGCGCTGGGCCTGCTCGGCTCGTGCGCCGGATCCCGGCCCACGCTCGGAGCGATCCCCCCTCGCACGACGACCACGACCACCACGACCGTGCCGACCACGGCCGGCTCCACCACGAGCGCCGTGCCCGTGGTCCACGTGCTCGGGCCGGCCGACCTGCTGGGCTTCATCGCCACCCCGAAGGGCGCCCCGGTCGTCTACGCGGAACCGAACGCCGATGCCGCCAAGATCGACATCCCCTCCAAGACCGAAGCAGGCGCGCCGACCACCTTCGCCATCGTCGGTGACGCGGCTCCGTCGGCCGTCCTGGCCCACCCCGGGTGGCTCGAGGTGGCGCTCCCCACCCGCCCCAACGGCGGCACCGCCTGGGTCGAATCCAACACCGTGGCTGTCTCCAAGACCGGGCTGCGGGTGTTCGTCGACCTCCCGGCCCGCAACATCCGCGTCGAGGATGGCGGCAAGCAGGTGTTCGACGCCAAGGTCGCCATCGGCACCACCGACAACCCCACGCCCACCGGTGCCACCTTCGTCACCGAGCTGATCCAGAACCAGAAGCCGGCCGGCTCCTACGGGCCCTACGCGTTCGGCCTGGCGCTGCACTCCAACACGCTCACCGAGTTCCAGGGCGGCGACGGCCAGGTGGGCATCCACGGCACCAACCACCCGGAGCTCATCGGCGATCGCGTCTCCCACGGCTGCGTCCGACTGAACAACGCGGACGTCACGAAGCTGGTCGACCTCCAACTCCCCCTCGGCGTCCCCGTCTTCATCACCTGACGCAGCCAAAGGGTGTACCGTCCGCGATGCCGGCTCGGAGAGAGCCAGGGGGCGCTGTCCGGACCGCTGTGGAAGGGGTACTGGACGAGCACCGGACATGGTCCGGATGGAGGTGAGGCCATGAGCGCCCACGACAGCGCGCTCCCCATCGCGCCGAACACCCTCGACGCCGGAAATCGTCACATCTGCGCGTTCTTCAACGGCATGGACGAGCACTACCGCGTGCTCCAGCCGTTCATCAGGGACGGGTTCGACAAGCAGGAGAAGGCATTCCACCTCGTCGATCCTGCGCGACGGGAGGACCACCTCAAGCGGCTCGGGGACGCAGGCATCGACGTCGCCGAGGCCATGGCCTCGGGCCAGCTCGAGGTGCACCCGTGGGAGGACGGGCCGCTCCACGGAGAGCGGTTCGACCAGGAGACGTGGCTCGCTCGATTCGAGGACGTGCTCCAATCCGGTCCCGCCTCCGGGTATGCCAAGACGAGGTTCCTGGCCCAGATGGAATGGGCACTCGTCGACATGCCGGGCATCGACGACCTGATCGAGTTCGAGACGCGGGTCAACTACATCGTTCCCAAGTACGACGACGCGGTGATCTGCGCGTACGACCTGTCGAAGTTCGGCGCGACGACCGTCATGTACGCCCTGCGGACGCACCCGGTCGTGATCATCGGCGCGTTGCTGCAGGAGAATCCGTTCTACGTGGATCCCGACCAGCTCCTCCGCGAACTTCGGGAGCAGCAGTCGCACGCCGGTGGCGACATGGCGGTGTAAGTGCACGTCGATGCCGACGCCGACGTCTCAGGCCTGCAAGCGATGGTGCGGGACCTCGTTGCGCTGTCGGCGATCCCGGCCGTGTGGATCGGGAGCGAGTCGCCGGCGGTGGTGGCCGGCCTCGCCGACGTGCTGGTCGGCTTGTTGCAGCTCGATTTTGCCTTCGTGCGGTTGAGCGATCCCGATGGCGGTGGAGCGACCGAGGTCACGCGCGGGAGCGCGTGGACGGAGTTTCCGACGTGGCTGCAAGGCCGCCTGGCGACGAGCGATCCGTTCCCGCGCAAGGAGGTCGTTCCCGACATCGGCGACGACTCGGTGCGGCGATGCGGCTTCGTCGTCCCGGTCGGCGTGAGCGGCGAAGGGGGTGTCGTTGCCGCCGCCTCCGAACGCAGCGACTTTCCCACCGCGAGGGAACAGCTGCTGCTCTCCCTCGCCGCGAACCACGCCGCCGCCGCCTTCCAGACTGCAGCGCTGATCCACGAGCGGCAACGAGCCGAAGCAGAGCTGCGCACGGCACGCGACGAGCTCGAGGTGAAGGTCGCGGAGCGGACCGCCGAGCTGCGTGTGGCAAATGACGAGTTGAGCGCGCTGCACCGCGTGGCGACCCTCGTGGCAGAGGGCGTCCAGCCTCAGGACCTGTTCGCCGTGGTGGCCGAGGAGGTCGCCCGCGTCGTCGTCGTCCCGCTCGTGAGCGTGGTCCGGTACGGATCCGACGGCGGCGCGACCGAGTGCGCCAGCTACTCGACGAAGGGCCCTGACGTCGAGCCGGGCCGCATCGACGACGACTCGCAGCTGGAAGGTGAGAACGCGGAGGGCATCGGACGCCGCGGCACTTCGACGGTCCGGGTTCCGATCGTTGTGGCGGGGCGCGTCTGGGGTGCCATGGTCGTCTCCACCGCGGGGCAGGACCCGCTGCCCGACGGCGCCGAGGCGCGGCTCACCGAATTCACCGAGTTGCTCGCGACCGCAATCGAGAACGCCGAGTCACGGGAGGCGCTGGGTCGGCTCGTCGAGGAGCAGGCGGCCCTGCGGCGGGTGGCGACGCTCGTCGCGCAGGACGTCCCGCCGGCCGAGATCTTCTCGGCCGTCGTCGAGGAGGTCGGCCGGCTCTTCGGCACCGATACGGCGGCCGTCGTCAGGTTCGAGCACGACCCTCCGGCGATCGTCGTGACCGGCGTCGGCAAGAGCATCGGAGGGATCCCCCTTGGAACGCGGTCCGACCTGGACGAGACGCTGGCTTCGACGGAGGTGTACCGCACCAGACGCTCGGCCCGCATCGACGCGAGGCACTCGCCGTCACCAGAGGGCCCGATCCACGTCGCCGCCCGTCGCCTGGGTCTCGTCGGCACCGTGGCGAGCCCGATCATCGTGAAGGATCGTCTGTGGGGTGCGATGAGCATCTCCGCCACGGAGCCTCTGCCGCTCGACGCCGAACAGCGGCTGGAGAACTTCACCGAGCTCGTGGCGACCGCGGTCGCGAACGTGACCAGCAGGTCCGAGCTCGCCGCCTCCCGGACGCGGATCGTCGCCGCGTCGGACGAGGCTCGCCGGCGGATCGAGCGAGACCTCCATGACGGCGCCCAGCAGCGGTTGATCTCGCTCGGACTCGCGGTGCGCGCCGTGGAGGGCAGCGTCCCTCTCGACAAGGCCGACCTCCGCGCCGAACTCTCCCGCATTGCGACGGGCCTGGCCGATGCGGTCGCGGACCTCCAGGAGACCTCCCGAGGGATCCACCCGGCGATCCTTTCCCAGGGCGGCCTCGGGCCCGCATTGCGGACGCTCGCTCGCCGCTCGCCGATCCCCGTCCAACTCGACGCCACGACCGACGCGCGACTCCCTGCGCCGATCGAGGTCGCGGCGTACTACGTCGCGTCGGAGGCCCTCGCGAACGCGACGAAGCATGCGCAGGCCTCTCGCATCGAGGTCACGCTCGCAACGCGCGACGACCGCCTGCTGTTGTCGATTCGAGACGACGGCGTCGGCGGGGCCGACGTCGGGCGCGGTTCAGGTCTCGTCGGCCTCGTCGACCGCGTGCACGCACTCGCCGGGTCGATCCATGTCAGCAGTCGGCCGGGCCACGGCACGCACATCACGGCCGAGCTCCCGGTCGAGTTGGAGGTCGAGCGCGATCCTGAGCAGCCCGTCATCTGACCGACCGGCTGACCGGCTGACCGACTGACCGGCTGACCGACTGACCGACTGACTCGGCATCCGTCGGTGTGCGGCGGGTCCGCCGCCGTGTCCGGGCCCGCGTTCCCAGGACGACCCGATCACGGGCGACGTCGGGTCTACGCGTTCGCGAGAGGTCAGGACCCCCTGTCGTGCGCACATGCTGGACGGGAGCGAACAAGGGAGTTGGCAATGCCGGAGAAGACACAGCTCGATGCTTTCCTGGCGAGCGGGCTCCTCGATGAAGCGCTGCGGGTCTTCGCGATGCTCGAGGCGAGCATGGTCGTCGACCCCGCAGTCGACGACGAGTTCCGGGAGCTCCTCGGGATCACCGCACGCGACCTCCTCGACGACGTCGCCCGCCTCACCCCCTTGGCCGCCACAGCTCCGGATCTGTCATCGTGGCGCCGAGATCCGTCAGAACCGCGTCCCGACGACCTTCAACCGTTCATCTGCAGGGCCGTCGAGGCGCTCGACGGGTACACGAGGCGGCTCGGCGCGATCGCGATCATCTTCACGAACCGGGGAGGGAACGCGGCAACCCTCTTCCGCGGGCTGGCCGAGGCGGCCGAGGCAAGGATGATGTTCCTCGCGTCGTGACGCCGTGACGGGCGCGCCGCCGCGATCCCGGGTCCGCTTTCAGCGACGAGCGTTCGCCAACGCGGCGGTCCGGGAGCACCAGGCTGAGGAGTGCGCCCAGCCCTGCAAGCCCGCTGGCGAATGCCAGCGCCATCCGAAGGTCGCTGGCGAGCGCGCCGGCGTCGCTGCCGACCCCTGTGTTTCCGGCGACCAGCGAGGCCAGCGCCGCCACCCCGAGTGCCGCACCGATCTGACGGGTGGCGTTGAGGAGCGCGCCGGCCACACCTTGCTCGTCGTTCGTGATCCCCATGGACCCAGCGACCGTGGCGCCGTACAGGAGGCTCGTCGTGCCGATCCCGATGCCGATCAACACGAGTCCCAGCACCGGGTAGTGGGTCGTCGCAGGGAAGCGGAACAGGAGGAAGAGACTCGCACCGGTCAGCATGCAGCTCGCGAGCAGGAAGCGCCGGAGTCCCATGCGTTCCAGCAGCCGTCGGCCGACCACGCCTCGCAGGACGCCGCCCACACCCTGCGGCACCGCCACGAGCCCCGCCACCAACGGCGAATAGCCGAGCACCTGTTGGCAGTACAGGCTGAGCACCAACACCTCGCCGGCGTTCCAGGCGCCGATCAAGCCCGACAGAAGATCGCCGACGACGACGGCTCGATGGCGGAAGAGCGACAACGGCAGGAGCGGCGAAGGGCTGCGCCGCTGCCGTGAGAGGAAGGCGAGGATCAGACCGCCGCTCGCGAGGATGCAGGCGGCGAGATCGAGCGAGGTCCACCCCGCGTTGCTCCCGATGGTCGGTGCGAGCACCAGGCCCGCCATCCCTGCCGTGACCAGGGCGCCTCCGAACAGGTCGAGCTGGGCCTGCTCGTGGCGGTCGACGACGTCGGCGGGCAGCATCCGCCCGCCCAGCAGCGCCATGACGGCGCACAAGGGGACGTTGACGAAGAGCACGGCCCGCCAGCCGACCGTGTCGACCAGCGCGCCTCCCACGACCAGACCAGCCACGAAGCCAACCGACGCCATCACGCCGTAGTAGCCGAGAACGCGGTTCCGGTCGGGCCCCTCCCGGAAGCTGGTCGTCAGCATCGAGAGCGCGGCTGGCGCAACGAGCGCTGCCGCCATGCCTTGGATCGCCCGCGCGGCGACGAGGACCTCCAGGCTGGGAGAGAAGCCGCCGCCGAGCGAGGCGACCGCGAACGCCGTGAGCCCGACCAGCAGCATCCGGCGCCTCCCGAACAGGTCGCACGCACGCCCGCCCACGATCAGCAAGCCGCCGAAGGTCAGCGCGTAGGCAGTCACCACCCAGTCCGCCGAGGACTCCGACACGCGGAGCCCAGCGATCAGGTCAGGCAACGCGACGTTGACGATGCTGAAGTCGAGGACGACGACGAGTTGGGCGGTCAGCACGATCCAGAGGGCGACGCCCCCCAGGGACGGCGACTCGTGCGGCACCTGCCGTGGTGTGGTCCTCGCCGGATCCTCCATGACTCGACCTTCGCTGGTTCCGGGCCGTCCGTGCACCGCTCAGGTGCGTAGGAATCAGACCGAGATGGGCGCGACCTGCTCGACCATCGTGCGCTCGACGACGACCCGAGTGAGGTCGACGCGAGAGCCCACAGCGAGCTTGCGGTAGATCGACCGCAGGTGGAAGCCGACGGTGTGCGGTGAGAGGAACAACCGCTCGGCGGCCTCCTTGTTCGTGAGGCCTTGCGCAACCAGATCGCTGACGCTGCGCTCGGTGTCGGTCAGGATCTCCCAACCGGACGCCGCCCCCGACGAGACCGCGCCGTCGTGCCGGTCGGGACCCACGGTGAGCCTCAGCACCGTGGCCACACGACGGGTCCCGTCGAGGAGCGGCTCGGCTCGGCCGGAGACGGTTGCCCCCCGGTGGAGGACGAGGTCGAACGAAGGGGCCTCGCCGGGGCCGGCCGACCGCTGCGCGATCTCACGGAGGGCCTGCTCGTCATCGGGCGAGACCACGCGGGATGCGGCGGCGTTCGTGATCATCTCGCGATCGGTGAGGAACACCATGGGCCCTTTGGCGCCGCGTCGCTCGTGGAGGAACCGCTGGAGCACGAACCGCCTCTGGACCCCGCTGTCGTCGAGGAGGCGCTGCTCGATCTCCTCGGCGGCGCGAATCGCGAGGGGCAACATGAGCGCGCTGGCCTCGGCGGCCCGGCAGCTCAGGTCGAGGGCCCCGGCCAGCACGCCGCTCCCCGGGGCCGAGATCGGCGCGCCGGCGCACGACAACATCGTCAGCGCCTCTGCGAAGTGCTCCGCGCCGTCCACGGCGGCCGGACGCCGCTGTGCCAGCGCTGTCCCGATGCCGTTGGTCCCGACTGCGCTCTCGGCGAAACGATGACCGGGCGCGAGGCGGATCCGGTCCATCGCGTCGAGCAGGCTCGGATCCGCGACCCGGCGGTCGACGACTTGACCGCGTGCATCGGCCAGCACCACCACCATCCGGACATCACGGAGATCGTGCGCGAGCTGGTCCAGCACCGGCCCAGCGGCGCGCACCAGCAGACTGTCCACGTCGACGTCGCCGTCGAACGGGACGTCGAGGCGTTCCGGCGACAGACCCCGTCCCGCGGCGCGCCTCCAGGAGGCTCCGATGTCGTGCCTGACGAATTCGGGAAGCTCGCCGCCCGCCAGCAGTCGAGCCAAGGCCTGGCGGAGGCGATCGGCTCGACGCTTGGCGACGAGGCTCGCATGTTGGGTCATGACCATGACGATCGCGCCAGCGGGGTGTCTCGTCTGCATGGCCAGCGGGCATCTTCGCCGGGGGCGAGCGTGGATCGAGAAATTCCTGCTGCCTTCAATGCCGAGCTGGCTCCCCGGCGCCATCCTGGGAGTTGACTATGACGCTGCGCGCACTGATCGTCGACGACAACGTTGAGTTCCTCAATGCCGCACGGGCGCTGCTCGAGCGCGAGGGCGTCGACGTCCCCGCGCTTGCGTCGACCTCCGCTGAGGCGCTCGAGCAGGTCGACCGGCTCAGGCCCGATGTGGCGCTGGTCGACATCGACCTCGGGGCCGAGAGCGGGTTCGACCTGGCGGAACGCCTCGCCGGAGGAACGGCGGGCGGACACCGCCCTCGCATCGTCCTCATCTCGACCTACGCCGAACGCGATGTCGCCGAGTTGGTGGACGCGACTCCCGCGATCGGCTTCCTGTCGAAGTCCGACATCTCGGGAGCGGCGCTACGCGAACTCCTGGCGACGGCGTCGGGTGAGGAGCCGTGACCCTCCGCTAGCGCGCCTCGAGGAACGTGATGACCGCCCGCACGCGGCGATGGTCGTCTGCGCCCTCCCCGATCTGGAGCTTCGGGAGGATGCTGTGCACGTGTTTCTCGACGGTGCCGTCGGTGA
Organism: Acidimicrobiales bacterium; assembly: GCA_025463365.1. Classification (GTDB taxonomy): domain Bacteria; phylum Actinomycetota; class Acidimicrobiia; order Acidimicrobiales; family Iamiaceae; genus Aquihabitans. The sequence goes on from JAOBWM010000027.1 coordinate 24,999, forward strand.
CGAACAGTCGCCTCGCGATGCCTGAGTTCGACAAGCCCTCCGCCATGAGAGCCAGGACCTCGCGCTCGCGGGGCGTGAGGGCGTCCAGCGGATCGTCGCGCCGCCGGGCTGCCACGAGCTCCCGTACGAGCCCGGGGTCGACGACGGACCCCCCTCGAGCGATTCGGTCGACCGCGTCGACGAATTCCGCCACGTCGGTGACGCGGCTCTTCAGCAGGTACCCCACACCTTCGCCGCTTGCGAGCAGTTCCATGGCGTGTTCGACCTCGACGTGGGCCGACAGCAGCAGGATCGACACGGCTGGCCGCTCCTGGCGAATCGCCAGCGCCGCCCGCAGTCCCTCGATCGAGTGGTCCGGCGGCATCCGGATGTCGATGATCACGAGGTCGGGCCCGGTCTCATGCACCACACGCAGCAGATCCTCGCCATCGCCCGCCTGTCCGACGACGTCGAACCCTGAACGGTCGAGCAGGCTGGCGAGGCCCTCGCGGAGCAGGACGTCATCGTCGGCAATCGCGATGCGGGCGCCCATCTCGGCAATCGTGACACTCGGTTCATTGCGGGGACGCCCGTCGGCGCGATTTCCCCATGATGAGCGATGCCGTCCTCCCGGTACCGCCGGCGTGCGGCAGCGGGGATCCACCTGGCACGGCCCACGCGAGGTGGCGGTCCTGCCGCGATCCGTGTCACGACCGCGCTTGGGACTACGCGATCGCGTGAGGTGAGCGCCCGCTCGTTCACAGAGGCTGATCGAGGGTGGAACATTCATCCGAGGGTGGAACATTCATCCACGGAGGTAAGAACCGATGTCCTTCTCCGCATCATTGAAGCGCCGACCGTTTCTGTTCGGCGGCGGCACTGCTCTCGCTGCCGCGGGCGCGGTCGTACTGGCGCTCGGACCCGGCAGCAGCGCCGGGGTTGCGAGCAAGCAGGCGGTGTCGCCTCGAGTCCGGCCGATCTCGGCCACCGCAGCGCCACCGAGCACTGCGGCCGACCCCAGCCACCCGTTCGGGGCACCGACCGGGAACGGCGACTTCAAGGTCCCGCCACCACCGCAAGAGCCCACGCTGGTGCCGACGATCGGCACCAAGACGACGCAGCGCCTCTACGGCGCCGATCCCTTCCAAGAGGCGGTCTCGATCACCCAGCACCTCTGGCCCTCTGCGGTGCCGTTGGATGCGGCATCGGGGAACGACAACGTTCCCGACCGGCCGCGGGCGGTGATACTGCTCACGCCCGACGACCCGCTCACCGCGATCACCGCGACGCCGCTGGTCCACTTCCCCAACGACGCGCCGATCCTCTACGTCAACAAGAACGGGATCCCGAAGGTGAGCCTCAACGAGATCAAGCGGCTCGGCCCTGCGGGCATCGCGCGCTACAACAACGTGGACGCCTTCCTCGTCGGTGCCGCGGCGAACACGGGCGTCGAGAACCAGCTGAAGTCGATCGGCGTCAAGTACGTCACGGTGACGGCGCCGAACGTGCCCGAGCTCGCGAACAGGGTCGACCAGCTCTACGGCTCGATCGAGAACCCCGACACCGGCGTTCCCAACATGGGCAACGGGGCCGAGAACGTGATGGTCGGCTCGATGGACGGGACCGATTACCAGTTCGTGCTCCCGGCAACGCACTGGGTCACGCACATGGAGGCCGGGCTCCTCTGGGTGAACAAGAACGGCATCCCGGCGTCCACGATCACCGCGCTCAAGCGCCGGACCGGACAGGCGCGCATCTACCTCTTCGGCGGCCCCAACCAGATCTCGGGCGCAGTCGCAAAGCAGCTCGCTGGATACGGGACCATCATCCGCGTCAACAACGACGACGTTGTCGCCTTCAACACCCCGCCCACCGACACTCCTGTCGACACGGCGATCGCGTTTGCGAAGATGTGGGACCAAACCGGCATGGTCGGCTGGAAGATCACCGGCCCCGGCCACGGCTTCACGCTCGCCAACATCAACGACTGGCAGGGCGCGGTTGCGTCCTCCCCCCTCTCCCACCTGGGCTTCCATGCACCGTTGTTGTTCACGGACAACGCCGGCAAGCTGCCGCCCGAGCTCGCGGGCTACTTCCAGTCAGTCGCACCCACCTTCCTGACGACGCCGGCCGACGGCCCGTACAACATGACCTACGTCCTCGGGAGCTGGAACCAGATCACCTGGCCGCAGCAGGCCAGCATCGACAATGCCTCCGAGATGGCCAACCGCAGGGACTGGAACCAGAACACCGGTAGCCGCTACACGGACTCCGGCCAGTAGCCAGACCGAGATCGGCAACCACAAGCGCCTCGGCCATCAGGGCCACGACCCGACAACCCCCCTGACTGCATCAGATCCGGCGTGGCTCAGCCCCCGACTGCGGCATTCAGGGGGAAGGCGTTCCCCACCCGCCGCCGCCGGGCGTCAGCATCCGCAGAACGTCACCAGCCCGCAGCCGGATGGTGCACTTGTCGGGAAGCCGTTCGGCTCGCGCCTCGTCCCCACCCGGCAGCAGCCAGTTCTCCCCCACCGCCCCCGGCTTGCCACCAGCCAGGCCCCATGGCTGCGAGAGCCGCCGTTCGGTGATGAGCGACACGGTGATGTCCTCGAGCATCTCCAGGTCCCGCTCGATCCCTTCGCCACCCGGCGCTGAGCCGGCGCCACCGCTCCCTCGCCGCAACCGAGAGCACAGCACGCGCACAGGGAACGCCCGCTCGAAGGCCTCGGTGGGGGTGTTGCGGGTGTTGGTCATCGCGGTGTGGACGCCGCTCATGCCGGGGACGGGCGGGCCGGGCTCGACGCCGGCGGGGACGGGCCGCGGCGGGCGGCCGCCCTGCCCGCCGGCGACCGTCTCGTAGGAGACCCAGCCGTCACCGCCGAGGAGGAGGTTGTTCATCGTGCCCTGCGACGCCGCCGGCACCCGGTCGGGAACGACCTGGGCCAGTGCACCGAGGCACACGTCGGCCACCCGTTGACTCACCTCGACGTTGCCGGCTCCGACCGCGACCGGCGGTCGCGCCGCGACAACCGACCCGCTCGGCGCATGCACTCGAACGGCGCGCAGGGCCCCGCCATTGGCCGGGATGGTCGGGTCGAGGACCGAGCGGAGGGCCCAGGCCACCGCGCTCACGGTCACCGCCTCCACCGCGTTGACGTTGCCCGCTCGTTGCGGGTCGGTGCCCGTGAAGTCGAACGTGATCTCGTCGCCGATCACGGTGACCGCCAGGCGGATCGTCGTCGGGTGCTGTTGGTGCGGGCCGGAGCCGAAGCTGTCGAGCACGTCCTCGAACCGCCAGGTGCCGTCGGGCAGGGCACCGACCGCGGCCCGCATCCGGCGCTCGCCGTACGCGACGACCTCGTCGAGCGGGCGGTGGGCGAGGGCGGCGAACCGTTCGACGCCGAGGCGGTTGGCGCCGACCTGGGCCTCGAGGTCGCCGGCACGCTCGTCGGGCGTCCGCGACGACGTGGCCACGATCGCCGCCACCTCGGGGGTGAAGCGAACGGGCGGGATGCGCAGGCCCTCTTGTTGGATCTCGGTGGCGTCGGCCGGCATCGAGCCGGGAGCGGACCCGCCGAGATCGGCGTGGTGGGCTCGGTTGGCCACCCATCCGACCAGAGCGCCGGAGCGCTCAGGATCGAACACCGGGGCGACGAGCGTGATGTCGTTGAGGTGGGTTCCCCCGGCGAACGGATCGTTCAGGATCACCTGATCGCCCGGGCGGACGCCGGCGCCCAGCGCCGCGATGGCAGCCGCCACCGAGGCCGGCATCGACCCGAGGTGGACGGGGATGTGTTCGGCCTGCACGAGCAGGGTGCCATCGGCGGTGAAGAGCGCGGCCGAGCAGTCGGCGCGCTCCTTGATGTTCGGGCTCGACGCGCCGCGCCGGAGGACCTCGCCCACCTCCACCGCCACCCCGGTGAGGCGGGCGATGAGCACAGCCAGCTCGGCAGGATCGATCACGATGTCCTCACGTCGCGCGTGAGGACGAACGCACCGCTGGTGGGGTGGGGATCGGCGCGCCAGCCGTCGGCCACCCAGATCGTGCAGTCGGGTTCGGCGACCACCGCGGGGCCCGCGACCGCTCGGCGCTCGATGATCGGGAGGTCGTCGATCGACACCGCCGAGGCCCGCCGGGCCGAGGCCCGGATCGCCACCACCTCGATGGACGCGTCGACACGGAGGTAGCCGTTGCGACGTTCGTGGGCGGCGGGGAAGTCGGCCGGCGTCGACACCCGGATCTCGTGCGACTGGCCCTCGTACCGACACTCCACCGACGTCTCCACCTCCGCGCCGGCGACGGCGACGGCGGCGGCGGCGGCGGCCTCTTCGGCAAGCGTGGCGAGGGCCGCGTCGAGCCCGTCGAGATCGGTCCCTCCGGGCCAGGAGCGGACCAGGTCGGCCTGGTGCGGCGCCGCGAGGCAGCCGAGCGCCGACAGGACCCCGGCGCGCGCCGGGACGACGACGGCCGGCATGCCCAGCGCGTCGGCGATGGCGCACGCGTGCAAGGGCCCGGCACCCCCGAACGCCACGAGGGCCAAGCCGCTCGGGTCCACGCCCCGCGCCACCGACACCGCCCGCACGGCCTGCTCCATGGCAGCATCGACGACGGCGAGGATGCCATCAGCCGACACTCCGGCCGCCGCCAGCGCGGCCTCGGCGGCCGATCGGTCGAGGCGGCCGATGCCGGGCAGCTCGACGTCGGGTGGGAGCCGGCCGGCCATCAGGTCGGCATCGGTGACCGTCGCTTCGACGCCGCCGAGCCCGTAGCACGCCGGGCCCGGCACGGCGCCGGCGCTCCGTGGTCCCACCGCCAGGGCGCCACCAGGATCGAGTGCGGCGATCGACCCGCCGCCGGCACCGATCGTGTGGACGTCGAGCGATGGCTGACGGATCGCGTACCCGGCCACCACGCGCTCCCCCGCCGGTTCGGGCACGCCCCCCTGCACCAGGCACACGTCGGTGCTCGTTCCACCCATGTCGAAGGTGACGGCATCGGGGAACCCGCTCGCCGCGCCCGCTGCGGACGCCGCCAGCACGCCGCCGGCCGGCCCCGAGAGCAGCAGCGACACCGGGAGCTCGGCCGCCCGCTCGAGCGGTGCCAGGCCACCGGCCGAGGTCATCACCGACACCTCCTCCGCGATGCCGGCCAGGCCGGCGAGGTACGAGCGGCACACGGGCCGCAGGTATGCGTTCACCACGGTCGTGACCGTCCGCTCGTACTCGCGGAACTGCGGCGAGACGTCGACCGAGGCCGACACGTCGAGGCCGCGTCGTTCGAGCTCGACCACCACCGCTCGCTCGTGCACGGCCCCCAGATCGCTGTGCAGCAGGCACACCGCGACGGCCTCGGCCTCGGCGGGGACCGTCGGGATCATCGACGGGTCGAGCGGTTCGAGCTCGCGACCATCAGGACCGAGCCGGCCGCCCACCTCCAACCGCAGGGCACGCGCGACCAGGGGCTCGGGGCGATCTGCCCACGGGTCATACAGCGACGGCCGATCCTGGCGAGCGATCTCGATCACGTCGGCGAACCCGGTGGTGGTCACCAGCGCGACCGTGGCGCCCCGCCGTTCGAGGAGAGCGTTGGTGGCCACCGTGGTGCCATGGGCGAGCGACTCGGGCCGCGGTGGATCGATGGCGCGGTCGACCTGCCTGTGCCCTTGCCCGAGCCCTTGTTCATGCCCGTGCTCGTGCCCGTGCTCGTGCCCGTGCCCGTCTTGCATCGAGATGGCGGCGATCCCGGCTCGGACCGCGTCGCCCGGGTCGGCAGGCGTGGATGGCACCTTGGCGATCTGCCCGTCGGCTGTGACGACGTCGGTGAACGTGCCCCCGGTGTCGACCCCGACGCGCATCGGCGCGTCAGCCGGCGAACGGGGGTGAGCCGGCCACCGGCGCGGCGGCATCGGCCGGGGCCACAGCGCTGGGCGGAACGGTGGTCATCGAGGTGGCCGAACTGGTCGAGGTGGTCGAGGTGGCCGAGGTGGTCGGGTTGTGCGACCGGGACTCCGACGTGATCCCCACCGGCGCGGCCAAAGCCGGTGCGATGACCGCCAGCAGGACGCCGGCGATGAGCACGGCAGCCAGCACGATCGCCATGATCCGTCGCTGCCGCTGGTTCATCTCGCTCCCGGTGTGCTGCCGACCGTTCGACGGTAGCCGCCCCTCGTCGCACACCTCCCGAACCGGTGTCGCTCGCTCAGCGCCAGCTGTGACGACCGGGGACAGCTAGCTCTCCTCGGTGGCGTCGTCCACGCCATGGTCACGAGGGCCGAGGTAGCGGGGGCCGGGGTCGATCAGGGCGTCCCACGCGGCCTTCACCGACGCGGGCATCTCCCGCGCCGCGTTCATGGCCGGGCTGCCGCCGTTCGCCACCGACGCCACACCGACCGTGTCGATGCCCGCCTGCCGGCAGAGGAACACGGCGCGGTGGATGTGGAAGCCCTGGGTGATGACGATCGCCCGGTCGACGCCGAAGATGCGGTGGGCGCGCTGGCATGAGTCGTACGTGTCGAACCCCGCGTGATCGCTGACGACCTTCGCCGCAGGGACCTGGTGGGCGACCAGCCACCGGGACATGGCACCGACCTCGTCGTAGTCCGTCCGGCTGTTGTCGCCCGAGACGAGGATCGCCTGCACCTTGTGCCGCTTGTACAAGCGAGTGGCATCGCGAAGCCGGGCCTCGAGGTATTCGCTCGGTGTGCCGTCGGGGTGGAGCCCCGCTCCGAGCACGATGGCGACCGGCGCGGCGGGCACATCACCGACCTCGTACACGCTGCCTCGCGTCGACCACCGCACCCAGCCGACCGCCAGGACCACGAGGATCAGGACGGACGAACAGCCGACCGCGGCGACCGAACGGATCGGGTGACGCCGCATCGCCCGAGCAAGCCCTCGGACCTTTGCCCATGCCGGACCGAAGACCTCGCCGCCGCCCCGTCCCATGCGCGAGACCGTTGCAGCCCCGGCCTCGGGAATCCAGTCACCCGCCGTCCACGGCCGCCGACGAGCGAGGGGGGGAATTGTCGGAATAGGGCGGGGAGGGGCTGAGAGTGTCAGACCCCCTGGGTACGGTGGGGTCATGGGTTCGCAGGTGCAAGATCGGGGTTTGGCGGCCGCGTTGGACCAGCTCAACGCGGGTTTGGATGTGTTGGCGGCGGTGGGGGTGGTGCCGGTCGATGCCCGCGATGCGGTGACGGTGAT
>JAOBWM010000031.1 GCA_025463365.1 Acidimicrobiales bacterium
ATAGCTGCTCGAGGGCAACTGGGCCATCCGGGATCTCGTGCCGCTCGGCGGCACGGGGTCGACGCGCCTGCTCGACGGGATCGACACCGCGCTGCTCGGCGACCACCTGCCCGACGGGTTCCTGCCCACGTTGCACCGCGCCGGCCTGCGGTACCTGCTCGTGCGCAACGACCTCGACCTCCCCCGGACCGAGGGCCCGAGCCCCACGAGCGTGCGCCGGGTGCTCGCCACGGCGTCGCCCCATCTGGACCGGGTCGCGTCGTTCGGGCCGTCCGACGACGCGCGGCGCAACGACGGCCGGGCCACCCCCGAGCCGGGTGCCCCGTCCCTCGGGCGCTACCGGACGATCGACGTGTACGCGGTGCCCCATGCCGTCGACCGGGTCACGAGCTATCCGGCCGCATCGTCACTGGTCGTCGGCGGCGGTCCCGAAGCCGTGCTGCAGCTCCCCGCCTCGGCAACCGACGGCCGAGCCACGGTCCTCGCCGTGGACGAGCCGCGCACCGGGCTCCCCGATTCGATCCGTGTGGCCACCGACACGGCCCGCCGGCGTGACGTCATCTTCGGGGCGATCCGCAACAACGCCACGTACACGTTGACGCCGGGCGAACGGTCCCCGGTGACCGCCGAACCGCCGGAGGACCGCTGGCCGGGCGACGGACCCGTCGGGCTGAGCGTGGCCCACGTCGACGGAGCGGCGACGCTGCAGGCCGACGAGCCCCGCACCGACCTGCTCGATCCCGAGGGTCAGCCCGCGTCGGCCTTCGACGGGTCACCCACCACATCCTGGCTCCCGGCCACGCCCGCCGAGGGCCGCTGGATCGAGGTCGGGCTCGATCGGGCCCGTACGGTCTCCGACGTCACCGTGGCCATCCCATCGACCACCGGTGCCCGGGTCGGTTCGGTCGTCGTCACCACCGACGCGGGGAGCCGGACGGTCACGATCGGCGCCGACGGCTCGGTCCGCGTGCCCGTCGACCACTCGACCACCCGGGTACGGGTGACGATCGCGTCGGTGATCGGCGGCGTCGAGGTCCGCCCGCTGGGGCTGAGTGAGATCCGCATCGGCGGGCTGCACATCGGTCGTTCGGTCGTCGCCGCCCCGCCCGGTCGGGGTGGGGCCGCGGCACCGGCCACGGCCGCCTGGTTCTCGCGGCTGCGCCGGGATCGGTTCGACCGCTTCCGCAGCGACGAGGAGGGGCGCCTGGCCCGCACGGTCGCTCTGACCGGAGGCGAAGGGCTTGAACTGACCGGCACGGCGACGTCGACCCCGGGCCCCGCGCTCGACCGGCTGCTGGCGACGGCCGTCCCCTCCGACGGTTCACGGGTGATCGCAGGATCGGGCGCGCCCTCGATCCGGGCGACGGCGTCGAGCCGATGGCGCGACCAGCCGGTCTTCGACGCGACGGCGGCGGTGGACGGCGACCCCGCCACGGCGTGGGTCAGTGACTCCGAGGTGAGCACCCCGGCGCTGCGCCTGTCCTGGCCGGGCGCAGTGCCCGTCGACCGGATCCGCATCCGCACCGCCCCGGTGCCCGGCACCGATCCCGTGCCCACGGTCTCCGTCCTGGTCGACGGTCGGCGATACCTCCGAGACATCCCGGCCGGCGGGTGGATCCGCATCCCGAAGACCCGCGTCGACCAACTCGTGCTCGCCTTCCCGCGACCGGACCCGACCGATACGGGCGCCCGCCTCGTCGGCATCCTCGAGGTCGACCTGGCCGGGCTGCACCGGGCCCCGGCAGCCCGCCCGGATCGTGATGCGGCGACCGACCTCCCGTGCGGTTCGGGCCCGGTCATCCGGTTCGACGGGCGCTCGATCGCCACCCGGGCCCAGGCCACGGCGGGAGCCCTGCTCGATGGTGCGCCGGTCCCGTGGCAGGCGTGCGAGGCACTCGACGTGCGCAGCGGGACCCACCGCATCGAGGGACCGGCCGGCGGTCCGCTCGCCGTCGCGACCGCGTCGTTGACGCCCGGCGGGGGCCTCCCGGTACCGGCCGCCGCCCGATCCGTGTCGATCCGATCCTGGGGACGGGAACACCGCACCCTCGCGGTCGGCGCCGGATCGGCCACCATCCTCGCCACCACCGAGAACGTGAACCGAGGGTGGCGCGCCACACTTGGCGGCCGGACGCTGACCCCGATCCGGGTCGACGGCTGGCGCCAAGGATGGCTCCTTCCGGCGGGGACGCGAGGGACGATCCACCTCGACTACGCGCCCGGGACGGGACAGCGCGCCGGGCTGGTCGTCGGTGCGATCGCGGTCATCGGGCTGCTCGCGCTGGCCTTCGTCGGCCGGACGAGGCGCGGCGGCGCGGCGGCGCGCTCGGCGTGGTCGGTTCCCGGCGAGCAGCCGTGGCCGGTTCCCGCGCTGCTCGGCTCTGCGGTCCTGGCCGGGGTCGCCCTCGGCGGCCCGGCGGTGCTGCTCCTGCTTCCAGTGCTGGCCCTGCCCCGCCGCGACCGCAGCCTGCCGCTGGTCGCCATGGGTGCCACCGTGGCGGCGGGGATCGTGGCGTTCGTGAGCCCCCACGCGGCGATCATCAACCACGAGGGAACGCTGTCCCTGCCGGCTCAGCTGTTCGCCGTGGTTGCGGTCCTGGCGTTGGCGGCGAGCTCGGTGCCGGAGTCGATCAGCCCGTCGGCTGGGGCTGGTTCCACTCGGTCCAACCATGGCCCGACCGGCCGTCGTCGGCGTCGAAGCGACACCACGCCCGAGGGAACCGACTGACGCGGCCGTCGTCGGATGACAGCAGCACGGGCGAGAACGCGATCGGGGTGACCGTCATCTGCAGGTCGCCGACGTGCCAACGCGAGGTCGTCGGCAACCCGCCCGGGCCGGTCTCGGTCCGGTGGCCGACATCACCGACGGCAGCCATGGCGCCGATCGGGTCCTGCACGTAGCCGGTCGCGTAGAGCGGGACGCCGTCCACGTCGACCGCTGTTCCATGGAAGCGGGTGCCGTCATCGAGGCGACCGGCCGTCCAGCTCCACGCCATGGACCACCAATCACGCACGCCCCACGAGTGATCCCGCTGGCCCCAGCCGTCGAGCTCGATGCGCTCCTGGCCGACGAGGACCTCGCCGTGCACCTTGCACGGCACCTCGTAGCGGGTCACGCCCGGGTACACGTAGGTCCCCCCGTCGGTCTCCCACTCGAGGTCGAAGCCGAGCGGGACGCGATCTCCGCGCAGGTCGCCGTAGACCTCGGTCGGGTCGTCGACACCGACGGCGAACGCCTCAAGCCCGATGGACACGTGATCCAGCGGCGTCTCGACCGTGCAGTCAGCCCAGAGCCCGTCGGTGCGGATCTCGAACGAGGGGGCCCGGGGCACCGCGATCTCGTGGTCGATGACGGTCACGAGCGGGCGCCCGGGGCCCACGACGCACGCCCAGTACCAGGCCCGGCCGAGGTTCGGGTAGAGGCCGAGGCGGACGTACCCGCCGATCCCACGCTCGACGTCGAAGAAGTCGAGGTACCAGCTCTCGTTCCAGAGCGGCTCGTCGGTGGGGGTGTGGCGCGCCTCGTCGATCGCGACCGCGGCCACGGCGCGGGCCGGGTCGAGCTCAGGGGTCGGGGGCGTGCCGGGAGCGTTCGGGGCGTCGGACAAGCGGAGGGCCTCCTCGGCGGGGTCGGACCGATCGTAGGAGGCCTCGACGCCCGAAGAGGGTCCGGGCCCTCCGGCGACGAACCCCGAGGAGGTGAACGGTCCGCCTGCGATGCCTGCGCCGATAGCGTGCCCGGCGTGGTGGCGTTCTTGAGCACGGAGTGGGTCGAGGCGCTCGACGAGGCGGCCTCGGCCAGCGAGACCCTCGCGGCGCGGGCGCAGGGCATGAGCCTGGTGGTCCAGCAGCAGGTGTTCGACCTGTCGGCGATGGCGCCCGCCGACGAGCCGACCGGTTCGACGGGATCGACCGGGTCGACCGGGTCGACCGGGTCGACCGGAGCCGACGACGACTTCACGTACCACGTCGCCTTCGAGGACGGGCGGGTGTCGGTGCGGGTCGGGCCGGCGCCGTCCGCGACCATCCGGTTCCGCCAGGACCTGGCGACGGCGCTGGCCATCGCCACGGGGGCGATGTCCGCGCAGCGGGCGTTCATGACCGGGAAGCTCCGCGTCGGCGGTGACCTCAGCGTGCTGCTCACCCACGGGGAAGCGCTGGCCGAGCTGGACGACGTGTTCGCCGCTGTCCGCGACCGGACCGAGCTGCCGTCGGTCGAGGGTTCGCGTGCCTGAGCTCCCCGAGCTCCAAGCGCACGCCGAACGCCTCGACGCCGCGTTCTCGGGCACGACCCTCGCCGGGTTCCGACCCCTCACCTTCACCGCCCTCAAGACGGCCAGCCCCGGCCCCGAAGAGGCCATCGGCCATCCCCTCGTGTTCGTCGGGCGGCGCGGCAAGTACCTCTTGCTCGACGCCGAAACGGTCACGTTCGTCGTCCACCTCATGCAGGGCGGACGGTTGAAGCCCGACGAGAAGCAGTCCGCCAAGCCGCGCGGCGGGATCGCCCGCTGGACCTTCGAGGACGGGCGGGCGCTCCTGCTGACGGAACCGGGCTCGGAGCGCAAGGCCGGAGTGTGGGTGGTGTCGGGCGATCCCGAGTCCCAGGGCCCGCTCGACACGCTGGGCCCCGATGCCGACCAGGTCGATGCAGCCGCGCTCGGCGATCTGTTGGCCGCGCACCCGATGCGGCTCCACGGCTTCCTCAGGGACCAGCGGATCATCGCCGGGCTCGGCCGGCGGCTCGCCAACGAGATCTGCCACCGGGCCCGCCTCTCACCGTTCGCCAACACCTCGAAGCTCGACCGGACCCAGGTCGAGCAGCTGGCCGAGGCCATGTTGACGTGCATCAACGAGTCGTTGGCCGAGGAGCGCGGCCGCGACGAGTTGTCGAACTCCGCGCAACGCACGAGCCGCGTGCACAACCGGGCCGGCGAACCGTGCCTGGAGTGCGGCGACGCGGTGCGGTCCGTCGAGTACCGGGCCTACACCGTGGCCTACTGCCCGACGTGCCAGACGGCGGGCAAGATCCTCGCCGACAACACCACCAGCAAGTTCCTCAAGTAGCGACCCGGCGGGGTCGCCGCTCAGGTCAGATCAGGCCGAGTTCCTTGACGGCGTCGCGCTCCTCGGCGAGCTCGCCGACGCTGGCGTCGATCCGACCCCGGCTGAAGTCGTCGATCTCGAGGCCCTGGACGATCTCGTACTTGCCGTCCTTGCACACGCACGGGAACGACGACATGAGGCCCTCGGCGACGCCGTAGCTCCCGTCCGACGGCACAGCCATCGACACCCAGTCGCCTTCAGGCGTGCCGAGGACCCAGTCGTGGACGTGGTCGATGGCGGCGTTGGCGGCCGACGCGGCCGACGACGAGCCGCGGGCCTCGATGATCGCCGCGCCGCGCTTCTGGACGGTCGGGATGAAGTCGTTCTCCAGCCAGGCCTGGTCGTTCACCAGTTCGGCGGCGTTCTTGCCGGCGACCTCGGCGTGGAAGATGTCCGGGTACTGGGTGGCGGAGTGGTTGCCCCAGATCGTGACCTTGGCGATGTCAGCGACCGCCGCGCCGGTCTTGGCGGCGAGCTGGGCGGTGGCCCGGTTGTGGTCGAGACGGGTCATGGCCGTGAACTGCCCGTTCGGGATGTTCGGGGCGTTGTTCATCGCGATGAGGGCGTTGGTGTTGGCCGGGTTGCCGACGACGAGGATCTTCACGCCGGCGGCCGCGCTGTCCGACAGCGCCTTGCCCTGGGCCGTGAAGATGGCGCCGTTGGCCGCGAGCAGGTCGGCACGCTCCATGCCGGCGGTGCGGGGCCGGGAGCCGACGAGCAGGGCGATGTCGGCACCGTCGAACGCCTTGTTGGCGTCGTCGGTCTTCACGATCCCCGCGAGGAGCGGGAACGCACAATCGTCGAGCTCCATCGCCACGCCGTCGAGCGCGCCGAGAGCCGGCGTGATCTCGAGCAACTGGAGGATGACGGGCTGGTCCGGCCCGAGGAGGGCACCGCTCGCGATGCGGAACAACAGGCTGTAGCCGATCTGGCCGGCACCCCCGGTGACGGCGACGCGTACGGGCTCGGTGCTCATTGCAGGGGGACTCCTCGTGAGGACATCGGGCGAACGTTCGAACCCTAGCCAGGGTCCTCCGGAACCCTTCAACGGAGCCGGGGCCCCCCGATCGGGTCGCGCCGGGCCCTCAGCGCGACGGCTTGGCCGTCTCCACGAAGTCCTTGGCGCGGGGCCAGGCCGTGGCGGCCCAGTACTGCACGGTCGGGCCCGGCCAGTTGTTCGTGATCTTGCCGGAGTCGGTCTTGTACCAGGAGTGGCACGAGGCAGCCCACACCGTGTTGTCGAGCCGCTTCACGAGCGACTTGTTCGACGCGGCTTCGGCCTCGGGCTTGACCTCGAGGGTCGCGTCGCCGGACTCGGTCAGGCGGCGCACGCAGGTGAGGACGTACGCGATCTGTCGCTCGAGCATGAAGATGATCGAGTTGTGCCCAAGGTTCGTGTTGGGGCCGTAGAGGACGAACAGGTTCGGGAACCCGCTCACCGTCATGCCGAGGTGTGCCTCGGCCCCGGCGGCCCACCGTTCGTGGAGGTCGGCACCGTTGCGACCGGTGACCCGCATGGGCATGAGGAAGCCGGTGCTGGCGAATCCGGTGCCGAAGATGATCGTGTCGGCGGCACGCTCCTCGCCCCCGGCCACGATGCCGCCGGGCGTGACGCGCTCGACGCCTTCCGTCACGACCCTGACGTGCGGCGCCATGAGCGTCGGGTACCAGTCGTTCGAGATGAGGATCCGCTTGCAGCCGAGCGGATAGTCCGGGATGACGGCCGGCTCGGGCAGGTCCTCGCTCACCAGCAGCCGCAGGCCCTCCTCGAACTTCTTGCGACCGATGTCGCCGGCCTTCGAGCCCTTGCGGAGCAACAGCCAGCGGGACTCGAACCGGGCCCAGATGGACAGGCGGTAGAGGCGCAACAGGAAGGGCGAGCGCTCGAACCGGCGGCGGGCGAGATCGGAGATCGGGCCGTCGGGCTTCGGGGCGACGTAGTTGCTGCTGCGCTGGTAGAGCGCCAGCGACTTGGCCTGCTTGGCCACCTCGGGCACGAACTGGATGGCGCTGGCGCCGATCCCGACGACGGCGACGTCACGCCCGGTCAGGTCCAGGTCGGCCGGCCAGCGGGCCGAGTGGAACGTGGTGCCGGTGAAGTCGTCGCGGCCGTCGATCGCCGGGATCCACGGGCGGTTCAGCTGGCCGGTTGCCGCCACGACCACGTCGGCCTCGGCCTCGGTCCCGTCCTGCAGGCGGAGCCGCCAGCACCGGGCGTCATCGTCGAACGTTGCCTCCTCGACCGCGCATCCGAGGCGGAGGTGGTCGGCGAGGCCGAAGCGGTCCACGAGCGACTCGAGGTAGCCGAGGATCTCGGGCTGCTGGGGGAACTTCCGGCTCCAGTCCGCCTTGGGGGCGAACGAGAGCGAGTACAGGTGCGAGGGCACGTCGCAGGCCGCGCCGGGATAGGTGTTGTCCCGCCAGGTCCCGCCGACGCCCTGCTCGCGCTCGTAGATCGTGAAGGTGTCGATGCCGGCCTGGCGCAGCCGGGCCGCCATCCCGAGGCCGCCGAAGCCCGTGCCGATGATGGCGACCCGGGGCGTGGACGTGCCCGGTTCGACCGGCGGCGCCAGCGCACCGGGGAGGCGGGCAGCGACGCGCCGCAGCGGCTGAGGAAGGTGGGCCGCGAGCCGTGCGGTCCGACCGGGGGAGGGTGCGGTCATCGCCATCGCCTCGGAGCGTACCGATCTTGACCGGGCGGTCAAGTCTTGGCGAGCGTCGGACCCGTCGAGCCGGACGTGGCGGGGCGAACTGGCTCGTTGACCCGCCGGGCCGGGTCGGCTGGCAGAGTTGGCCCATGTCCGAGCCGCTGTTCGTGTACGGCACCCTGCTGCCCGGCCATCTGCGCTGGGGGATGCTGCTCGCCCACGCGGTCGACCAGTGGCCCGCGGTGACCCCAGGGCAGCTCTACGACACGGGCAACGGCTGGCCGGCGGCCGCCTTCGACACCGGTCGGGGTGCCCAGGTGGCCGACGAACCGGTCGTCCGCGGCTGGATCGTCGTGGTCGACCCACCCGACCTCATGGGGCTGTTCGCCGAGATGGACGCGATGGAGGGCATCGCGACGCCGCCCGACCCTGCCGTCGACCCGTACGTGCGGTTGCGGGTGGCGACCCGACCGCTGGCCGATGCGCGGGAACGGCCGCCGACGATCACGTGGGGCTGGAGCTACCACGTCACGAAGATCGGCCCGTCCTGGACGCCCATCGATGAGTGGACCGACCAGGACGAGCACTGACCGCGACAGCTGCCGGAACGAGCGACCCCTACAGCTGGAGCGACTTGGTCTGGAGGAACTCTTCCAGGCCGTACTTGCCCAGCTCGCGGCCGTTGCCGGACTGCTTGTAGCCACCGAACGGGGCGAGGGCGTTGAACGAGCCGCCGTTGATCTCGAGCTGGCCGGTGCGGATGCGGCGGGCGACGGCCTTGGCCGACTCCTTGTCCGCGCCCCAGACGCCGCCGGACAGGCCGTACGGGCTGTCGTTGGCGATGGCCACCGCGTCGTCGACGTCGTCGTAGGCGATGACCGACAGGACCGGCCCGAAGATCTCCTCCTGGGCGATGGTCATGTCGTTGCGGACCCCCGCGAAGACCGTGGGCTTCACGAAGTAGCCGGTGTCGAGGCCGTCGGGCTGCTCGGCCCCACCGGTGACGAGGGTGGCGCCCTCCTCGATGCCCTTCTCGATGAAGCCGCGCACGCGATCGCGCTGGGCCGCCGAGATCAGGGGGCCGAGGCGGCCCTCGCCGACGGCCGGGTCACCGAGCGTGTAGACGGACTCGACCTCGTCGCGGAGCACGTCGACGATCTGGTCGTGCTTGGCGGCCGGCACGAGCAGCCGGGTGAAGGCGGTGCACGTCTGGCCGGAGTTCAGGTACGCCGACTGCACGGCGGCCCGGGCGGCCTTCTCCAGCTCGGCGCCGTCGAGGTCGGGCAGGAGGATGTTGGCGGACTTGCCGCCCAGCTCGAGGGCCACGCGCTTGACCGTGGCGGCACCGAGCTCGGCGACGCGCTTTCCGGCGCGGGTGGAGCCGGTGAACGAGACCATGTCGACGTCGGGGTGGCTGGCGATCGCCTCGCCGACGACCGGGCCGGTGCCCGACACCAGGTTGAACACGCCGGCGGGGAGGCCGATCTCGTCGATGATCTCGGCGAGGATGAACGCGTTGAGGGGCGCCACCTCGCTCGGCTTCAGCACCACGGTGCAGCCGGCGGCCAGCGCGGGGGCGACCTTGGCGACGATCTGGTGCAGCGGGTAGTTCCAGGGCGTGATGCAGCCGACGACGCCGACCGGTTCCTGAACGACGAGGGAGTTGCCGACCTCTTCCTCCCACGGGAAGGCTTCGACGATCGCCGGGTAGGTGGCGGCGACGGCCTTGGGCAAGCCGGCCTGGATCAGCTGCGACAAGAACAGCGGCATGCCGACCTCGCCGGTGATCGTCTCCGCGATCTCCTGGTTGCGGGCGCCGATGCCCTCCGAGAGGGCCTGCACGTACTTGGCCCGGTCCGACGGGTTGGTGGCGGCCCAGCCGTCGAAGGCCGACTTGGCCGCGGCGACGGCCTTGTCGACGTCGGCCGCCGAGCCCTCCGGGATGTGGCCCATGGGCTGCTCGGTGGTGGCGTTGATGACCTCGATGGAGCCGGTGCCGTCGGGCTGGACCCACTCGCCGTCGATGTAGAGCTTGTCGTAGTCCTGCACGCAGATCTCCTCTCGAGCGCCGCTGCGGGAGGTGGCGGCGACGCGTAGCGAATGCCCGCACGACGCTACCGGTGAGCCGATGGGCCCGCTCCCCGCCGCCGCAGGTTTCGAGGTCAGCTTCAGCGGGGCGGTGAAGACGAGGGTTGGAGGGTTCGCCGGTGGTCAGGTCAGACGGCTGAGCCCAGGTCCTTGAGACGGCTCGTCCGGCCCGGCTGGCATTGGGATCGCCCGACGCTGCAAGTCGGAGGCCGACCTCGGTGGTGGCGTCCGCCACCGTCAGGCGCTTCTTGGCGACCGCCCGCAACGCCATGATCACCGCCTTGTTGACCAGCGGCCGATCGTCGGTCGCCCCCTCCTCGATGAGCGCGAGCGCATGCTCGAACCGCCCGTCGTCGGCGGTGCGGTCGTGCAGGGCCAGGGCCCAGATCAAGGCGAACGCGGCGCGTCTCACGAATTCGCGATCGTCGGCGAACCAGGCGTCGACCCGACCCCACGGATCGGCAGCCCGATCGAACAGGTTGAAGCAGACGGTGTCGCAGATGGCCCAGTTGTCGAACTCGGCGACCCATCGATCCATCTGCTCGACGGTGACGAGCTCGGCGTCGTCGACGAGGGCAGCCACGGTGCGGGCTTCGTAGCCGCCGTCGGCCCACAGCGCGGCAGCCAGGTCGTGGTCCCGCCCGAGGTCCTTCGCCAGGACCTTCATGTCCTTCATCGCCACGCCGAGGGCGCGGTCGGTGTGGATGCCGTAGCGGGGACCCATCTGCTCGCGGACCGATGGGTCCGCATGGGCGGCCAGCCAGGCGAGGGCGTGGCCGACTCCCGGGTCGACGGCCGGAGGCACCGTCAACTGGTGGCGACGGTGCGCGTGTCTCGGCCGCTGCGGAGGATGGTTCCGGGGAGCTCGCCGGTGGGCTTGCCGTCGACGACGACCACGGTGCCGTTGACGAGCACGCGGGTGACGCCGATCGAGTCGGCGGTGAGGCGGGGCGAGTTGCCGGGGAGGTCGTGGACGAGCTCGGCCAGCTCGGAGCCGACCGTCTCGGGGTCGATGATCGTGATGTCGGCGAAGTTGCCCTCGACCAGCGTGCCGCGGCCGTTGAGGCCGAACAGCTCGGCCGGCACCTGCGTCATGAGTTGGACCGCCCGCTCCAGGGAGACGAGCTTGCGGCCGCGGAGGGTGTCGCCGAGGAACCGGGTGGGGAACGGGGCGCCGCACATGCGGTCGAGGTGAGCGCCGGCGTCCGACCCGCCGAGCATGGCCCGGTCGTCGGCCCACGTCTGGCGGCGCAGCTCCCACGAGGCGGCGTCGCCGTCGGGCGGGATGGGCCACAAGACCGTGCGCAGCTCGTCGGCCACCACGATGTCGATGAGGGTGGCGAAGGCGTCCTGGCCGCGCTCGTCGGCCAGCTCGCCGACCCGCCGACCCTTGAGGCCTTCGTTGGCCGCCGAGTAGGTGTCACCGATGATGTAGTTCTCGAAGTCGGCGAGCCGCTTGAACACACCGGCCTCGGGGGCCTGCGAGAGCTCAAGCATGCGGGCCTGGATCTCGGGCTTCTGCAGTTCGGCGATGCGCTCGCGCACGGGCAGGCCGAGCACGAGGTCCTTCCAACCGGGGATCAGGAACAGCCCGCAGTGGTTGAGGAAGCTCATGTTCATGGGCACCAGCACCGGCAACGTGAGGGCCACGATGCGGCCGCCCTTCTCAGCGGCCCGATCACCGGCCGACAGCTGGCGGGGGATGCGCGTGGGCTCACGGGAGTCGATGGTGAGCACGTTCCAGTTCAGCGGGCGCTTGGCCGCGGCGGTCATGTCGGAGAACAGCTCGATCTCCTCGTCTGAGAACTTGTCGAGGCACCCGTCGGTCATGGCCTCGAGCGTGGTGCCGGGGTGTTGCTCGACGACCTCGCACAGCGCGAGGAGCTCCTCGTTGGTGGCCCAGCGCGACGCCACCGGCTTGCCGTCGCCGTCGGAGTGGGTGCGGCTGAGGGTGGTGGAGAAGCCGAGGCCGCCGGCCTCGATCGATTCGCCCAGCAGCGCCTGCATGGCGGCGACCTGTTCAGGCGTGGCCTCGTTGCCCACCGACTCCGGACCCATCACATAGCGGCGGATGGCGTTGTGGCCGACGAGGAAGCCGGCGTTCACGCCGACCTTGCCCTCGAGCCGGTCCAGGTACTCGGCGAACGTCTCCCAGTTCCACGGGACACCCTCTTCGAGCGCCGCCACCGACATGCCCTCGACCGATGCCATGAACTCGCGGGTGTAGGCCGCGTCCTCCGCCTTGAGCGGGGCGAGCGTGAAGCCGCAGTTGCCGCCGATCACGGTGGTGACGCCGTGGACGTTCGACGGCGAAGCGCCGCCGTCCCAGAACAGCTGGGCGTCGTAGTGCGTGTGCGGGTCGATGATCCCGGGGATGACCAGCAGGCCCGTGGCGTCGAGGACCTCGGCCGCCTCCTCGTCGATCGACCCGATGGCCACGATCCGCCCGTCCCGGATCCCGACGTCGGCGACGCGAGGAGCAGCCCCGGTCCCGTCGACGACGGTCCCGCCCTTGATGAGGTGATCGAGCATGGGAGATGGCCCTCCGGGTCGACGCGACGTTTCTGACGGACCGTCAGATCGTATCGGGTCCCGGCGGGGACCCGCTTGCGCCGGCGGCGGCAACCCTCGAGAGCCGTCGTTCGCACCTCGGCTCGACACCTGAGCGTCGTCTCGATCAGGAGGCTTCGCCGGCGTAGTCGTGCCAGTGGTGGGCGACGAAGCTCTCGAACATCTCCTCGTCCTCAGCGATGGAGACGCCGTCCTCGTCGAACCAGCAGCCGCAGGAGATCATCTGGTGTCGGCAGCACGGGCATCGTTGGACGTCGCATCCGAGGTGGTGGAAGCCGCCGACGGGGACGCCGCAGTCGCCGCAGCGACCGTCGGGGCGCTTGTAGCGGCCTTGGCGGTCCTTGCCGAAGGGCTTCAGTGGGAACGGGGCGCCGTCTCGGTGGAGGACCTCCACCGAGTAGCTGATTCCGTCGAGCATCTCTTGTGAGCAGTAGTTGCAAGCAGCCATGGGGAGATCATCCACACCCCCAGTGACAACGAAGCGAGCACAGGCCCGGAACCGTGGCAAAACGTCGCCCGGTAACGTCTCCCGGACCGCTCGGCCCCGCGAGCCCCCGACACGACCGTGAGAAGACGATGAGCGACGCCAAGATCATCTACACGCACACCGACGAGGCGCCGGCGCTGGCCACGTACTCGTTCCTGCCGATCGTCGAGGCCTTCGCCCGCCCTGCGAACGTGGTCGTCGAGACCCGCGACATCTCGCTCGCCGGGCGCATCCTGGCCATGTTCTCGGACCGCCTCACGCCCGAGCAGCAGCACGCCGACCACCTCGCCGAGCTGGGCGCCCTGGCCAAGTCGCCCGAGGCCAACATCATCAAGCTGCCCAACATCAGCGCGTCGCTCCCCCAGCTCAAGGAAGCCATCGCCGAGCTGCAGGGCAAGGGCTACGCGCTCCCCGACTTCCCGGACAACCCGTCGACCCCCGCCGAGGAGGACGCTCGGGCCCGCTACGACCGGGTGAAGGGCAGCGCGGTCAACCCCGTCCTGCGTGAGGGCAACTCGGATCGCCGGGCCCCGAAGTCGGTGAAGGAGTACGCCCGCAAGCACCCGCACTCCATGGGCGCCTGGTCGGCCGAGTCCAAGACCCACGTGGCCACCATGTCGAGCGGGGACTTCCGCCACAACGAGAAGTCCCTCACCCTCGCCGACGCCGACGTGCTGCGCATCGAGCACGTGGCGGCCGACGGCACGGTCACCGTCCTCAAGCCCGAGCTGCCGGTGCTCGCCGGTGAGGTGGTCGACGGGACGCTGATGAGCAAGAAGGCCCTCATCGCCTTCCTGCAGGAGCAGATCGCCGACGCCAAGGCCCGGGGCGTGCTCTTCTCGATCCACCTCAAGGCCACGATGATGAAGGTCTCGGACCCGATCATGTTCGGCATCGCGGTCGAGACGTTCTTCGCCGAGTTGTTCGCCGAGCACGGTGACGCGCTCCGTGCCGCCGGCTTCAACCCCAACGACGGCATGGCCGTGCTCGACGCCGCCATCGCCAACCTGCCCGAGGCCGAGCGCACCGCCATCCAGGCCGCCGTCACCAAGGCCTACGAGGACGGCCCGTCGCTCGCCATGGTGGACTCCGACAAGGGCATCACCAACCTCCACGTGCCGTCCGACGTCATCGTCGACGCATCCATGCCCGCCATGATCCGCACGTCGGGCCAGATGTGGAACGCCGCCGGCGAGCAGCAGGACACCAAGGCCGTGATCCCGGACTCCTGCTACGCCGGGATCTACGACGTGGTCATCGAGGACTGCAAGGCCAACGGCGCCTTCGACCCGACCACCATGGGCTCGGTGCCCAACGTCGGGCTCATGGCCCAGGCGGCCGAGGAGTACGGGAGCCACGACAAGACGTTCCAGCTGGCCGCCGACGGCGTGGTCCGCGTGGTCAACGCCGCCGGTGACACGGTCATGGAGCACGCGGTGGAGACCGGCGACATCTGGCGCATGTGCCAGGCCAAGGACGCTCCGATCCAGGACTGGGTGAAGCTCGCCGTCGGCCGGGCCCGCGCCACCGCCTCGCCCGCGGTGTTCTGGCTCGACGCCTCCCGGGCGCACGACGCCCAGCTCATCGAGAAGGTCACCCGCTACCTCGGCGACCACGACACCGACGGCCTCACCATCGAGATCCTGTCGCCGGTCGAGGCCACCAAGTACTCGATCGACCGCATCCGCCAGGGCCTCGACACCATCTCGGTCACCGGCAACGTGCTGCGCGACTACAACACCGACCTCTTCCCCATCCTCGAACTCGGCACCAGCGCCAAGATGCTGTCGATCGTGCCGCTGATGAACGGCGGCGGCTTGTTCGAGACCGGCGCCGGCGGCTCGGCCCCCAAGCACGTGCAGCAGTTCGAGAAGGAGAACCACCTCCGCTGGGACAGCCTCGGTGAGTTCCTCGCCCTGGCCGTCTCCCTCGAGAAGCTCGCCGAGCAGACGAACAACCCCAAGGCCCAGGTCCTGGCCGACACCCTCGACGCCGCCACCGGCCGCTTCCTCGACGAAGGCCGCTCCCCCAGCCGCAGGGTCGGCGAGCTCGACAACCGCGGCAGCCACTTCTACCTCGCGATGTATTGGGCCCACGCCCTGGCCCACCAGACCGCGGATGCCCAGCTGGCCGAGACCTTCGCCCCCGTCGCCCAGGCCCTGGCTGCCGACGAGGCCACCATCGTCGACGAGCTCAACGCGGTCCAGGGCACCCCCGCCGACATCGGCGGCTACTACGCCCCCGACGACGCCCTCGCGATCGCCGCCATGCGGCCCAGCCCCACGCTCAACGCCGTCATCGACTCGCTCGCGTAGCCGAGTCCGCGACGTGCACCCCGGCCGGTCGGCGAATCGACCGAGCCTCAAGGTCAACACGCCCACCGAGGCCGGCCGGAAGGTCACGATCATCGTCGGCGAGGAGGGCCACCACGACGCCGAGGGACAACTCCCCGTCAGCTGGTGGTTCACCTTCAAGCCCGTCGAGACGGAACCGAGCATTTCGCGGGGTTGGTCGATCTGTGGTGGGCGCGACAATGCGGCCATGGCCACGACCCGACGAGCAGACATGTTCATCGATCTCGAGGGCGACCCGCGCGAAGACGGGCCGACGTTGGGTGACGAGCGCACCACCCTCGTCGAGGGCTTGCGCTGTGCGCGCCTCACGTTGGAGATCAAGTGCTCGGGTCTCGATGCCGAGGAGATGGCGCGGCGCTCCGTCGAGCCCTCGACCATGTCGCTGCTGGGGCTGGTACGGCACCTGGCGGAGATGGAGCGCGGTTCGTTCCGCATCGTGATGGCTGGGCAGGACGTGCCTCCGCTGTTCTGCTCCGACACCGACCGCGATGGCGACTTCGACGGCGCGGTTCCCGACCCGCAAGTGGTCGCCGAGGCCTGGGACACATGGCGAGCAGAGGTGGCCTTCGCCGAGCGATTCGTCGCCGATGCGCCGAGTCTCGACATCACCGCAAA
Organism: Acidimicrobiales bacterium; assembly: GCA_025463365.1. Lineage (GTDB taxonomy): Bacteria > Actinomycetota > Acidimicrobiia > Acidimicrobiales > Iamiaceae > Aquihabitans. Next base: position 15,867 of record JAOBWM010000031.1, read on the forward strand.
GGAACGGCAAGGCGTCGGCGCAGGGCACGGCCCGATCTCTCTGCGCGAGGTGCTGCTCGAGATGTTCCACGAGTACGCCCGCCATCTCGGTCACGCCGACCTCCTGCGTGAGCGGATCGACGGACGCATCGGCCAGTAACTCGTACGTGCGGCCGACCGGTGTGCATACGATCGGCCCGGCCTCCCGTGCTCGGCCATCGCTGAGGGGGAACGGGAGCCGGACTGCTTCGATCTCCACCGAAGGGTGCACCCATGTCTCCGACCCGGCGTGAGTTCCTGGCGGGCGCGCTCGCCACCGCGGGCGTGGCCGCGGTGGCTGGCTGCTCCAACGGCTCGTCCGATGCCGGCACGAAGGACGACCGCGGCTCGACGACCACCAAGCCCAAGGGGAAGACGACACCGTCGGAGTCGGGGCTCGCCCGGGTGACCACGCCGCCCGATCCGGCGTCGTCGGGACTCGACCACATCGTGGTGGTGATGATGGAGAACCGCTCCTTCGACCACTACCTCGGCTGGCTGCCCGGCGCCGACGGCAAGCAGGCCGGACTCACCTTCACCGACAAGAACGGCACGTCGATGGACTCCCATCGGCTGACCGACTTCCAGAACTGCGACCATCCCGACCCTGACCACAGCTACGAAGGCGGCCGGGTCCAGCTGGCGAAGGGCGCGTGCGACGGGTTCTTGAAGTCGGGGCAGAACGACGAGTTCGCCATCGGGTACTTCACCCAGGACGACCTGCCCTTCACCGGCCAGGCCGCGGCCCACTGGTGCACGCTCGATCGCTACTTCAGCGCCACCATGGCCGAGACGTACCCGAACCGCTTCTACCAGCACAGCGCGGGCACCGATCGCACCCACAACTCGTTCAAGATCAGCACGCTCCCCACGATCTGGGACCGCCTGGGGGCCAAGGGCGTCAGTGCCCGCTACTACTTCAACGACGTGCCGTTCATCGCGTTGTACGGCGGCAAGTACGGGTCGATCTCGAAGCCGTTCGACGCCTTCCTCCAGGACGCGGAGAGGGGCACGCTCCCCGCGGTGTCGTTCGTGGATCCGAAGTTCACGAACGAGGGCAAGGGCACCTCGGCCGACGACCACCCCCACGCCGACATCCGCGCCGGCCAGTGGTTCCTCGACCAGATCTACGAGGCCGTCACCAAGGGCCCGAGGTGGGACAAGACCCTGGTGGTCGTGAACTACGACGAGTGGGGTGGCTTCTTCGACCACGTGGCCCCCACCGAGGCCCCCGACCTCACCCCGAAGCAGGGCACCGGCCTCCGCGGCTTCCGGGTCCCGGCGATGCTGTGGGGCCCGACGGTCCAGCGAGGCACGATCGGCCACGAGACCTACGACCACACCTCGATCCTCAAGATGATCGAGTGGCGCCACGACCTCGCCCCACTCACGCCTCGGGATCGAGCCGCAAGGAACCTCGCCGAAGTCCTCGACCTGAGAGGCAAGCCCGACACCGAAGCCCCCCAGTGGAACGTGGCCAAGTTCGATCCAATCGCCTGCGGAACGCCCCAGGTGGTCCCGGCCACCGCCTCCAAGAAGGCCGACGAGGGCGACGGCGAGGCGCTCGGCCCCGACGGCGAGGACCACTTCGCCGAATGGCAAGGCATCCGCACCCTCGCCGACCACCACCGCTTCCCAGCCCCATTTTCCTTCTGAATCGACCGACACCACGCGGCTGGCCAACTTGCATCGAACTCGATGCCGGCTTCCCCCGGGTCTCGTACATCGCCAAGCAGGCAACCGCAGGGCCTCGGAGCGGAGCCGTCAGATCTGGTCCACTATGTCCAGGATCTCGACAACGCGATCACAGGGCTCATGCATATCGCCAGCCATCGTCGTACTGCCACGCTGAACACAGGGCTTGCCGTTCCGGAACTCCGCGCAGGCCTTCGAGGTCACCCACTCCCGCAACGCCGCCTTCTGTGCGCTGCTGATCGCCACTCGACGATCGTAGGACGACGGACAGACACGCATCTCACCGGTCTCAATGCGGCCGCGGACCCCACAAGTGTCGAAGTGGAACTATCGCTCAGGGTGGAGCAGTAGATCCTGCAGCGTGAAGGACCATGTGTCATCGATTCTTTGAATGGCACCAATCCTCGATGCATCCTTCTTCCAGGCTGCAAGAGCGGTCGCCTTCTTGAACCTGAATGTCCACCGTCCGGACACCGAAAACATGCACGCTGCAACGATGTCGAATGCATCGAACAAGTACTTGCGGCCGGCACCGGAGTCCCGGGTCTTCTGCGTCTCGACCTTGGCGTCACCGTCTCGGTAGGTTGAACGAAGGGCGTTCTTGCACTCGATGGTGAGTTCGCGGCCATCGTGGAGCCAAATTCGAAAATCCGGCTGTCCGTCCTTATCGATCGCCTCATACCTGGCCACCGTTGGGTCGCTCGCGAGCAATCGGCCCAGATGGTGCTCTGCGACGCTCCCCCTGACGGCAACGCCGAGTCGAAAGTTTGCTTCGACGATGTCCAGGATCGTCGCAGCATCGATCCCAAAGAGCCGCTCGAGCGCGTGACGGTCGACGCTCGCCGACGCGAACTGCTCGGCGAGCTTGAGCCTGAGGCCGGTCTCCAGACCCAAGCTCGTCGACAGGGCTTCGAATCGCGCGTAGTCGAGCAGGCGGTCGGGCTTGAATCCCACCATCGACTCGATGCCTTCCCAGGCCTCGCCTTGCGCGGTGCGAGGCTTCGACTTCTCCTTTGCCCAGACCCACCAGCCGTGCTCGGCAACCGCGTCTGCGTGCTCGTCTCGGTAGTACCCGGAGATGCCCATGGGCAGCTCCTCGTAGACGAGCGGGTCGAGACCCACGATGACGCCGCGCTCGTCGTCGACCGCGAGTACGACGGTCACGTCGACGCCGGCGGGGTCGTGACCAAGCGGGTTCGGCTCGTTGCGAACTCTCGTGGGATCCCCGTACTTGACCTGGAAACGATGCTCCGACTCCGGTCGGTTGGTGATCCTACGCTTCGTCGTTCGGAAGGGATAGGTCAGCAGTCCGTACCGATGGCCGTCCGAATCCTCGGCGCCGATGAACATCGGAGCGACCAGCTCGTCGGGGAACGAGCACGAGACGACTCGCCCGCCACCCGCCTCGATCCCGTCCAACAGGATGTCCACCATCGAGCCGCGAGCACGCTGCACGCGGTACAGCTTCGGCACATATTCGCGACCGCCCAGGCTGGTCACCTCGCAGGCACAGTCATCCGGAAACCTCGATCAGACCGATGCTGCGACACCACACGCGACGTGTTGCGCCAGCAGGGGCGGTACGGAGTTGCCGATCTGGGCTTGGACCGAACTGCGCCGACCAACGAAGGAGAAGTCATCAGGAAAGGTGAACAATCGTCGTAGCTCGGGGACCCGCAGACGTCGGTTGTCCCAGTGGAACGGACCGACGTTGGGACCGGGCTGGGCCTGGATGGTCGGTGCGGGCTTGTTGGGATCGAGCTTCAGGAGGAAGGACCAATAGCGGCTCCGCCACTCGAAGATCGGATCCGGGTGGCCCCTCTCTGCGGTGTAGTGGAGGTAGTTCCCTCCGGGAGGGATCTCTGGGAGAAGATGCCCCCATCGGCCTCGGATCACCTCCTCGGCCTCGGGCTCAGTGATCAGATCGGCGAGCACCTCGCCTGTCGTCAGGTGCGGGAGAGGTCCACCTCCCGTCTTGCGGCGCTCCCAGTTGCCGTGGTGCGTGGCATCAGGGAGTTCCGGCAGCTTGTCGCGCTTGCGGGCGCCGACGATGAACAGTCGGGGTCGGGCTTGAGGAACGCCGTAGTCCGCAGCGTTGAGGACCTTCCAGTCGAAGCGGTAGCCAGCCGCCTCGATCTCGCGCAGAAGGCGCTCGAACGCCGGCTTGCTCGCCCTGTTGTTGAAGGTGAGCGCGTAGACGTTCTCGAGGATGAAATGGCGGGGCCGCGCCTCGGCGAGGACCTTCGTGTAGGCCTGCAAGAGACTCGCCGCCGGGTCGATGCCGTCCCGCTTCCAATCGAGCCAGAAGCCGGACTTGGAGAAGGCCACGCATGGCGGACCGCCCACCAAGAGGTCCGGCCGTTCCCGGCCCCTGAGCCCACCGGCTCGCAGGATGTCGCGCGTCGAGACCCCTTCGCCGGCGCCTGTGGCCAGCTGGTAGAGATCGGCTCGCACGACCTCTTGCAGGCCGGGGAAGAACTCCGGAGCGTTCTTCTCCATCGTGTCGGCCGCGTCCTCATCCCACTCGACCGCTGCGATCGTGGTGAACCCAGCCGCCTCGATCCCGAGATCGAGGCCCCCTGCACCGGAGAACAGGGAGATCGCTGAGCCGACGGTCACCTCGCCAGTCTGCCCGGTCCACGGGCGATCGGCTGGCATCGACGACCGGCCCGGACGGATGGGGCTCGGGCGGATCGGAAGCTTCTGCTGGACGGCTCGAGGACGACCATCGGGCGGTGCACTGCTCATGCACCCAGTAGACCCTGGGTTAGTGACAGCGAAGGATCCGGAACCCCGGGAGGTGGGTCCTGGCCAGGGACGACGCCCTCGCACAGTGAACCTCGGCGCTGGCCAGATCGTCCCGTACCCCGAGCCCACCAGCGCCGCAGCGACCAAGATCGGCAAGGCGAACCGGCGGGTGGACACCAAACCTGAGGTCCAGCTTCGATCGCTGCTGCACCGACGAGGCCTCAGGTTTCGAAAGGACCTGCTGATCAGAGCTGAAGGCGTTCGAGTGCGACCTGACATCGTGTTCACCCGGCGACGGCTGGCCGTGTTCCTCGATGGCTGCTTCTGGCACGGCTGCCCAGAGCACCAGCACATCCCCAAGAGCAACCGGGACTACTGGGTCCCCAAGCTCGAGGCGAACATCAGACGCGACGACCGGGTGTCCGCAGCACTCGTTGAGGCCGGGTGGAGGGTGGTGCGGATCTGGGAGCATGTGCCCGCCGAGGCCGCCGCTCAGATGGTGCTGGATGCAATGACCGATCGTTGAGGCCGCCGACCTCAGAGGCCAGGGAAGGCCTCTTTGAGGATCGCCACGAGGCGGACGGCGGCGTCCCGGTCGATATGGAGCGACTGGCTCGGCTTGCCGACGTTCTCTCGTTGCTTCGAGCCGTAGCTCTCGAGCACGAGGATCCGATGGTCCTCATCCTGTGACCAGCGATAGCCGCACTCGACCTCGGACTGGAACCCGATCGAACCCGAACGGTGCTCAAAGCTCTTGATCAGTGCCATGGTGTCCCTCCTCCGCTCGTGCTCCGCTGCACGCGGATGCATCGGTTGAAGCTAGCCACCGATCCCGATGCCAGTCGCTCCTCCGCCAGCAATGCGGGGCCCGAGCGCCATCCACAAGGTGCGACGACAGGCCTGTCGAGTTGAGGCTGCCGTGTCGGGGATGGTGCCGCACAGGGACGAGTCGACCGTCTGTCAGTGAGGCAGGCCGAGTTGGGCGTAGATCTCTTGGATGCTCTGGGCGCGGTTGAGGGCGTAGAGGTGGATGCCGGGGACACCGAAGTCGAGGAGCTCGGACACAAGGTCGGCGGCGACGGCCACACCCAGCTGCCGCGTGGCCTCGGCATCGCCGTCGACCTCGTCCAAACGGGCTTCCAATGCGTCGGGGATCACGCTGCCGTTCATCTTGGCCATGCGCCTCGTCCCCGGCGTGCTGACGAAGGGCATGACGCCGGGGATCACCGGGACCTCGGAACCGAGGTCGGCCAGCTCCTCGATCATCACGCGGTAGTCGTTGGCGTCGAAGAAGAACTGGGTGACGCCGAAGTCGGCCAGGGCCAGCTTCTCGGCGAGGTAGCGACGGTCGGTCTCGCGGTCGGGTGAGCGGGGGTGGATCTCGGGGAAGGCGGCGACGCCCACCGCGAAGTCGCCCACCGACCGGATCAGCTCGATGAGCTCGGTGGCGTAGGTGAAGTCACCGCCGGGGTCGGAGCCGTCGGCCGGCGGGTCGCCGGCGAGGGCGAGGATGTTCTCCACTCCCCCGGCCTTGTAGCTCTCGAGCAGTTCGATCAGCTCGCCCCGGGTGTGGCCCACGCACGTGAGGTGCGGCATGAACGGGAACGCTTGCTCCTGGTTGGAGCGGATGACCAGATCACGGGTGGTGTCGCGGGTCGAGCCGAGCGCTCCGTAGGTCACCGAGGCGTACGACGGCTTCAGCTCGGCCAACGCTGACACCGCCTCGTCGAACGCCACCACGCCCTCGGGCGTCTTGGGCGGGAAGAACTCGAACGACCACGTACGGCCAGCAGCGAGGAGGTCAGCGATCCGGGTCATGGTGAGGGTGAAATCTAGGCGAGCCCGCCTTCGCGCCCGAAGACCGATCCGGGGTTACCTCGGCCTGAAGGCGTCGGAGCCGTGCGTGCGGGCGCTTGCGCGACCGCCATCGCCAGTTCGAGCTACGAGCTGACCGATCACGCCGAATCGCGTCGGAGCGGCCGCTCACCTCTCGTCGAGCCGGCGCACGATCCGTGCCGGGGCGCCGGCGACCAGCGTCGCCGGCGGCACATCACGGCTGATCACCGCTCCGGCACCCACGACGGCGTCCTCGCCGACGGTCACGCCCTGCAGGACGATGGCTCCGGCTCCGATCCAGACGTTGCGTTCCACGCTGATGGGCGCGGCGGTGATCCCCGTGCGTCGCAGGGACGGCTCGAGCGGATGGCCGGCCGTGATCAGGCTCACGTTGGGTCCGATCATGACGTCGTCCCCGATGTCGATCCCGCCGATGTCCATGAGCGTGCAGCCCTGGTTGATGAAGACGTTGCGGCCCAGCCTGGTGTTGAGCCCGTGTTGGACGTGGATCGGCGGGATGAGTGAGAAGGTCGGGTCCACGGGTTGACCGGTCAGCTCGCTCCACGCGGCACGGATCGCGTCTGCGTCCTCGTAGGGGGTCGCGTTGAGCCGTTCCGTCAGACGGATCCCCCGTTGGATCTTGACGTACATGTCCCGAGACTCGGGCGTCCCCGCCGGGATCGACACGTGGTCGGGCATCGAGCATCTCCGTGGGTCTCGGCGATCGGGTTGCGCAACCTAGCCAGCAAGGCTGCGATCGATGGAGACCAGCCCTGACCCTCACACCGTGGGCCGCCGTCCGCGGCGCCTACGCCAGGCCGGCCCGGCGTTCGGCGGCTTCGACGGCGTTGCGGAACAGGAGGGCGATGGTGGTGGGGCCGACGCCGCCGATGCGGGGGGTGATCGCACCGGCCACCTCTTCGCAGCGTTCGTCGACGTCGGGCAGCAGCTTCTTGCCCTCGTAGCGGACCCCGCCGCCGACCACGACCACGCCGGGCGTCAGGTGCTCGGGCTGGAGGATGCCGGGAACGCCGGCGGCGGCGATGACCACGTCGGCCCGCTTCGTGTACTTGTGCCAGTCGGGCACGCCGGTGTGGACCACGGTGACGGCGGCGTTGGCCGTCGGCCGCTTCTGCGACAGCAGCAGGGCGAGCGGTCGCCCGAGCGTGGTGCCCCGACCGAGGATGCACACGTCCTTGCCGGCGATCGGGATCTCGTAGTGGGCGAGCAGCGCCTCGATCCCCGCCGGCGTGCACGGCACCGGGCCGGGCATGCCGAGGGCGAGCCGGCCCATGTTGACGGGGTGCAGGCCGTCGACGTCCTTGTCGGGGTCGAGCGACAGGAGAGCGGCATCGAAGTCGATCTGCGGCGGGGTCGGGTGCTGCAGCAGCACGCCGTCGATGTCATCGGCGAGGTTCATCGCAGCGATCGCAGCCAGGACGTCGGCCTGGGTGGCGTCCTGCGGCAGGTGGACGTGGGGCGACGTGAGCCCGAGCGCCGCCGCCTTCTCCTGCTTCATGCGGATGTAGCCGGCACTGGCCGAGTCGTCTCCCACGAGCAGCGTCCCGAGTCCCGGCGTGTGCCCAGCTGCCTTCAACGCCGCGATGCGCGGCTCCAGGTCAGCGAACACGGCCTCGGCGACGGGCCCTCCGGGCATCATGCGTGCGGTCATGGGGCCCAATCCTGCGACACGTCAGCCGCGATGCCCCAACCCTGGCGAACTTGTTGTGCGAACCGTCCGCTGGGGTCAGTTCGCACGACACGTTCGGCGGCGGGGGCGGGGGCGGGGGCGGGGAGGAGTTCGGCGGCGGGGGCGGCGGGGGCGGCGGGGCCGACAAGTTCGGCGGCGGCCGGCATCAGTGCTTGAACTGGCGTTCGGCGGTGAAGAGCATGGCGACGCCGAGCTCGTCAGCCTTGGCGATGTTCTTCTCGTCGTTCACCGAGCCGCCGGGCTGGACGATCACGGCCACCCCGGCTGACGCGGCGGTCTCGATGCCGTCGGGGAAGGGGTAGAAGGCGTCCGAGGCGCAGGCGCCACCGGCCGCACGACCGGCGGCCTTCTCGGCGGCGATCTGGCCGGCCTCCACCCGGTTCTGCTGGCCGGCACCGATCCCCCACGCCACGCCGTCCTTGACCAGGACGATCGAGTTGGAGGTGACGGCGGCGCAGATCCGGAAGGCCAGGGCGGCGTCGGCCAGCTCGGCATCGGTGGGCTTGCGCTTGGTGACCACCTTCCACTCCGACGGCGGGTTCACGAGCCGGTGCGGCTCCTGCACCAGCCAGCCGCCCGAGATCGGGCGGAGGTGCCGAGCAGCCGCCACCGGAGCCGGCGCCTCCAGCAGGCGGGTGTTCTTGCGCTTGGCCTGCAGCTGCTCGATCACGCCCGGCGCATACGACGGTGCGATGACCACGTCGGCCTGGGCCGCCGCCACCATCTCCACGACCGTGTCGTCGTCGACCGGACGGTTCAGGGCCACGATCCCGCCGAACGCCGAGCGAGGGTCGCACTCGAACGCCCGCTGGTACGCCTCGGCCAAGGTGTCGCCCACCGCGGCACCACAGGGGTTGGCGTGCTTGATGATCGTCACCGTCGGCCTGTCGCCGGCCGAGGCGCCGAGGTCGTGGGCCAGCAGCCAGGCCGCGTCAGCGTCGTAGAGGTTGAGGTAGCTGAGGGCGACGCCACCGTGCTGCACGGCCTCCGCCCACCACGGGTCCGCGCCCTGCGAGCGGTAGAGCGCAGCGCGCTGGTGCGGGTTCTCGCCGTATCGGAGCTCCCGGGGCTCGCGCACCGCAGCGACGTGCAGCGTCGGAGCCAGCAGGTCGTCGGCCTCGGCGTCGAACCAGGCCACCACCGCGGCGTCGTACGCGGCGGTGTGGGCGAACGCGGCCCGGGCCAGGCGGCGGCGCGTGTCGTCGGACAGCGAACCGGATGCCCGCAGCTCGTCGAGCACACCCGGGTACTCGGCCGGGTCGACGACCACGCCGACGTAGGCGTGGTTCTTGGCCGCGGCGCGCACCATGGCCGGACCGCCGATGTCGATCACGTCCTCGGCGGCGCCACCACCGTGGGCGAAGGCCGACGGATCGGAACCGAACGGGTACAGGTTCCCGACGACGAGGTCGATGCCGACGATGCCGTAGGTGTCCATGTCGGCCTGGTGTTCGGGGTTCGATCGGTCGGCGAGGATCCCGCCATGGATCTTGGGGTGGAGGGTCACCACCCGGTGCCCGAGGATCGCCGGGACCCCGGTGATGTCGGCGGTGTCGGCCACCTCCAGCCCGGCCTCGCGGAGCGAGCGAGCGGTCCCGCCGCTCGACACGAGGTCCCACCCGAGATCGGAGAGGCCCTGGGCCAGCTCCAAGATCCCGGTCTTGTCGTAGACGGACAGCAGTGCCCTCACAGCAGGCAGTTCCCTTCGAGGATGGAGCGGATGGTGGCGGGGTACAGGCGTCGCTCGACCGCCTTGATCCGTTCGTGCAAGGTGGCCTCGGTGTCGTCGGGCAGGACGGGCACTGCCTCCTGGGCGAGGATCGGCCCGGTGTCGACGTCGATCCCGGCCACGTGCACGGTGCAGCCGGTGACCTTCACGCCGTAGGCCAGGGCATCGCGGACGGCGTGCCAGCCCTTGAACGACGGCAGCAGTGCCGGGTGGGTGTTGAGGATGTGCCCACCGAAGGCGTCGTGCATCGGTTGGGTGAGGATCGTGCCGAACCCGGCCATCACCACCAGGTCGACCTCGTGCTTCTGCAGGACCTCGGCGAGACGAGCCGAGTAGGCGTCACGATCGAAGCTGGCGTCGAAGGCGTCCCGCTCGACCAGTTCGGTGTCGATCCCCGCATCGGCCGCTCGCAACAGGCCGAGGCACGGACGGTCGGCGAGCACGACGTCGACCGGGATTCCCGCCTCGACGATGGCATCCAGGATCGAGCCCGTTCCTGACACCAGCACCCCGACACGCACTGGTGGGACGCTACCAGCCACCCCGATCGACCCGAGAAGGCCGACGCCACCAATCCGCCCACCACCGGGTGACCGTGAGGTACGTTGACGCAGGTCACCCCCTTACCACATCCCCCAGAATCCAGGAGCGCGGGCCACATGGACCTCAGCAAGCTTTCAACTGGCGACAAGGTGCTCGGCGGATCCGGCATCGCCCTGTTCATCTTCTCGTTCCTTCGCTGGTACGGCCTTGACCAGACGGTCTCGGCCGGAACGTTCAGCCAGCACTTCTCGTACTCCGAGAGCGGGTGGGACTACTTCTTGTTCGGGATCATCCCCGCCCTGCTCGCCCTGGCCCTGGTCGCCTACGTCGTCGTCACCAAGCTGCTCGACGGGGTGACCCTGCCGGACCTGCCCTTCCCGTGGGCGACCGCCGTGCTCGGAGCCGCTGGGCTGGCCGCACTGCTCGTCGTGCTCAAGCTCCTGATCGGCGCCTCCCGGGGCGGGGTCGACCTCGATCGCAAGTACGGCATCTTCCTCGCCACCGTGGCCGCGTTGGGCCTTGCGGCCGGCGGATTCTTGAAGTTCCAGGAGGACGGCGGCGAGCTGCCGACCAAGAAGGCCAGCGGCACGGGTGACAGCGGCACCCCCACGCCGTTCTGATCCAACCCTGACCGAGTCCGCGACGATGCCCGCCCGCCGGGGCGGGCATCGTCGCGTGCGGGGTTCCCACCCGAACCGGCGCCGACCTCCGCCGAGCCACACCCGTTCAGAACAGGGAGCTCGACTCCGGTGTGTAGAGCCCGATCAGCGCGATGAACGGCGGGGCGGCCATGAGGAGCGTCGGCGAGAACGCGTACGTCGAGCCGATGAGGCCCGTCAGCACCAGGATGATGATCGACACCACGAGCCAGACGGCGGCGATGGTGCGTGCGGTGCGTTTCCCCGAGGCGGTGAAGAGCACGGTCACCAGCCCGAGGACCCCGATGATCAGGAGCACGAACCCCACCCCCGCCGCGATCTGGCGCACGTTCTGGAGGTCACCACTCAGCTCGGAGTTCGACGAAGTCAGGAAGAACGAACCCACGACACCGAACAGGCCGTAGGCGACGAACAGCAGTGCGGGGAAGCCCATGATGACAATCGAAAGACCCAGCATGAACGGGAGACCCGTCCGCATCGCGCTGGCGGGCTTGGCGTGGGGTACCTCGGCCGCCGTGCTGTATCCACCGAAGGAACCGGGCGCCAATGGCGGGGGGCCCCAAGCACTGGGGAGGGGCATGATGCCCGGTGCCGGTGCCGGTGCCGGTGCCGATGCCGCTGTCGGCGCGGCGTACGGGGGGGAGTACGGCTCGGCGGGCGGCGTCACCGGTGGCGTGCTGCTCCAGGGGGTGTGTCCCGGTTCGTTCCCGGGCGCCGTGGCTGGCGGACCGGCGGCGGCCGCTCCCGCTGCCGGATCCCACGGGTTCCACGCGCTCGGGGCGGGAGTGCCCGGCGCGGGCGGTGGGTGGCGGAGCCAGGTCGGCCCGCCTTGCCACTCCGTCTCCGGTGGGCCCTGCGCCGTCGGCCCGCCCTCGCTCGGAGGTGACCAGATCGTCGGATCGCCCGCGTCGGTAGGAGCCGGAGCGGTCGCGTCACCCGTGTCCGCCGCCGGCGGGTCTGCCCCGCCTGCGGGTGCCTCCGCCGAACGCGCGCGCTCGTCGTTCTCGTCATCCACCATGGATCCCCCCGTCGTCGCCGGAGCGCGAAGGATAGGGCCCGAGGAGTTGCGGCGCCATCGCCCATTCGGTGGCGCCCCGCCCGGGGCGCCGAGGGCTCAGAGGCCCTTGACGATCTCCACCATCAGCTCGCCGGCCTCGGTGGGGTTGTTGCCCACCTTGACCCCGGCATCGGTGAGGGCCTCCATCTTGGCGGCGGCGGTCCCCTTGCCGCCCGACACGATGGCGCCGGCGTGGCCCATCTTCTTGCCGGGAGGCGCGGTGACGCCGGCGATGTAGGCGCTGATCGGCTTGGTCATCTTGTGCTTGATGAACTCGGCTGCTTCTTCCTCGGCCGAGCCACCGATCTCACCGATGAGCATGACGGCCTTCGTCTCGGGATCGGCCTCGAACGCCTCCAGGCAGTCGATGAACGACGTGCCGGGGACCGGGTCGCCACCGATGCCGACGCACGTGGTCACGCCGATGCCTTGGAGCTTGAGCTCGTAGAGCGCTTGGTAGGTGAGCGTGCCGGAGCGGCTCACGATGCCGACCGGGCCACCGGCCTTGGCGATCTCGCCGGCGGTGATGCCGATGTTGGCCTTGCCGGGGCTGATGATGCCCGGGCAGTTCGGGCCGAGGATGCGGGTGCCGGGGAAGTCGCGCTTCACCTTGTTGTAGAAGTACGCCTCGTCCTGAGCCGGCACGCCCTCGGTGATCACGACCACGAGCTCGAGGCCCGCTTCGGCCGCTTCGAGCACCGCCGACTGGACGCCGGGGGCAGGGATGAAGACGCACGACACCGTGGCGCCGGTGGCCTGCTTGGCCTCGGCCACCGTGCCGTAGACGGGGATGCCGTCGACGTCGGAGCCGGCCTTCTTCGGGTTGACGCCGGCCACGACCTGGGTGCCGTAGTCACGGTTGCGCAGGCCGTAGAAGCGGCCCTGCGATCCGGTCAGCCCCTGGTAGAGGACCTTCGTGTTCTCGTCGACAAAAATCGCCATGGCTGCGTTCCTCTACTTCGCCAGCTCGACGACGGCGCGGGCCGCTTCGAGCATCGTGGGCTTGGAGATGAGCTTGTCGGACTCGTGCTCGGCGAGGATCGCCCGGCCTTCGTCCGCGTTGGTCCCGTCGATCCGGATCACGATCGGGGCGTCGATGTGCACGCGCCCGAGGGCCGTGACGATGCCGTTGGCGACCTCGTCGCCCTTGGTGATCCCACCGAAGATGTTGATGAAGATCGCCTTGACGTTGGGGTCGTTGTTGATGACCTCCAGCGCGCCGGCCATCACCTCGGCGTTGGCGCCGCCGCCGATGTCGAGGAAGTTGGCCGGGCTGCCGCCGACCTGGTTGACGATGTCGACGGTGGACATGGCCAGGCCGGCGCCGTTGGCGATCACCCCGACGGAGCCGTCGAGGCCGACGTACTGCAGCCCCTTGTCGTGGGCGGCCTGCTCGCGCTCGTCGCGGACCTGGGTGGCGTCGTAGACCTCCCAGCCCTCGTGGCGGAACTGGGCGTTGCCGTCGAGCGTGACCTTGGCGTCGAGGGCGTGCACCTCACCGGTGGGCTTGAGGATGAGCGGGTTGATCTCGCAGAGGTCCGCGTCGCCCTCGGTGTAGGCCCGGTACAGCTTCAAGAGGATGTCGACAGCACCATCGGTGGCGGCGGGGTTCAGGTTGGCCGCCGAGACCCACGCCTTGGCGACGTCCTCGGTGAGCCCGTCGACGGGGTCGATCCAGATCTTGGCGATGGCATCGGGGTTGGTCTCGGCGACCGCCTCGATCTCCACGCCGCCCTCGGCCGACAGCATGCCGAGGTGCTTCTTGGCGGCCCGGTCGAGCGTGAACGAGGCGTAGTACTCCTCGGCGATGTCGGACGCCTGCTCGATCCACACGATCTTGACGACGTGGCCCTTGATGTCGAGCCCGAGGATGTTCCCGGCGTGCTCGCGGGCCTCCTCGGTGTTGCTCGCCAGCTTCACGCCACCCGCCTTCCCGCGCCCACCGACGTGGACCTGCGCCTTCACCACGACCGGGTAGCCGATGCGATCCGCGGCGGCCACCGCCTCGTCGACGGTGGTCGCGGCCTCGCCGGGCGAGACCGGGATGTCGAACTTGGCGAAGAACTGCTTGCCTTGGTACTCGAGAAGGTCCACTCGGACTCCTGGATCGGGCTGCTGGATGGGGCCGCCGCACGTGGCCCGGCGATACTAGGCAAGTGCCCGGAACCACCACCCAACTGCGCCACCGCGGCATCGGCGGCCGATGAGCCCGGTCGACCAATCACGCAACCACGTGGGGAGGGCCGCAACGGTCGCGCTCGTCGGCGTCGTCGTCCTCGGGCTCGCCCTGTGGCTGGCCACCGTCGCCCTCAACCGCGAGCCGAGCACGGACCTCAAGCTGGGCGACCAGACGTTCCAGGGCGGCAGCACCGAACACTTCGCCGTCGAGATCGCGGAGCGCGGGCCGATCTTCTACGGCGACGTGTCCGGCCGCAAGGACCGGGACCTGATCCTCCAGCACCTCGGGCGCAAGCGGGACAAGGGCTGGTACGCCTTCCGCGCCGCCCCGATCGACAAGCGACGCGACTGCACCTGGCAGTGGCAGGCCGACGAGCACCTGTTCCGTGCCAAGTGCGACCACTCCCTCACGGCCCCCGCCGACGGGAAGGGCCTGCACCAGTTCAAGGTGACGATCTCCAACGGCCGCATCGACGTCGACCTCAACGCCGACGCCCGCAAGACCACCCCGACCACGTCGACCACCACGACCACCTCGACCACCTCGACCGGCTGACCGGCTGACCGGCTGATCGGCGGTCGCTGCTACGAGGCGGGGCCTGGTCGCGCGGTGGGCGACTTCGGCGTCGCCTTCCGCGCCGCAGATTTCCGCGGGGGCGATTTCCGCGGGGGCGAGTCCCGGGCCGAGCGCTCGGCGGACACGAGGGCCACGACCTCGCCGCGCTGGACCTTGTTCGTCCCGGTTCGGGGCAGCTCGTCGACGGCAACGAACCGGACCGGCACCTTGTACCGCGACAAGCGCTCGGCCGCCCAGGAGTCGAGGTCGAGCCCGGCCAGGTCGGTGCCGGCCGACAGCCGCACGGCCGCCACCGGCACCTCGCCATCGCGCTCGTCGGGGATCGGCACCACCGCCGCCTCGAGCACGTCGGGATGCTCCTCCAGCGCCTGCTCCACCTCGACGGCGTACACGGAGTACCCGCCCCGCTTGATCACGTCCTTCATCCGCCCCTCGAGGTTCACGATGCCGAACGGTCCGCGGCGGGCCAGATCCCCGGTGCGGAGCCAGCCGTCGTGGGTGAAGGCCCCCTTCGTCGCGTCCGGGGCGCCGTGGTAGCCCCGCAGCACGCCGGGACCCGTGAGCAGCAACTCGCCCACCCCGCCCACCGCGACCTCGTCGCCGGACTCGTCGACGACCTTGAAGCGGTTGCCCGGCAGCGGCGCCGTCATCGATCCGCCGAACGACGCCGGCACCATCGGTGGCGACACCTTGATCGCCACACCGCCGCCGGTCTCGACCATGCCGTACCCCTCGGCGAACACCGCCTCTCCGACGGGCCCCACCAACGGGAGCGTGAGCGAGGCGCCGAACTTCTTGAACGTGCCCGCCAGCTCCGCCGGCATGGCGTCAGCGCCCGACATCCAGATCCGCACGCACGACAGGTCGCGATCCGCGGCCCCGGCCTCGAGGAGCATCCGGTACATCGCCGGGACCCCGGCGAACATCGACGATCGCCGCTCCTCGATCGCGTCGAGCACCCGGAGCGGGTTGAAGCGGGGCAGGAAGAAGATGGGCATGCCCGCGCAAGCGGCACCGACCGCGATCGCGAAGCCGTAGATGTGCGCGACGGGCAGGGCGACGACCAGTTCGTCCTTGCGGAGCTCGCTCGGGAACGCCGCCGCGAGCGGCATGGCACCCAACAAGCCACGGTGCGTCAGCTCGGCCCCCTTGGGCTTGCCGGTCGTGCCCGACGTGTAGAAGAGCGCGGCGATCGACGAGGGGTCGGTGGCCACCGCGGTGCCGAACGGCTCGCCATCGGCGACCTCGGCCGCGTCACGCAGGACCAGCGCGGCGCCCGAGTCGGCCACGACATGATCGATCTCGCGGGCCGACATCTGGTCGTTCACCGGGGCGGGAACTCGACCGGCGCGTGCCGCCGCCAAGGTCAACAGGAACTGGTCGTAGCCGTTGGCCGTTGCGATCACGACCCGCTCGCCCGGTGCCGTCCGAGCCGCGATGCCCCCTGCCCACCGGTCGACCAGGTCGGCCGCCTCGGCGAACGTCAGCGATCGTCCCGTCCCGGCCTCCTCGACGAGCCGGCGGGATCCGTGCGCCGCAGCGATCCGTTGCATGAGCGTGCCGAGGGTCAGGTCCCGCCCGAGGACGAGCGCGATGCGATCGGTGAGCCACATGGGTCGCACCCTAGGGACCGAGCCCGGGCCCATCGACCTGGTGGCATGCACGTGCGATCGCGCCGCCGTGCGCGAACCTGTCCCCGCCCACCACCCCGGGCGGACCCGACGGACCGAGGACCAACTCTTGCGCACCACCCGAAGCCCCCTGTTCGCAGCTGTCTGCCTGCTCGCCACGACCGTGCTGCTCGGCGCGTGCGGCTCCTCGGCCGGGAGCGACGCATCGGTCGACGCCAAAGCCCACGCCAGCGGGACGGGCGCGACCACGACCACCGGAGCCGACACCCCGACGTCGACCGAGGCGGCCGGCGCGACCGGCGGCTCGTCAGCTCCAGGGACGCCCCCCTTGATCCCGCAGACGCCGGCCAACGCCAAGGGATGCCGGACGCCCGAGGAAGCCGCCGCTGAGAAGACGGCCCCCGACCCCGACCCGCCGGCCAAGCCGGAGACCTCCATCCGCGTGGTGGACGACATCCCCGGCTGTGGTGATCCCGTGACGAGCACGTCCACCGCGAAGGTGCAGTACCTGCTCAAGTCGAAGTCGAGCGGCAAGGTCGTCGACAGCTCGTGGAGCAGGAACGAACCGTTCGACGTCATGCTCGGCCAGGGCCAGGTCATCTCCGGATGGGACCTCGGCATCCCGGGCATGCGTGCCGGCGGCCGCCGCACGCTGTACCTCGGCCCCGACTACGGCTACGGCGCGAACGGCGCCGGTGGCGACATCGCTCCGAACGACACGCTCGTGTTCGTGGTCGACGTCTTGTCGGTGAGCTGACTCGCCGGTCTGCAGGCCGCCTTGGGACCGAGCGCGACCGCGCCGTTCAGACCTTCTTGAGAGGCGCCCACGCCAGCAGCAGGACCTTCGGCCCGAGGTCGGGGAAGTGGACGGTGACCTCGGTCTTGTCGCCGCTGCCCTGCAGGTCGATCACGACACCTTCGCCCCACTTGCCGTGCATGACGTCGTCGCCGACGCGGAGGCCGCCGA
>JAOBWM010000096.1 GCA_025463365.1 Acidimicrobiales bacterium
GGCCTCCTCGGTGCCCGTCGGCGCCCGTTCGTCCGCCGGGCTCGCGCCCGCACCCAGGAGGTCCCATGCTCCGCATCACCGCGCTCCTCGTCCACCTCGCCACCGAGCTCTCGCAGCGCGGCGAGCTCATCGTCGTCCGCCACCGGCTCGGCGCAGCTCGTCCGCTCCGCCAATCCGGCCAGGCCACGGCCGAATACGCGCTCGTCCTGCTGGGCGTGGCGGCCATCGCCCTCGTCCTCGCGGCGTGGGCCGCGAAGTCCGGGAAGATCGCGAAGCTGTTCGATTCGGTGGTCGACCAGCTGATCAACAAGGCCCGGTGAGGCTTCGCCGGCACCGCCCGCGCGGCCCGATCGTCGGAACCGGGCCGACCGGGGAAACGGGGCAGGCGACGGTCGAGCTCGTGTTGTCCCTGCCGGTCGTCGTCCTCGTCCTCCTCCTCGTGGTGCAGGTCGGCGTCGTGGCGCGGTCACAGGTCCTGGTGGTCGACGCGGCGCGCCAGGGCGCCCGGTCTGCGGCCGTCGGCGGTTCCGTCGCCGAGGTCTCGGCCGCCGCCCGGGCGACCCCGGGTCTCGTGGGCGGCCGGATCCGGGTGACGGTCACGGGTGCCGGGGGGCCGCGCGGGTCCGACGTCGCGGTGACGGTCCGCTACCGAGAGCCGACCGACGTCGCGCTCGTCGGCGGCCTGCTCCCCGATCGCGAGCTCACCGCCACCGTCACGATGCGCCTCGAGGAGCCACCTTGACCGGGCGTTCCGAACCCGTTGGAAACGTCGGCCGCGAGCAGGAACCTTCTGGTCGTGCGGCGAATGTCACGGCGCTGAGCGGCGGTCGGGCGACGACCGCTCCCGAACCCACAGGACGGCATCGATGCCTCGAACCCGTAGCAAGCTTCTCGCCGCCGCGGCGGTGACCGCCGCGGGGCTCTTGGCCATGCCCGCTGCGCACGCCGCCCCGGCCGACACGACCACCCCGGACCAGTACGAGGCCCAGGCCGTCGCCACGGCCCTGCGCGTCAGCGTGTTCGGCCAGGGGGTCTCGATCGGATCGGCCACGACCGACGTGGACTCGACCCCCAAGGCGAATGCCGAAGGCAAGGGAGCGTTCCTCTCGACCCAGTCGTTCGGTGCCTCGTCCGCCACGGCCGCGTCCGCGGGCCAGACCGCGGGCTCGGACACGCCGACCTGCAGCCCGCTCGAGCTTCCCGCCGCCGTGCCGCTCCTCGACCTCAGCGCAGCCTGCTCGACGTCGCAGGCCGCGGTGACCGACTCCGGCCCGGTTGCCAACGCCTCGGGCAGGTCGCTCACGATCTCGCTCAGCGGTGACCCGGCGCTGTCGGCCATCCCGATCCAGACCATCACCACCGCGCTCACCGACACCTTGCTGGGTGGGCTTCCTCCGCTCACCGGGGTGTTCCCCGTACCCACCGATGTGATCGTCGACCAACTCGGCCAGCTCCTCAACAACGCCATCACGGGCAACGGCGTGAAGCTGCTGACCATCGAAGGCGGAGCCACGGCGGCATCGTCGTCAGCGGACGGTGCCTCCGTGGACGCGTCGACCACGTCGAACGGAGCGACGATCAAGTTGCTCGACCGCACCGGGCTCGGCCTGGCGCCGATCCTCACCATCGAGGTCGGGACGTCGACGACCAACGTCTCCCGGAACCGGGCGTCGGGCGAGACCACCGCCTCCGAGACGGCCATCCCCGTGAAGGTCACGGTCGCGCCGGACGTCGCGGCGCTGCTCCAGCTCCCGCAGTCGTCCTTCGCGGCGCCCGAGGGACAGCAGATCGACCTCCCGCTGCCGGCCCCGCTGACGTCATCGATCAAGCTCTCGGGTGGCAGCACCAGCGACATCAAGAACGGCAAGC
The DNA here is from genome assembly GCA_025463365.1 of Acidimicrobiales bacterium. Classification (GTDB taxonomy): domain Bacteria; phylum Actinomycetota; class Acidimicrobiia; order Acidimicrobiales; family Iamiaceae; genus Aquihabitans. The sequence continues at coordinate 1,870 of JAOBWM010000096.1, forward strand.
GGGCCGAATCGGGATCCCTCGACCTGAACCTGCTGCAGGGCCTCAACGGCGGCATCCAGGTCGGGCTCAGCACCGGTTCGTCGGCGGTCGCCGGCACCGTCGGCGCGACGGTGAAGACCGAGACGACGACGGCTCCCACCACGGTCGCCGCCCCGGCCCCCGCGCCCACCAGCCTTCCGCGCACCGGCGTCGAGGAGCACTCGCTGCTCATGATCGCTCTCCTCCTGGCCCTGGCGGCCTCCGGCACCGGCGCCCTGGTGTGGTCCGCCGGACGCCGCAGCCGCATCGCCAAGGGCTGAGCCGTGTCCCCCGCGCTCCTGGCGCTCGGGGCCCTCGCCTGCCTCGGCCTGTCGGTGGTCCTGCACCGGGCCTCCCGTGATCCGCGCCGCGGGGGTGGACGCCCCGCCGCCCGGTCGGTCCCTCCGGCCACGCGGCGGGTCGGTGCGCTCGCCGGCGGTGCAGGCGGAGCTGGAGCCGGTGGAGATGGCGCTGGAGCGGGCGGCGTCGTCGGGTACCTGGCCCGCCACCGCTGGTCTCGCCGAGTCCTCGCCGGTGTTGCGGCCCTGATGGTCTTGGGAGCCGCGACGGCCGCCGGGTACCCGTTCCTGACCGACTCGTACACGAACCACCTGCAATCGCGCCTCGAGCGCCAGCTGGTGTCGGGAAGGACCCGGATCGCCTACCGCACCGGCAAGGTCGCCGTCGGCGACAGCCTGACCCGGATCCGCATCCCGAAGATCGGTGTCGACACCGTCGTCGTCGAGGGCACGACGCAGAGCGCCCTGCGAGCGGGAGCGGGCCACTACGTCGACTCGCCACTGCCCTGCGCCTCGGGCAACGTCGCCATCGCCGGCCACCGGGTCACCTACGGAAAGCCCTTCACCGATCTCGAGAAGCTGGCCGTCGGCGACCGCGTGTACCTCGACACGCCGATCGGTGGCTGCACCTACGAGATCACCACGGCACCGTTCCCGGTGGACCCGAGCGACGTCTCGGTCGTCGGGCCCACCAAGGACGCCGAGCTCACGCTCACCACCTGCCACCCCGAGCACTCGGCCCGCCAACGGCTGGTCGTCCACGCCAAGCGGGTGGCCACGCACCAGGAGCCCGCCAAGCAATGAGCCGCCACCACCGCCACCACCGACACCCCCGCCACCTCGGACATCCCGGCCTCGGCCGCCGATCCACGACGCGAGTCGAGCGGGCCGTCCGCCTCGTGGCCGGTCTCGCGGCGGTGGCCGCATGCCTAGGCGTTGCCGGGTCACCGGCGTCGTCGGCGCCGGCCGAACGGGGTGTCGTCTGGAACGTGGCGTGGAAGGCACCGGTGACGACCGCCGGTCCCAACCGGTTCGACCAGCCCGCGGTGCTCGCCGGGACGGCCTCCTATGCGCTGGGCCCGATCACCCGGGTCGACTACACGGTGGCGGCTCCCTCGGGATTCCCTGAATCGTGCGGCACCTTTCCCCGGACGGGCTCCGCGTCGCTCCACGATGGCTCCTTCACGGTGAAGCCGGCCCTCGCCTGCAACGGCACCTACGCCATCTCGGTCGTGGCCCAGAGCGGGAGCGGGTTGCTGGCCGCCAAGTCTTCCGCGCTGAAGGCGCCGGCGACCCTCGCCGATCCCGGTCCGGCGCCATCGGGCTTCGGTGGCGTCGCGCAGGGGTCGATGCGTTCCGTCACGCTGTCGTGGTCGACCGATCCGGACCCCGACGTGGTCGGCTACCGCCTCCGCCGAGACGGGATCGCGGTCGCCGACATGCCGGCCAACGTGCGGATCCACACGGACCTGGTCCCGTCGTCTGGCTCGTACACCTACGACCTGCAGACGTTGCGATGGGGTGGCGACGGTCCCGGCTCGGCCGCCATCGCGTCGGCGCCGACCCGACCCCTCGTGGCCCGGGTCGTGCCCGATGCGCCGGCGACGCCGATCGCTCCCACCGGTGGCGGCCCCGGATCCACCGGCGCGACTGGCGGTGCCGCGGGTGGCTCGTCCCACGCGGGCACGGGCGCGAGCTCGGCCGAGCCGCCGAGCGCAGGCAAGGCCACCGCCTCGTTGCCAGCCGCGGGCACGGCATCGGCGAAGGTCGGCGATCGCTCCCGGTATCGCTCGGGCGGATCGATCTCCCCGTCGGCCCCGGATGCAACGGCCGACAGCGGCTTCCGCGACAGGCTGCCCTACGCACCTGGCACCTCGCGTCAGAAGGTCGAGCTCTCCAGCCCGGCCCGCACGCAGACCGTCAGCCGGTCGGTCTCGGTGCCCGGTCATCGCGGGCCGGGACTCCTGGTGCCCATCGCCGTCGTCCTGGTCCTGGTCGCGTCCTCACTGCAGGTGCGCTCCCTGCTCGGTCGGGCCGGCGCCCTGCGCGCCGCCGGCCACGATCGGTTCGCGTCCTGAACGGACCCCTGGCGGTCGACCGAACCCGTTCGGGTGAAGGTCCGAGACCGAGGCAGGAACGGACCCGCTGAGGGCGAACATTGCTTGCGTGGCCGGGGTTCGAGCCACGCAAGTGGCCGGGGGAGGGGCGAGCCCCGGTCACGTCCTACCGCGCCGGTCTGCTGGTCGCTCGGGTCGGACGTCGGACTGAGACCGAGACCGCGGACTGAGACCGAGACCACGGACCGGGGGGTCAGGTGAGGTCCCGGAGCGCGACGCGCAGCAGGGCGCGTGCGCCGTGCTTGTCGAGCGGTTCGTTCCAGCTCCCGCACTTGGGCGACTGGACGCACGAGGGGCACCCCTGCTCGCAGCGGCATCGCTCGAGGACCTCGAGCGTGGCTGCCAGTTGACGGTGGGCGGCCTCGAAGCCGAGCTCCGCGATCCCGGCGCCGCCCGGGTAGCCGTCGTAGATCACGATCGTGGGCGCGTCCGTGTCGTCGAGCCAGGGCGTCGAGACACCGCCGACGTCCCACCGATCGCAGATGGTGAAGAGCGGGAGGATGCCGATCGCCGCGTGCTCGACGGCGTGGAGCGATCCCGGGAGGTCGCGCTCCACGAGGCCCGCGTCGCGCCACACGTCGGGCGGCACGGTCCACCAGAAGCCGCGCGTCACGAGGTGCGAGGGCGGGAGGTCGAGGTCGACGGCGCCGAGGATCTCACCGCTCAGCACGGCGCGACGTTGGTAACCCGTCACCCTGCTCGTGACCTCGACGGTGCCGAGGCCGACGCCCAGGCGGCCGACCGGCCGCTCCTGATCGGAGCCGAGGATGCGCAGGTCCACGTCGGTGCGCGCCAGCGTGTACTCGGTGCCGTCGGCCGGCTCGACGATGGCGGCCCCGTCGATCAGATCGAGCTCGACCACCCGATGGGGGCGGCCTTGGTGGAGGTAGATCGCGCCGGGGTGGACGAGGTCGCACGCCCGGCTCCGGTCGACGGTGCCCACCAACGACCCATCGGCGAAGGCGATGCGCACCTCGTCGGACGAGCCGCTGCGCAGCCCCATGCCCGACGACGGGTGGCCACGCGCCGCCCACACGGCGTGGATCCGGCCGGCGCGCGGGCGGAGCCGGAGTCGGTCGTCGAGCACGAGCCGGCGGACGCCGTCGTGGAGGTGGTCGCCCCACCAGCGTTCGTCGCGGTGGGACAACGGCCCCTCGTAGGCCGCGCAGGCGAGGTGGGGGTCGAGCACGAACGGGTTGGCAGGGTTGACCACTGCCGGTTCCGGCGTCCGGCTGAAGACCTCGTCAGGGTGATCCAAGAAGTAGTGGTCGAGCTGGTCCTCGCCGGCGACGAGCACGGCGAGGGACGGTTGCCCCTCCCGCCCGGCCCGGCCCATCTGCTGCCACATCGACGCGATCGTGCCGGGGAAGCCGTTGAGGATGCAGGCATCGAGACCGCCGACATCGATGCCGAGCTCGAGCGCCGAGGTGGCCACGACCCCGCCCAGCTGGCCGCTGAACAGCTGCGCCTCGATCTCGCGCCGCTCGGCGGCGAGGTAGCCACCGCGATAGGGCCGCACGCGCCCGGCGAGGTCGGGGTGGCGCCGGACGACCTCGGCGGCGACCACCTCGGTCCCGGCCCGGCTCCGGCAGAAGGCGAGCGTGCGGTGCCCGGACCGGACCAGGTCCGCCACCAGTCCGGCGGTGACCTGGTTCGGCGTGCGGGCCGACCGAGGCCCTCCGATGCGCGAGGGGTCCACCAGGGCGACGAGCCGCTCGCCGCGCGGTGAACCGTCGAGGGTGACCTCCGAGATCGGGAGCCCGCACAGCTCGCGCGCCAGTCGGCCCGGTTCCCCGATGGTGGCGGACGAGAACACGAACGTGGGCGACGAACCGTAGAACGAGCACAAGCGCTGGAGCCGCCGGAGCAGGTGGCTCACGTGGGTGCCGAAGACGCCGCGCAGGACGTGGAGCTCGTCGATCACCACGTAGCGGAGTCGCATGAGGAACGTCGCCCAGCGGCCGTGGTGGGGCAGCAGGCCGCAGTGCAGCATCTCGGGGTTCGTCAGGATCACGTTGGCGTTGCGCCGGGCCCACGCCCGCTGGTCGGGCCCGGCGTCACCGTCATAGGTGGCGGCGATCAGTCCCGGGGCGTCGAGGTGGCCGAACGCCTGCAACTGGTCCTGGGCGAGGGCCTTGGTGGGGAACAGGGCGAGGGCCGTGCCGGGGTGGATCGGGTCAACCACCGCCTCCGCGATCGGCAGCTGGTAGCAGAGGGACTTCCCCGACGCGGTGCCCGTGGCCACCACCGTCGACCGCCCGGATCGGAGGTGGTCGATCGCCTCGGCCTGGTGGCACCACAGCTCGGTGATCCCGAGCTCGGCGATCCGCTCGTGCAGCGTGCCGGGAAGGGGGCGCTGCAGGGTGCCTGCCCGGGACGGGCGAGGAGGCAGCCGCTCGAGGTGGACGAGTCCCTCGGGCCCGAGCCGGTGGCCGAGCGCGCCGATGAGCGACTCGGCGGGATCGGGGGAGACGACGGCCATGGTCGGTCCTCGGCGACAGGGGAACAGGCGTTCGGAATCCTAGCCGTGTGGTTTGCATCATGGCTCGTCGGGGGGCCGCTGCGGGCATCGTTCTCGGCACTTGACCGGGGCGATAGCTTGGGCCGGACGACAACCCGATGGAGTGGTGGATGGATCTTCGACTCGAGGTCAGCGATCAGGGAGGCTGGTCCGTGCTGGAGGTCGGTGGCGAGATCGATGTCGCCACCGCACCACGCCTGCGCGAACAGCTCATCGCCTTGGTCAACGACCAGCGTTACCAGATCGTGGTCGACCTCGAAGCCGTCGACTTCATCGACTCGACGGGGCTGGGCGTGCTCATCGGAGCCTTGAAGCGGGTCCGGACCCACGACGGCGATCTCGCTCTCGTGTGCACCGAGCCGAGGATCCTCAAGGTGTTCGAGATCACCGGCCTGCTCAGCGTGTTCGCCGTGCATCCATCGGTCGACGCCGCCGTGTCGGCCTGACCTCCACGACCATGGCAGGTGAGGCCAGCGCACGCGGTGACATCGTGGAGTTGGCATTGCCTGCACGCCCCGACGTCGTCTCGGTCGCCCGCCTCGTCGTGGGCGCGCTGGTGGCGGCGGACCCGCTGTTCGACGAGGAGCGCAGCGCGGATGTCCGCCTCGCTGTCTCCGAAGCGTGCACCAACGCCATCCAAGCCCAGATGGCGTGCGCCACGAACGGGTCCGGCGAGCCGATCGTCTTGCGGTGCACCGTCGCCGAGGGGCACCTCGAGCTGGCCGTGTCGGACCACGGTTCCGGGTTCGATCCGGGCAAGCTCACTCCGCACCCTGAGGTCACCGATCCGGCCCGCCTCGACTTCGAGGGCGGGCTCGGCATCCCGCTGATCCGGCTGCTCTCGGACCACGTCGAGTTCCACGTCACGGCCACGGGAACGACCGTCGAGATGACGTTCGAGCCGAGGACCGAGGGCGAAGATGTCGTCCTCGTGGCGACCACGGGGTGAACCACCCGAGCCGGCCGGATGGCTACGACGACTCCGACGATGCCGAGGGCGACGGCGTCGTGGCCAAGCCCGACGAGCTCCTCGCGCTGCACGACGTCACCACCGAGCTGTTCGGTCTGCTGCGCGCGTGGTTCGACGTCCCCAGCGCGGTGGCGCTCGACCTGGCGGAGGTGGACTCGGCGGTCGACGAGCTCGGCGACCCGCAGATGGTCGCGGCGATGGCGATGCGCAAGCTCCAGGCGCTGCACCTCCTCGCCACGCCCGGCGTGCGGACGGCCACCGATGTGGTCGTCGCGATCATCAACGATCTCGAGCGGGCCATGGTCCAGGCGCCGAACATGTGGCTGAAGCGCCAAGCTGCCGCGACCGACTGGGACGAGGCCTTCGCGGCCATGTCGGACGGTCTCACCGACGATCTCGACGAGGCACCGGTAGAGGCCGACGAGGTCGACCCCGAGGTGCTCCGGTTCCGCCTCCTCCATGCCGCGCTCCACGAGGCGATGTTCGCCGTCGTCGAGGTCTCCGACGGCGAGATCTGCGAGCTCGAGTAGCTCCGAGCCGACCACCCCCGCCCCACCCCGCCCCACCCCACCCCCACCCGTTCTGAGCGTCCAGCGTCGCGTGCGTGCGACGTGGAGCGCTCAGAAGTGGGTGGGTTGGACGGCCCTGCCGGGCGGGACAACACCTCGGGTCGGGCGGGACAACACCTCGGCCCGGCCGGGGGGACAAACACCTCGGGTCGGGCGGGACAACACCTCGGCCCGGTCGGGCGGGACAGCGGTTCGGGTGAGGTATCCTCGGTCCTTCGGGGCGCCGGGAAGTCTGGTCGGCATGTTCGACCACGCTGCCCCTGAGGATCCCGATGTCTCCCGCTCCCGCTCCGATCGATGGGCCGCTCGCCCGGCCGTCGGCCTCTCGAAGCTGGCTCGACGGCGACGCCCGCCTCGCCCGGTGGGTTGGCCAACCCGTGCAGGCATTCCTCGCTGTCGAGGCCGCAGGCGGGATCCTCCTCGTGGTTTCGGCGTTGGTCGCGGTGGCGTGGGCCAGCTCGCCGTGGCGTGCCGGCTACCACGACCTGTTCCAGACCGCCGTGTCGTTGCGGTTCGGCTCCCGCGAGCTCTCGGGCAGCCTCACCCACTGGATCAACGACGGCCTGATGACGCTGTTCTTCTTCGTCGTGGGCCTCGAGATCAAACGCGAGTGGGTTGCCGGTGAGCTGCGCGACCGACGTGCGGCGGCGTTGCCGGCGATCGCGGCGGTCGGCGGCATGGCGTTGCCGGCCGCGATCTACGCGATCGCCAACCTCGGCGGTGTCGGCGGGCGGGGTTGGGGCATTCCGATGGCCACCGACATCGCGTTCGCGCTCGGCGTCGTGGCGCTGTTGGGGCGACGGGTCCCCGCTCCGCTGAAGGTGTTCCTGTTGACGCTGGCGATCGTCGACGACATCGGGGCCATCGTGGTGATCGCTGTGTTCTACGCGGGCGACGTGTCGTGGGCTTGGCTCCTGGGTGGGCTCGGAGCGGTCGTGGTGGTGGTGGGCTGCCGTCGGGCACGGGTCCGCGCCCAGCCGGTGTACGTGGTGTTGGGCTTGGTCCTGTGGTTCTGCACGTACGAGTCGGGTGTCCACGCCACGATCGCCGGCGTGGTCATGGCACTGCTCACACCGGCCGTGCCGCTCCTCGACCACCTGGCGGCCGAGGACGCCGTGGACACGCTCGAGGAACGACCCGGTCTGACCGTCGACGACGTCCGTCGGGTCGGCTTCTTGGTCCGGGAGTCGGTCCCGCTCACGGACCGGCTGGCCACGTGGCTGCACCCGTGGACCAGCTTCGTGATCGTGCCGCTGTTCGCGCTGGCCAACGCGGGCATCGACGTCGGGGGACCCGGCTTCTCCGGGCCGTCCGCGATCTCCGTCGGGATCGTGGCCGGGTTGATCGTGGGCAAGACCGCCGGCATCTCGCTCGGCGCATGGCTCGCCGTGCGGCTGGGCATCGCCCGCATGCCGGTCGGGGTGCGGCCTGCACAGATCCTCGGTGCCGCCGTGCTGGGCGGCATCGGCTTCACCGTGTCGATCTTCGTGGCGGGGCTCGCCTTCGGCGGCGGCCGCCTGTTCGACGAGGCCAAGGCCGGGATCCTGGTGGCTTCGGTCCTGGCCGCCGTGGTCGGCTCCGCGTTGCTGGCGGCGTGCGCGCGCCGCTCGGAGCGCACCGTCGAGGCCGTGGGTGCGACATCGGGTTGACCCCGTCGCCAGCTGCCCCAGCCGATCCGGGTGAAGAGCGACCGCCGTCGAGAGCTTCCCCACGGGGCGTTCGGCTGGTTCCTTGTATCTCGAACGTACGTTCGATAGCGTGCTCCCATGCCCGATCGGCCCGCGCTCGAGGGTTCCCCCCAACTCCGCTGGGACCTGGCCGACGTCCCGCCGGCACAATCTTCACTCTTCTCGCCCGTGCGCCGCGAGGTCGGACACGGCGAGTTCCGGGGCATGGAGTTCCTCCACGTCGAGGCCAAGCGCGTCCTCAACGAGGTCAAGGGCTCCGGTCCCGGCAATCCCGGCGGGCTCCCCTTCCGTTGGACCGTCAACCCCTACCGCGGCTGCTCCCACGCTTGCAGCTATTGCTTCGCGAGGCCGACGCACACGTACTTGGGGCTGGATGCGGGGGCCGACTTCGAGCAGCGGGTGGTGGTGAAGGTCAACGCGGTGGAGCGGCTGAAGGCCGAGCTGCACCCGGCGCGGTGGGCCGGCGAGCTCGTGGCCATGGGCACCAACACCGATCCCTACCAACGCTGCGAGGGCAAGTACCGGCTCACCCGCGGGCTGGTCCAGGCCCTGCTCGACGCGGGCAACCCGTTCTCGATCCTCACCAAGTCCACCCTGATCCTGCGCGACCTCGACCTGCTTTCGGCGGCCGCGCGCCAAGGCCTCGTCCAGGTCTCGCTGTCGATCGGCACCGTCGACGAGGAGGTGTGGCG
>JAOBWM010000101.1 GCA_025463365.1 Acidimicrobiales bacterium
TGCGGTGGGGATGGCGGGAGTGGCGGCGGAGGTGGGGAGACCAACCCGCACAACGGGGGACCCGCCTGCGGACGCCACAACCGCTACAAGCAACACGGCTACACCGTCCACCGCGACCCCGACGGCCACTGGCACACCTACCGCCCCGACGGCGCCGAGATCACCTGACCCCCACACGCCCCCAAGCGCGACACAGGGCCGCGCGGGCCGGCTGGCGTGCTGGGAGTCCGGGTCAGAAGGGCGCGCCGGGTGCGACCAACGGCCAGGGGGTGGTGCGCTCGACGATGGCGGCGAGGTCGAGGAGGAGCTGGTCCTCGTGGTGTCGGCCGATGATCTGCATGCCGACGGGGAGGCCGTTGAGCGGCTCGACCGGGATCGAGATGGCCGGGTTGCCGCTCATGTTGGCCGGGATGGTCAGCGTGCCGTTGTTGCTGCCGTCGACCTTGCGGTCGCCGACCCGGTTGTTCATCAGGAGCTCGGCGGGGAACGCGGTATCGGGATTGGTGGCGGCGATGACGAAGTCGACCTCGTCGAACATGACCGCCATGGCCTCGTTGGCGGCGGTGCGGGCCGCCTCGCCCTTGGCCACCATGTCGAGGTCCAGGAGCTGCTCGGCCAGTTCCAACCCATACCAGGTGGACTTCGTGAGCTGGTCCTTGCACTCGGGCCACAGGCCCCGTAGGTCCTCGAACAACCCGGACAGGTTCCCGAGCGCCCAGTGCAGATCGATCGGCTTCAGGGTGCACTCGATGTCGACCACCGTCAGGCCGGCGTCACGGGCGAGCGCCTCGCCGGCCGACACCACGCGCTCCTGGACCTCGTCGCGCACGATGGCGCTTCCGAGCGTCGGCAGGATCGCCACCTTCTTGCCGGCCAGCTCGAACGAGCCGAGGTCGCGTTCCCAATCGTCGATGCGCGGGAGCGAATAGGGGTCGCGGCTGTCGTAGCCGGTGGCGACGTCGTACCAGCGGGCGACGTCGCGCACGGAGCGGGCCTGGCAACCGACCACCACCGTCATCGGGGCGATCAGGGTCTTGGGGCCCCGGGGGATGCGCCCGGCCGTGCCCTTCATGCCGACCAGGCCGCAGAAGGCAGCCGGGATGCGGATCGAGCCGCCGCCGTCGCCGCCCGACGCGATGGTGACCAGGCCGCCAGCCACCGCCGAGGACGATCCGCCCGACGAGCCGCCAGCGGTGCGGCCGTGCTCCCAGGGGTTGTGGCAGGTGCCGTGGAGCAGGTTGGTCGAGACGTTGAGCCCGCCGAACTCCGACGCGAGCGTCTGGCCGACCGGCACCACGCCGCCGTCGCCGACCATCCGCTCGATGTGGGTGCTCGTGTAGTCGGCCTTGCGATCCTTGAAGACCAGGCACTCCTCGGTGTACGGCCACCCCTCGACCTGGTCGAGCGCCTTGATGCCGACCGGGACGCCACCGAATGGCTTCGAGACGTCGGCCGCCGCGGCGCTCGCTCGCGCCGCCTCGGTGTCGAGCCACACGAACGCGTTCAGGTCGCTCGCCTCGATCGCGGCCAGGCTCGCTTCGAGCTCCTCCGACGGCGATCGCTCGCCGCTCCGGAAGGCGTCGACGAGCGAGCAGGCATCCCCCAACCACGGTGCATCGGTCATGGCGGCGGACCCTAGGGCCCTCATGCCCGTTCTCGCTGGCGCCGCCCAGAACGGGTGGCGATCGAACCGTCGGTCGAACCGTCGGTCGAACCGTCGGTCAGTCGTCGGTCAGTACGTGAACTGCACCGACGTCCGCTCGGCGAGGATCGGCTTCACCAACGAGGCGATGCGGGCCTGGTGCTCCGGATGGTCGCGGTAGGTGAGGTAGTCGGCCTGGGAAGCGAAGTCGGCGTTGATGGTGAAGTCCCACGAGTCGGCGTTGATGCCCACGTCGGGGCCCATCAGGTAGGTGCCCATCTCGGGGATGATCTCCGGCAGCTCGCGCAGGCCGTCGACCATCGCCTGCACCTGCTCGGGCGTGGTGCCCTCGACGAACCGGAAGGTGACGACGTGGCGGAACGACATCCCCCGACCCTACCGACCGTCCGAGCGCGCCACGATGGGTCGGCGGTGGGGACGGGCACGACCCGCCTCGTCGGCAGGACCAGCAGACCCTCGGTAGGTTCGGCGGCATGGACCTCGGGATCTCGGGCAAGCGGGCGGCGGTTGCGGCGGCGGCCAGCGGGTTGGGGCTCGCGTCGGCGAAGGCGCTGGCGCAGGCGGGGGTTCGGGTCGCGATCTGCGGGCGCCACGAGGATCGGTTGCTCCAAGCGGTCAAGGAGATCCACGCGGGGGCTCCCGGTGCGGACGTGACCCCGATCGTGGCCGACGTGTCGACCACCGAGGGCGCCACCGCGTTCGTGCGCGACGCCGCTGCCGTGCTGGGCGGGCTCGACATCCTCGTGCCGAACGCCGGTGGGCCACCGGCCGGCACCTTCGAGTCGACGCCGCTCGAGGCGTACCTTCCCGCGTTGCAGCTGAACCTCCTGTCGACCGTCGCCATGTGCCACGCCGCCGTGCCCCACATGGTCGAGCAGCGGTGGGGTCGGGTCGTGGCCATCACGTCGCACTCGGTGCGCCAGCCGATCGCCAGCCTGATCCTGTCGAACACGGCCCGGGCGGGGGCCACCGGATTCCTCAAGACGCTCGCCACGGAGGTGGCGCCACACGGGATCACCGTCAACTCGGTCCAACCCGGCCTGCATGCCACGGACCGCCTGCTGAACCTCCACGGCGGTGATGCCGAGGGCGCCGCGAGGTCGGTCCCGACCCGCACGGTCGGCCGCCCCGACGACTTCGGCGCCGTGGTGGCGTTCCTCGCGTCGGACCAGGCCCGCTTCCTCACCGGCGCCGCCATCCCCGTCGACGGCGGCGCCGCCCAGGGACTGCAGTAGCGCAGGCGGGCACCGCGCCTGACCGGCGGGTCAGGACATCGGGCGGGTGCCCTAGGGTCGTCGGCCGATGGATGCACGGGAGTTCCTTGGCCTGGAGGCCACCCACAACCCGCACCGGTGGCACTTCCCGGTCACGCAGGGGCTGTCGACGGGCGGCGGGTTCCTGTTCGGCGGGTGCGGGCTGGCCGCCGCCATCGCCGCGATGGAGGGGACGACGGGTCGCCCCGTCGTCTGGGCCACTGCCCAATACCTCAGCTATGCCAAGCCCGGCTCGGTGGTCGACGTGGACGTGACCATCGCCGTGTCGGGCCGGCACAGCTCGCAGGCGCGAGCGGTCGGGCACGTGGCCGACACCGAGATCTTCACCGTGAACGCCGCCCTCGGCTCCCGCAACACCGACATCGACCGAGCGTGGGTCGAGCCGCCTGACGTACCGCGACCGGACGCGTGCGACCCGCGCCCGATGCGCATCCCCGGCGAGGAATCGATCATGAGCCGGCTCGATCTCCGGCTGGCGCACGCCAAGGCCTGGGAGGACCTCGTCGGCAACCCGGCGCCGGGCGGTCGGTCGGCGCTCTGGGCCCGCATCCCGGACCTGCTCGAGCCGTCGGCCGCCGCGCTGGCGATCCTGGGCGACTACGTGCCGTTCGGCATCGGCCAGGCGCTCGGCGAGTTCGCGGGTGGCAACAGCCTCGACAACACGCTGCGGGTCATCAACATCGTGCCGACCGAATGGGTGCTGCTCGACATCCAGGTCGACGGGATCGGCAACGGCTTCGGCCACGGCACCGTCCACCTGTTCGCCGACGACGGCACGCTGATGGCCACCGCGAGCCAGTCGACCATCGTGCGCTTCTGGGCGCCGGAGAAGCCCGGCACCCGGCCCCAGGCCGAGCACACCGCTGACACCGCTGACACCGCTGCTACCACTGCTACCACTGCTACCGCTGCTACCGCTGCTACCGCTGCTACCGCTGACACCCGCACTGCCGAGGAGGCGCCGTGACGTACCAGGGCTATGGGATGACGATCCCCTTCGACGGCGTGCCGCTGCACGCGCAGCGGGAGTGGATCACCGAGTTGGTCGACCTCGGCTACACCGACGTCTGGTCGAGCGAGGCCAACGGCGCCGACGGGTTCACTCCGCTCGCCCTCGCGTCGGTGTGGGCGCCCACCCTGCGCCTGGGTTCGGCCATCGTGCCGGCCTTCACCCGAGGCCCGGCCACGCTGGCCCAGTGCGTGGCATCGCTGGCCGACGCCGCGCCGGGGCGGGTGGCGTTCGGCATCGGCACGTCGTCCAACGTCATCGTCGAGCGCTGGAACGACATCCCGTTCGACGAGCCGTTCAAGAAGACCCGCGACACCGTGCGGTTCCTGCGCGAGGCGCTCACCGGCGAGAAGGTGAAGGCCGACTACGACACCTTCTCGGTGAAGGGCTTCAAGCTCGGGTTCGTGCCCGAGCAGCAGCCCAAGATCCTGATCGCCGCACTGCGCCAGGGCATGTTGCGCCTCGCCGGGTCGGAGGGCGACGGCGCCATCGTCAACTGGCTCGGGGCCGACGACGTGTCCACCGTGGTGCCGTACGTGCACGAGGGCGGCGACGACAAGGAGGTCGTCGCCCGCATCTTCGTGGCGCCCACGACCGACCGCGACACCGTGATGGCGTTCGGCCGCATGGCCATCGCCGCCTACCTGACCGTGCCGGTCTACGCCGAGTTCCACCGGTGGCTGGGCCGCGGCGAGATGCTCCAGCCCATGTGGGACAAGTGGGCCGACGGCGACCGCAAGGGCGCGCTGGCCGAGATCCCCGACGAGCTGGTCGACACCCTCATCGTCCACGGCTCCCCCGAGCAGTGCCGCGAGCACATCGGCCGCTACCAGGCCAACGGGATCACCACCCCGGCCCTGGCGATCCTCCCGTTCGGCATCGACCAGCGCCAGGCCATCCGCGACCTCGCACCTCGCTGATCACGGCGCCGGTCGCGCCGCGCCGGCGGCGTGCACCGCCCAGAGGAACGCCTGCAGGGACTCGACCACGTCGTTCGACTCGGTGTCGGCCATGACGTCGACGGCGAGGTCCACGCCGTCGGCGAGCAGCCGCACCACGTGGACCTGGTAGTCGATCGTCGACATGGTGGACGCGTAGTACGACGACCGGTCGGCATCGGTGATCTGGATCTGCACCGCACCGAGGGGCCACGCGCCGATCTCGTCCTTGGGCTTGAGGCCGGTGCGCCCTCCCAGGGTGAACAGGCGGACGTGGGTGGCGGTCAGGGCGATCAGGTTGAGGATCTTGAGCTCCTTGGCGAGGTTGCTCCGACCGAACATCCGGTTCGGCCCGACCCCGCCGGTCGCCGGCCCTCGCACCGCGAGGACCGCGGCGGTGATCGGTTCGCCACAGCGGTCGGAGGCGGCGTGGAGGATCTTCGAGAAGCTGTTGGTGTGTTGCATGGTCGACCTCGCTTCAGCTGACGTGGGCGGCATAGGCCGCGAGGGTGCGGATGTGGCGTGAGACGAACTCGGGCGGCTCGCCGTCGGCCAGCGCGAGCCGAAGGTCGCTCATCACGGGGTCCGGCGGCCGCGTCCCGAGCATCCCCACCCAGATGAGGAGGATGTCCGTCTGGCCCTTCAGCATCCGCTTGCCCTCGCTGGACTCGGAGAAGTTGACCATCACGTCGCCGCGGGTCTTGGCCTTCGTGTCGAGGCGCTTGGTCCAGTAGGCGAGGCCTGTGGCGTCCGGGTCGCGGTCGAAGATGTTGTGGTAGATCGCCGTGACGAACGCCTCGTTCGAGAGCGACCCGTAGTTGGTCTGGAACTCGCTGCTCTTGGCGAACTGCGATGCCACCGAGGCGAGCGAGGCACCGTGCTGGAGCTTCCCGGTCCAATGGTCGAGGCCACCGATGTCGGGCGACCGGAGGAAGAAGGCCCAGTAGAGGCGGATGAGCGGGGCCCGCTTGGCCGCCCAGGCCGGGGCGTGGGCCATCGCGTTCACCACGCCGTCGGGCGAGACCTCACCGTTGACCAGCCGCGCGTTCCACTCCGTGTCTTCGGCGACGGTCGGGGTGCGCGCCGCGAAGTCCTGGAACTGGGTGTCGATCAGGTGATCGAGCCCGGCGAACGGGAGGATGTCGTCGTCGAAGTCCCGGACGAAGATGTCCTTCTGGCCGTTGGCGTCGCCGCGGACGAAGTTGTCGGCCTCGGAGGCGAACACGACCACCGAACCATCCGCCGACATGGAATCCCCGTAGGAGCCGTCGTGCGGGGTTGCACCGCTCACGGTCCGGCTCGCGAGCTGGGTCGTGCCGGTCTGGAGGTCGCGCCGGAACTGGTCGTCGTCGCCGGCGACCCCGCCGGGGGCGAAGTTGGTGCTGGTGCTGGTGAAGGTGACGTACCGGCCGTCGTCGCTGATGATGGGATCCACCGAGCTCGAGTCGCCCTGGATCCCTTGGCTGTTCAGGGTGGCGACGGTGATCGTGCCGGTGGTCCGGTTCCGGACGAACACGTCGCGGTCGTTGTTGGTGTCGCTCGACATGAGGCCGGTGGCGTAGGAGTCGAAGGCGACCAGGTTGCCGTCGGCGCTCAGGGCGGGATCGCTCGACGAGTCCGACAGCTGGGTGCCGTTGGCCTTCACGCTCACGCGGGTGGTGGTCGAGGTGGACGGGGTCCGCACGAAGAGGTCCTGCACGCCATTGCTGTCGGCTGACACGAGGTTGGTGGCCGCCGACGCGAATGCGATGGTGCCCCCGTCGGCGGACATCGCGGCATCACCCGACCCGGAGTCGCCCGGCACATTCCCCGACGACTGGCTGATCAGTTGAGTCGTGCCGAGCTGCAGGTCGCGGCGGAACACGTCGTCGTCGACGTCCGCATCGGCCGCGACGAGGTTCGTCGCCTCCGCCTGGAAGGCGACGTAGCGGCCGTCGTCGGAGATGGGGCAGTTCCAGTCGGGGGCGATCCCGGTCCCTCCCGGGCGGCTGGCCGGCACCTCGCTCGACGAGACGCTGACGATCGTGGTGGTCCCCTTCTGGATGTCACGCCGGTAGAGCTGGTAGCCCCCGCTCGAGTTCGAGCCGAAGCCGAAGAACCGGCCGTTGCGGCTGGCGCCGCACAGCTCGGCATGGCCGGTCAACTGCTTGTCGGCGTTGGTGAGGCTGACCCGGGCGGTCGTGCTGCCGAGGCGGTCTCGGCGGTACACGTCCCACTGCTGGTTGGTGT
>JAOBWM010000136.1 GCA_025463365.1 Acidimicrobiales bacterium
TCGTCGATCCGGGTGGTTGGGACCGCACGCCCGGCTCCGGTCCCCCGACGCCGCCGCTGCTCGACCAGGTGCAGCAGGCCGTGATCGAGGGCAACCAGCTCCGGCTCGACTACGTCGCCCGCGACGGCGCCACGACCAACCGCACGATCCACCCGCTGGGCCTGGCCACCAAGGGACCCGGTTGGTACCTCGTCGCCGACACCGACGCGGGGCTCCGCACGTTCCGGGTCGACCGCATGCAGGCAGTCGCGGCCACCGGTGACCCCGTCGTCCGGCCCATCGGCTTCGACCTGGCCGACGCCTGGCGCCTGATCAGCAGCAAGGTCGACGAGCTCCGTGCGCCGGTGCGGGCCCGGGCCCTGCTCACACCGGACGCGGTCGGCTGGTGCCGGATGACCGTCGGCAACCGGGTCCGCATCGGTCCGGCCCTCGCCGATGGGCGCGTCGAGGTGGAGCTCCGCGGCCACAGCATCGGGTCTCTGGCGGCCGAGGTGGCGGGGTTCGGCAACCGGATCGAGATCATCGATCCGCCCGAGCTGCGGGCGCGCCTCGCCGAACTCGGAGCCGAACTGATCGCCGTGCACGGCCACTGAGCGGCGCGGCCGTACGCCCGGGCGGCGCACCACATGTCCGGTTCGCGGGCCAGACTGTGGCCATGGCTTCGAGCAACCCTGCGATGAACGACAAGATCCTCGAGCAGGAGGCCACGGCCAGCCGCGGCGAGGGGTTCTCGCCGGCGTGGGGTTCCCCGTCCGAGGAGCTGCCGACCGGCGTGTTCGGCACCCCGGGCAGCGGCGCACCCGCGACGGGCTACGGGCCAGCGCCGGACGGCGGACCGTTGGTCACCTCCGGCGACACCATGCGCCTCAGCGGATCACTCTCGGCAGCGTCGGTCCTCCTCGCGATCTTGGTGGTGGCCGGCTGGTTCGGCTGGCAGTCCGTCCACATCGTCACCAGCGCCATCCACTTCGACGGCACCCGCTCCGTCCGGACCCCGATCCCCGGGTGGCTCATCCCCGCATTGCTCGGTGGATTCGTCGTCGCGCTGGTGACCATCCGCAAGCCCAGGATCGCCCGGTTCACCGGGCCCGTGTACTCCGTCATCGAAGGTCTCGCCGTCGGCGCTGTCTCGCACGTCTACGAGGCGCAGTACAAGGGGATCGTGCTGCAGGCGGTGGGCCTGACCGTCGGCGTGTTCGTGATGATGCTCGTGCTCTACGCAACCAAGACGATCCGGGTCACCGACAAGCTCCGCAGTGGGGTCATCGCTGCCACCGGTGCCGTCATGCTCGTCTACCTCGCCACCATCGCGTTGCGGATGTTCGGGGCCGACGTCCCGATGATCCACCAGGCCGGACCGATCGGCATCGGCTTCAGTCTCCTCGTCGTCGGGATCGCCGCCTTCAACCTGCTGCTCGACTTCGACTTCATCGATCGGGGCGTCCGCATGGGTGCCCCCCGGTACATGGAGTGGTACGCCGGGTTCGGCCTCATGGTGGCCCTCGTGTGGCTGTACCTCGAGCTGCTTCGCCTGCTGTCCAAGCTCCGCAGCCGCTGAGCGGCGGGGCTGAGCCGCCTGGCAGCGTTCGCCGCCTCGCCCGGCACGACAGGGCAGAATGTGGGCCCCCGAGGCAGGAGGCCTGATCCTTGAGCGACACCACGGTGTGCCCGAACTGCGCGGCATCGATCCCGTCCACCGCGAGCTTCTGCACGAGCTGCGGGCACAACCTCGCCACCGTCCCGGCGTCGGCACCGGCCGACCCCGGTCCGGACCCCACGCGGATCGACACGCCTGGCCTGCACGACCGCACCCAGGTCCTCCCCGCGACACCGCCACCACCTCCTCCGGCGCCCGCCCCTGATCCCGCCCCGGCCTGGTCGCAACCACCCTCGGCCGCTTCGGCTCCGGCTCCGGCTCCGTGGGCGCCCGCCCCGTCCGACGCGCCACCGGCCCCCGCTCCCGCGTGGGCACAGCCTGCACCCGCGCCCCCACCGCCACCGGCGCCGACACCGGCGTGGCAAGCACCTCCCGGGCCCGCCTTCGGCGCGCCCCCGTCCGCTGACCCGTGGGGCACGCCTGGCAGTCCCCCGGCCGCCTCGGTCTACGGCACGCCCCAGCCCACCTCCCCTGCGCCGTCCGGGGGCGGATCGCCCCTCGGCGGCCTGGCCGCCGTGCTCGGTGGTGCCCTGGCTCTTGTCGGCATCTTCACCGCGTGGATCGACCCCGACGGAGCGAGCGCCACGGTGATGGGCTGGGACCTCACGTCCGGGGACAAGTTCTTCAAGTCCAACGACCCGTACCTGCTGCTCGGCATCGGGATCGCGATCATCGCGGTCGGCGTCGCGCTGTTCCTCGGGAAGCTGAAGCCGCTCGCCAAGGCCGCCGCCATCGTCGCCGGACTGGCCGTCATCGGCATCTGCATCCGGGACTGGACGAGCATCGCCGACGTCGTCAAGAAGAGCCCGCGGTTCGACGGCCGAAACGTGACGGCTCAGTTCGGCTTCTACCTGACCATCGCCGGCGGGGTCCTCGCCATCGTCGGCGGCGTGCTGCCGGCCAAGAAGTCCTGAACCCGGGCCAGACCTCAGACCAGGTGGAGGACCCGATCGAGCCCGCGCTCCTCGAGCACGTGGCGCACCTCGGGCACCGCCTGGCGCAGCTCCAAGTGCCCGCCGAGCCCGTCGATGCGGCAGTGCGCGCCCAACAGGGCACCGAGCCCGTTGGAGTCGCAGAAGCGCACGCCGTCGAGGTCGACGACGAGGTCGGCCGGGCCGCCATCGCTGAGGCCGGCCAAGCACCGGCTGAGCGACCCGGCGAGGGCACGGTCGAGGTCACCGAACACCCGCACCACCGTGCGTGGCTCCGAGCAATCGATCTCGATGGAGTCGTGTGCTCGCCGTTGGGCAGGTCGCTGGGGTTCCACGCAGGCCAGAGCTTCCCCGGGGGCCTGATCGGCCAAACGTCTCGGCGACCTCGTCGACCACCCGCCGCCCACCGACACCGGAGCACCTCGTGACCGTCCCCTCGCCCACCGACTCCCACCAGGCGCTGGCCGGAACCGGGGCGCTCGTCACCGGCGGCGGCAGCGGCATCGGCCTCGCCGTCGCCCAGCGGTTGGCGCGCGACGGCGCGGTCGTCACGATCTGCGGCCGCTCCGAGGAGCGCTTGGCCGCCGCCGTCTCCGGCACCGGCACCATCGACGGATCCGGCTCGATCGACTACGTCGTCGCCGACGTCACCGACGAGGCCGACGTCGAAGCGGCGGTCGCTGCCGCCGAGGAGCGAAGCGGCGGCCCGCTCGGCGCGGTGGTGGCGAGTGCCGGCGGGAACGAGTCGATCGGTCCGGTGACCGCCCTCGACCTCGAGGTCTGGCACCAGTGCATCGACCTCAACCTGTCGGGGACGTACCGCGCGCTCAAGCACGGTTGCGCGTCGATGGTGCGCGGCGGTGGGGGCTCGTTCGTGGCCATCTCGTCGATCGCGGGCCTCCTGACCCACCCGTGGTTCGGTGCCTACGGTCCGTCCAAGGCCGCCATCAACCTCTTGTGCCAGCAGGCCGCGGACGAGCTCGGCCCCTCCAACGTGCGGGTCAACAGCGTGTGCCCCGGCCTGATCGACACCGAGTTGGTCGCCCTCATCAGCGGCCCGGGACCGGTGCTCGACTCGTACCTGGACAACACGCCGCTGGGGCGCATCGGCCGGCCCGACGACGTCGCCGCGCTGGTCCGGTTCCTCGTGGGCCCGGAGTCGACCTGGCTCACCGGCCAGGTGATCAGCATCGACGGCGGACAGTCGATCCGCCGGGGCCCGTCGCTCGCCGGCGTGCTCGAACCCCTCCTCGGCGCCGACGCGCTGCGCGGGGTCGTCGAGGATCCAGCTCCACCGCCGGCGTGAGCCGGATCGTCGGGTCCGCCATCTGATCGACGGGCGGGCCTCCGCGTCAGGTGAGGAGCGATCCCGCCGGCACACCGAGGGCGAGGGCCACGATCTGGGTCAGCGAGTCGCGCAACAGGGCGAGGAGCTCATCCTCAGACGTCGTCGGGTCGTCGGCCCAGCCGACGGTGACCTCTTCGGCGAAGGCGACCCAGCCCCGGACCGCGAGGTGCAGCAGCGGGGCGCCGACATCGACCGGGCCGAGCTTGTCGACGATGCGACGCACGAAGCGGTCCCGGGTGTGGGTGAAGAGCCCGCCCAGCGCTCCGTCGCCCCCGGACACACCCCGGACGAGCATCAGGTAGCCCTCGCGGTGGTCGCTCACGTAGCGCACGAAGGCACGCATGCTCTGGTCCAGCTGGCCGTCGAGGTCGAGGGTCGGATCAGGCTCGGTGACGGCGAAGAACTCATCCGCGGCTGCCGACGCGACGGCCACCTGGAACTCGGCCTTGGAGCCGAAGTAGTGGAACACCAGTGCCTTCGAGATGCCGGCGGCGCCAGCGAGCTCCTCCATCGAGAGCTCGGCGAGGGGACGCTCGGCCAGCATCTGCACCCCGAGGTCGAGCAGCTGGGCGCGCCGCTCCTCGGGAGTGCGCCGGGTGCGGGTGGCCTTCGTCACGCCCCCATCCTATTGACCCCTGGTCAAGAACGCCACTACATTGTTGACCGACGATCAACAACGACCCGCTCACCAGCTTGGAGTCTCGATGACGGCCACCCTCCCCCGCACCTCGGCCCCCGCCGCCGACGCCACCTCGGCCCGAGTCCTGATCCTGGGCACCGGCTTCGCCGGCATCGGGATGGCGGCGCAGCTGAAGCGAGCCGGGATGGACGACTTCCTCGTCCTGGAGCGAGCGCTCGACGTCGGCGGCACCTGGCGCGACAACACCTATCCGGGCTGCGCGTGCGACGTGCCGAGCCTCCTGTACTCGTTCTCGTTCGCCCAGAACCCCGAGTGGTCCGACACGTTTTCCCCCCAGCCGGAGATCCTGGACTACCTCCGCACGGTGGCCGCGGACGAGGGGGTCCTCCCCCACGTGCGGTTCGGTCGGACCGTGCAGGGTGCGCGGTGGGACGACGAGCGGCGCGTGTGGCAGGTGGAGACGTCCGACGGGATCTACGAGGGCCAGGTGGTCGTGTCCGGCGTGGGCGGCCTGAGCGAGCCGAAGAACCCGGACATCGCCGGCCTCGACCGCTTCCAGGGCACCACCTTCCACACGGCGCGGTGGGACCACGAGCACGAGCTCGCCGGCGAGCGGGTCGCGGTGATCGGCACCGGCGCGTCATCGATCCAGGTGGTTCCGGCCATCCAGCCCACCGTCGGTCGGCTCACGCTGTTCCAACGCACGCCCCCGTGGATCATGGAGCGCCGCAGCCGCCCCTTCAGCCGGACCGAGCGGTTCTTGTTCCGGCACCTGCCCGGCTTCCAGCGGCTCGTCCGGTCGAGCATCTACTGGGCACGCGAGATCCCCGTGCTCGGGTTCGCGTTCCGGCCGAAGATCCTGGAGCGGGCCGAGCGCCTGGCGCGCGGCCACATGGAGAAGGCGGTGGCCGACGTCGAGCTGCGCAAGAAGCTCACGCCTGACTACACGATGGGGTGCAAGCGGATCCTGCTCAGCAACGACTACTTCCCGGCCCTCACCCAGCCGAACGTCACCGTCGAGACGTCCGGCATCGCCGAGGTCCGCGAGCACTCGATCGTCACCGCCGACGGCACCGAGCATCCCGTCGACACGATCATCTTCGGCACCGGGTTCCAGGCGACGGAGATGCCCGCCGCCCACTACATCTGGGGCAAGGACGGGGTGAAGCTCGCGGATCAGTGGGCCGATGGCGCATCGGCCTACCTCGGGACGACCATCCACAACTTCCCGAACCTCTTCTTCATCGTCGGACCCAACACCGGGCTCGGGCACACCTCGATGGTGTTCATGATCGAGTCGCAGGTGGCCTACATCCTCGAGGCCCTGCGATCGATGGAGGGCGCCGGCGCGGCGAGCATCGAGGTCCGAGACGAGGTCGAATCGTCGTTCGACGCCGAGATCCAGGAGCGGCTGGCGCCCACGGTGTGGAACACCGGCGGCTGCAAGAGCTGGTACCTCGATCCGTCGGGCCGCAACAGCCTCCTGTGGCCCACGTTCACGTTCGTGTTCCGCAACCGGACCCGTCGGTTCGACCCGACCGACTACCGGGTCGTCGCCGCCGGTGCCGGTGCCG
>JAOBWM010000215.1 GCA_025463365.1 Acidimicrobiales bacterium
AGGGCTGCCCGTCCGCCCCTCTCACGAGGGACCCTCAGGTGGGCCGCAAAGATGGATGGTCACCCATCGGGACCCCGGCAACGGACCCGAGGACAGAACCCCGCCTACAGGGCGACTCATCGTCACCCATGTTCTGACCAGGTCCAACGCCCCGCATCAGTCCGCAGCGGTCCTCCTTGGCGGCAGACACCGCCTCGACGGCAGCCCAGGTCTGAGCATGGGCCCGATGCACCTGCTCCAGCTCCAACACGGCGATGGCCGGCCTGGCTGACCGGTCGTGTCGCCCGTGCTGCAGGTCGGTCTGGTCGCCGTGGGGGCTGTGGCTGGCTACTGGGCCGCGGTGGGAACTCGCGGCACTTCGGGGACACCTCATCAAGGGCGATCAGCCCGGCGGTGACCTCCCGATCCATGCGAATGGTCCGATGTACCTGCCATGGTGACAAGAGAGCGGCGGACGTGGCGACGCAGGGTCATGCTGCTGCTGGGGGCCACGGCCGTCCTCGTCGTGGTCGGGGGCCTGGGTGCGGCCTGGATCGCCGCGCACCCCGCAACCGCGAAGGGATGCATCCTTTCCTCGATCGACGCCCCGGGGGCGGGTACGCCGGAGGCCGCCAGGGTCCGGTGGGCTGCGGGCGTCGAGCGCGGGATCAACGTGGAACGACCCGATCGCACGAGCGGATCGGGCGATCACATCACCGCCACCTACCTCCTCGATCCCCCCAAGGGCGGCTGGACCCCACCCGACCGCACCCACTATCAGGAGCTCGTGACCGACCGGGGGGACGACGGCGTGTGGCGCGTGACAGCCGCCAACCGCTGCGAGGAGTGGACCCCCTGACCCCGAATGGGACCGCCCGGACGACGAGACACCCACGACCGACAGGTAGCGAGCCCGAGCATCGAGATCATTGCTCCTGCCGCCGGGTCCGAGCGGTTGCTACGAGGCGAACGTTGGGTGAAACGGTACTGGGAGGGATCGGCGAAGGATCGACGAAGGTGCGGCGGGAGAGCACGCGCGGGAACAGCGATGCTCCCGCCACGGCCGCTCAGGCGGGGCCTTCGTCGTTCACCCCATACGTCGGCCAAGACTTCTCGGCTCACCTATGAGGGCGGGTCGCGCGCCAATGGGCGGCGAATTCAGCCGGTGAAGGTACTGGTACCGCTCGCGGGCGTTGCAGCAGGCGCCGACGCCGGTGAGGTCGGCGCCGGCGCCGGGCTGCAAGGCCCGCCGATCAGCCAAGCGAACCCGGTCACCTGTCCGCTGTCGGCGCGGAAAAGCGTGACCCATGTCCGGTCGCTGATGGTGATCG
Organism: Acidimicrobiales bacterium; assembly: GCA_025463365.1. Taxonomy (GTDB): domain Bacteria; phylum Actinomycetota; class Acidimicrobiia; order Acidimicrobiales; family Iamiaceae; genus Aquihabitans. Next base: position 1,311 of record JAOBWM010000215.1, read on the forward strand.
CCACGTATCCGTACTCGGTGTCACCGGGCCCAGGGCTCCGAACCTTGTAGTAGCTGCCGAAGTCGTGCCCATCAGTGCTGAGGCGACGGGCCACACCCTTGTATGTGACGATCATCACGAGGTAGCCGTGCCCACCGTCGAAGTGCGGCTCGAAGGAGACGGTTGCCCCGGCGGTCTGGTAGTCGGTCGCTGGACCCTCAGCCCCGGTCGCCAGGGGACCGACCTGCCGCTGGTCGTAGCCGTCAGCAACATGCGTGCAGGGACAGGTGACCGTCAAACCTGACCCGTCCTGCGCCCCTGCTCCCGCCGGTGCGATCGCCATCATCGCCAGCGTCAAGGCGACGACCAACGCCTTCGCCACGCCTCTGCGCATCCAATTGGGCAACCGCATCACCTTGAACGTATGGATTCGGCAGGGTACCGCCGCAGGACCAGGCGGGCCGTACCACGGTCGTCGGTGATCGGGGCCTACGGACGACCGCGAGCCGCGGCCCCTATTGGCCTGTTGCGGTCTTCCGCAGGACAACCGCGAATCCCTGAGGGGTGACGACTCGAAATGGCGACGGAGGATGTCGGGCCGTCACTCGCTGCGGTCAGCCCATCGGCATCGAACTACCGAGTCGACGGCTCCCACAGGCTGCCGACGGAATCAGGTCGACCAGGGCACCGATCGCGACGGTGGTCCGGTTCGCCGCTCCCGCGTTGCGTACGTTCCACGGCCTTGCCTCCTCCTGTCCCGGGCACCGGCTCACGTGGAAGGCCGCCGGGCCGATCAGATAGGCGTGGCGGAGCGCGACGAGTCACGGCGGCGGAAGACCGACACCTATCGCCCGCCGCCACCAAACGATGGGTCGGCAGCGGAGGATCTCATCATCGAGCATCGACGCTGGAGCGAGCGAGCCCCCGACCTGATCCTTCTGAGCGCCGCGATGGGCGCGACGGGTCTGTTCCTCGTCGCACTGAGCACACCGGTCATCGACGTGGGGCCCGCTCTATGGGGCGCCGGCCTCCTCCTCTTCTCCGTCCTCGGCTGGAGCGATCGCCGCAGGACCGCGGCGGCGGTGCCGGCTCGCCGCGTCCAGCGGGCATGGGTCGTGGTGGTCGCCGGCGTGCTCGTGGTCGGTCTCGTCGTCGCCGACGTGCCGTTCCGCGTCCGCTGGACGTTCTCACGACAGGAGTTCGATGCGGCGGCACGCCGCATGCGATCGACACCCAGCGACGGCTGGGTGGAGGTCCGTGGCGGCTCGATCGCAGGGTTGCCCGTCGCCGAGGCACACCGAGACGGTCGTAACGTCTGGTTCCGATACGACGCCACCAGCAGATTCGCCGTCCTCGACTTCAACAACCGGTTCTTCGCCTACCTGCCCGACGGGGGGCTGGGCGACCGGGCCGCGGACAGCCTCGATGAGGGGATCGAGGTGACCTCACTAGGCGACGGTTGGTACTACGTCCACGACGAGGCCGATTGACGCCGCCGACCGGGCGCAGCGACGAACGAAATCCTGACCCTGCCCCCTCAAAGCGGGTCGGTCAGTTCGTCATGGCCATGAGGCCGAGGACGATCGACACGATCGCCACCACCATCGCCATGGGTGCCAGCGGCTCCTTGCGGCCGACAGCCCGCACGCCGGCCATGACCGGGATGATCCCGAGGAACACGATGCCGGCGAACTGGGCGATCACGAGGTAGCCGACGGCGAACCCGATCGCGACCAGCGACTGTGGTTGGCCTGGGTGAACGTGAGCTTCGGCCGCGAAGTGACCGTGCGCTGGTAGGGGTCGTACACCGAGGACCCCGACGGGGCCGGGTGGTCGTACCCGGTCGCGGTTTGCTCGCTCCACGCATTGCCGTCCCAGTAGCGCATCGTCCCCGCCACGTACGGATCGGGGTACCACCCAGCCGGCGTCGCCGGCCCTGAAACCGTCTCGTCGTACATGTCGAGCCTCGCCTCCCTCGCCCTGAACCTGACCGAACCCATCGGCCGCACCGGCCGCACGGTTGAGCGCGACTCTCCCACACGGGCTTGCCGCGGTCCGGCTTTGGAACGACGGGCCTGGGGTGATGCCAGGTCGTTCGGTGGGTAGGCGCGCGGTGACCGACATCGCGAGCGAAAGGACCGCTCATGCCGCAGCGAGCGTGGAGTGACAAGCGGGAGCGCCAGTACGACCACATCAAGGAAGGACTGCGCGACCGAGGTGAGTCCGAGGACACGGCTGAAGAGATCGCGGCGAGGACCGTGAACAAGGAGCGGGCCCGCGCCGGCGAGGCCAAGGAGTCGAGCCGCACGTCGACCGACGACATCTCCTCCGGGCGTCGGGGCGGACTGCGCTCGCACGAGGGTCCGGGCGGACGGACCCGCGACCAGCTCTACAACGAGGCCAAGGAGCGCAACATCCGCGGCCGGTCGAAGATGAACAAGGCCCAGCTGGCCCGAGCCGTGGGGCGGTGACCCGATGGCCACTCGCGCGCAGACCCAGGCCGCCAAGCGCAACGTGAAGAAGGCGCAAGCCGGCGCCCGGAGCAAGAAGTCGATCGCTCACCTCCCAGCCAAGACGCGCACCGCGCTCGGCAAGCAGGGCGCCGCCGTCGCCCAGCGCAAGCGTTCCGGCGGGGCCTCTCCCAAGACGCGGCAAGAGCTGTACGACGAAGCGAAGCGCCGCGACCTTCCCGGCCGATCGAAGATGGGCCGCGACGAACTGGCGCGAGCACTCGGCCATCGCTGACCACGACACCTCCGGCCTCCGTCGGCAACCCCCGGGGGGTCAGACGTTCGGCGGGAGTGGTGCGTCCTTGGCCGCTTCGGGGGAGACCGAGTGGAGCGCGCGTCGGTGACGGCGGCGATGGCGTGCCCGGTCGCGCCATCCCTCCCATACACCGATCGCGAACAGCGGGACCGCGAGCACGATCAGCAGCCAGCCTGAAGCGTGGCCCGAACGCACGTCGACGATGGCGCTTCCGACGAGCAGAAGCGTGAGCAGGACGTACACGATCCAGATGGAGCGAGGAGTTTCGTCCATGTGGACAAATGTACGACGAGCGGCCCCCACTCAGGCCCGCGGGCGCCGGTCGGTCGGTCCGACGGCGAACGACATACCGTGTCGCGTGTGGGCGTCCATGTGCTGGTGGTGTCGGACACCCACCTCACTGCGGCCACCCTGGACCGCATGCCCGTGGAGGTCTGGGCGATGGCTGAGCAGGCCGACGTCGTGCTCCACGCCGGTGACGCGGTGGAGGCCGCTGTCCTCGAGGCCTTCACCCACCGAGCGCCGACCCACGCGGTGCTGGGCAACAACGACCGGGCCCTGATCGGCGCCCTTCCCGAGACGGTCGAGCTGGAACTCGGCGGCGTGCGAGTGGCGATGATCCACGACTCGGGCCCGACCGCGGGTCGGCATCGTCGCCTCGCCCGCCGGTTTCCCAACGCGGATGTCGTCGTGTTCGGCCACAGCCACGACCCGCTCGTCGAGCGGGCCGACGACGGGCCGCTGCTCGTCAACCCCGGCTCCCCTGTCCAGCGCCGGCGCCAACCGGTCCACACCGTCGCTTGGCTGGAGCTGGCCCATGGGAAGGTGAGCACCGCCGAGGTGCGCCCGGTCGGTCCTCTGGCCTGATCGAAGGGTGTGGCACAGTCGGGCGATGGCAGCCACCGCGGACCTGTCGCTCAACGCGTGGGCGGTGTTGACGCTCCTGGTCGACGACGGCCCGTCCCACGGCTTTGCCATCTCCCAGACCCTGGGCAAGGGCACGGTCATCGGACAGGTGTGGGCCGTGCCGCGACCTCTCGTCTACCGCGCCCTCGATCAGCTCGCCGGGGCCGGCCTGGCCCGGCCCGATCCGCAGGAGCCGGGATCGGGTGGCCCCAGCCGGCGCCCGTTCCGGGTCACGCCGGCGGGACGCAAGGCAGTGCGGCGATGGCGGGCCGAGCCGGTCGGGCACCTGCGTGACGTGCGGGCCGAGCTCATGCTCAAGCTGGTGCTGAGCGAGCGGGCCGGCCGCGACATCACGCCGCTGCTCGAGGCCCAGCTCGACCAGTTCGCGCCGCTGCGGGCCGCCGATCCGCCCCGTCCAGCCGGACCTGGCGATGCCGGCCACGTCGTGGCCGTGTGGCGACAGGAGCTTGCCGAGGCCGTCGACCGGTCGCTGCGCATGCTGCTGGCCGAGCGCGCGCCAGGCCGACCGACCTAGTGCCGTCGAGCGCCGTCGAGCACCGGCCAGGTACCGGCTAGGTACCGAGCGACTACTGTCGCACGGATCCGCCGCCCGCTGGCCCTTCGGAGTCCCGTTGTCGATGCATCCCCGCCGGCCCTGCGCCGCGCTCCTGGCGGTCTCGGCCCTCCTGGTCGCCGGGTGCGGCAGCAGCGCCGGCTCGTCGTCGAGCGGCGGCACATCGACGAAGCCCGATGGCCTCGAAGGTGACATCACCGTGTCGGCGGCGTCGTCGCTCACCGAAGCGTTCGACGAGCTCGGCGCCGCCTTCCATGCGGCCCATCCCAACGCCACCGTCCGAGCGACCTACGACTCCTCGACCGTGCTGTCGAGCCAGATCATCGAGGGCGCCCCGGCGGACCTGTTCGCCTCGGCCGACGAGGCCAACATGGCCGCGCTCACCGCCAAGGACCTCGTCGCCGGCAAGCCGGAAGACTTCGCCCGGAACAAGCTCGTCATCGTCACCAAGCCCGGCAATCCCGAAGGCATCACGACCCTCGCCGATCTGGCCGGTGCCGGCGTCGTATCGCTCTGCGGCAAGGACGTGCCGTGCGGGATGTTCGCTCAGCAGGTGCTCGACAAGGCGCACGTCACGATCGACGAAGGCTCGATCACCCGGGGCCAGAACGCCAAGGCCACGCTCACCGCGGTCACCGAGGGCGATGCGGTTGCCGGGATCGTCTACGTCACCGACGCCCGCGCGGCCGGAGCCAAGGTCGATGCCGTGCCGATCCCCGGCAACGTCAACGTCATCGCCACGTACCCGATCGCGGTGCTGAAGGGCGCACGCGACGCATCGGTGGCGCAGGCGTTCGAGGACTACGTCCTGAGCGCCGCGGGCCAGGCGACCCTGAAGGAGTTCGGGTTCCTCGCACGGCGCTGAGCCGCGCTCGACGTCGGCCGCCGGTCGCGGTCGTCGTCGTCGCGCTCCTCGCCGTCGCCTTCTTCACGATCCCGCTCGTCGGGCTGCTCCAGAAGGCGAACTGGAGCACGATCGGGGCCGACCTGACCACCCGCGAGTCCCGCGAGTCACTGCGGCTCTCGCTCGTCTGCTCCCTCGCCGCTGCCGGCCTCGCAGCCGTGTTCGGCACGCCCCTCGCGTGGGTGCTCGCCCGCACCGAGATCCCTGGCCGGTCGCTGCTCCGGGGCCTCGTCTTGTTGCCGATGGTGCTGCCCCCCGTGGTCGGGGGCGTCGCCCTCCTCTCGGCGTTCAGCCGGCGGAGCCTGATCGGCACCTGGCTGTTCGACGCGTTCGGTCTGCAGCTCACGTTCACCACGGCCGGCGCCATCGTGGCCGAGACGTTCGTGGCCATGCCGTTCTTCGTCATCACCGTGGAAGGCGCCCTCCGCGGCATGGACCAGCGGTTCGAACAGGTCGCCGGGACGCTCGGCGCCGGCCGCGTCACGGTCTTCCGGCGGGTCACCCTGCCGCTGATCGCTCCCTCGTTGGCCGCGGGGACGGTCCTGGCCTGGGCTCGGGCGCTCGGCGAGTTCGGCGCAACCATCACCTTCGCCGGCAACGTCGCCGGCCGGACGCGGACGCTCCCGCTCGCGGTCTACCTCCAGCTCGAAGGTGACCGGGACTCGGCCATCGCCTTGAGCCTCGTGCTGTTGGCCGTGTCCCTCGTCGTGCTCGTGGCGCTGCGGGACCGCTGGTTGGCGCGGGCATGAGCGTCGACGCCGCCGTCTCGCTGCAGCTCGGGACGTTCGATCTCGCGGTCGAGCTCGCCGTGCCCGCCGGTTCGGTGACCGCGGTGCTCGGCCCGAACGGCGCCGGCAAGAGCACACTGTTGCGGGCCATCGCCGGATTGGTCGCGTGCGAGGGCGGCCGCATCGCCATCGACGGAACGGTCGTCGACGATCCGTCGACCCGCACCTTCGTCGTCCCCGAACGGCGACGGGTCGGGGTCGTCTTCCAGGACTACCTCCTGTTCCCCCACTTGACCGCCCTCGAGAACGTCGCCTTCGGGCCGCGAGCCCGGGGGACCTCGAAGGCTGAAGCGCGGGCCGATGCCGCCCGGTGGCTCGCCGCGATGGGCCTCGAGGAGCAGGCCCGAACGAAGCCTCGGCACCTCTCCGGTGGCCAGGCCCAGCGCGTGGCGCTGGCCCGGGCCCTCGCCACCGCGCCCCGGCTGCTCCTGCTCGACGAGCCGCTCGCCGCCCTCGACGCGGGCACCCGGATCGAGGTCCGCCGAGACCTGCGCCGCCACCTCGCCGCGTTCGCCGGCGCCACGATCCTCGTGACCCACGACCCGCTCGACGCCCTCGCCCTGGCCGACCGGGTCGTCGTCCTCGAGCAGGGCCAGGTGACGCAGGCCGGGCCGATCGCCGAGGTCACCCGGCGCCCCCGGTCCGAGCACGTCGCCCGGCTGATCGGCACGAACCTCCTGCGCGGCACGACGGCCGGCGACCGGCTGCTCGTCGACGGCGCCGAGTTGACCGTGGTGGGGCAGCACACCGGCCCGGTGTTCGCCACCATCGCGCCGAGCGCCGTCGCCCTGCACCGCGAGGCACCGAGCGGCAGCCCACGCAACCAGTGGCTCGGGCGCATCGACAGCATCGACCTGCTCGGCGACCGGATCCGCGTCCGGCTCACCGGACCCCTGGGCATCGTTGCCGAGGTCACCCCGGCCGCGGTGGCCGAGTTGGGGTTGGTGGAGGGCGACGAGGTGTGGGCTGCGGTCAAGGCCACGGAGATCGAGGTCTACGCCGAGTGAGCCTCGTCTGGGATGCCGCGTCCCGCCGGTCGCTGCGAGCTACGGTCACGGCGTTTCCAGGGTCGGTGGATCGAGCACACAGGGGTATCGAACGTGGTGGTCGTCGTCGTCATCATCGCCGTCTTGGCCGTCGTGGGACTCGCGGTCCTGCTTCGCTCGGTCGGCCAGCGCAAGGGCCAATGGGAGCGGATCTGGGTCGCGGACGACCACTGGCGGCTCGTGAACCACACGGGTGCGACCGCGCTCGAGGTCAAGGTCGAGGTACGCGGTCACGGCATCCGCAGCGTCGACGCGAACACCATCCACGAGATCGAGGACGGCGCCTCAGCGGACTTCTTGACCGCCGTCGACCTGGAGGCCACCGGTGGCGACCCACTCGTCGCCGTCAGCTGGCTGGCACAGGGCCGAAGCCGCCGCCGGCTCTGGGCCGCACCCCTCAAGAGCTGACTGGTCACCGACCTGGGTCAGCGAACCGGGTCAGCGGATGGTGCCCTGCTGCCAGCGCAGATCCTTGCCCGAGGTCTGCCCGCCGCTGAGGAGCCGGTCGATGGCCGGCATGACGCCTGGGGTGGGCTCGAGGAACTCGGCGCCGCAATAGGTCCAGCCCGATCCCACCGACTCGGTCACCCGCCGGAGCCGGATCGGCGACGCAATGGCCTCGATCTCGAACGACAGCTGGTCGTGCACGACGAAGTCCTCGGTGGTCGGCGCGAAGAAGCCGACGCCGGTGACCGACACGTTGTCGACGTGGACCGCGACCCGGATCGGTGATCGCCGGAACAGGGACTGGCGCGGGCGCAGCACGAACGCGGCGGTCTGCTCAGGGAGCGAGCGTCGCTCTCCGAGGCGGCGCGTAGAGGTGTCGGTGCGCCATTCGCGGGCCATGGCGTCCCATCGGCATCGGCGGGCACAGCTTGAGCATTCGGCGCTTCGAAGCTCGGCCGCCGCAGCGACCGCGATCAGGCCTGCTCAGTGGCGACGAAGGAGGAGCAGCGCGATGTCATCGTCGAACCCACCTGGCCTGCGGCGGGCCAACTCCCGGTGGAGCTCGGCGCCGATCGCGTCGAGCGACCGGTCGGCCACCGTCGCGAGCAGCGCCATCAGTTCGGCAAGGGACATGTCCTCGCCACCAGGAACGTCGGTGATGCCGTCGGTGTAGAGGGCGAGCAAGTCGCCGCGTTCCAACGTCGTGCTCGCGGTGTGCAGGTCGAGGTCGATCATGCCGAGGAGGGTCCCGTGCTCGCCGATGGTCTCGGCGGCACCGTCGGCCCGGACGATCACGCCACGGGGATGGCCACCCAGGCACAGCACCAGGGCGCCGGACTCGTGGTCGAACGTGGCGTAGGCGATCGTGCAGAACGCGAGGTCGAGCGTGAGGATCGCCTCGTGCACCCAGCGCAGCACCACATCGGGCTCGGTGAGGTGCAGGGCCGCGGCGCGGGCCGTGTGCCGGGCCGCCGCGGTGACGGCGGCGGCCTCGACGCCCTTGCCGCACACATCGCCGACCAGCAGCCCCCACTGCGAGCCACCGAGCGGGAACACGTCGTAGAAGTCGCCTCCGACCTCGAGGTCGTCGGTGGAGGGCCAGTAGTGGGCCCGCACCTCGGCGCCGGGGATCTCCGGGAGGGCCGCCGGGAGCAGGCTGGCCTGAAGGGTGCCGGCGATGTGGTGCTGGCGGTCGAGCAGGACCTCGAGTCGCTGGGTGACCTCGGCGGCGCGGGCATGCGACGCGAGGTTCTCGATGGCGAGGCCCGCGAGCGTCGCGATGCTCGTCACCACCTCACGATCCGCCGACCTCCAGCGACGGTCGGGCGCGACCAGGGCCGCGACCAGCGCGCCGACGATCCGGTCCCCCACCGTCATCGGCGCCAGGATCGCCGCGAGCATGCCGAGCGATCGTGCGCTCCCGGCCACGTCCAGCGGGCCGAACAACCGCTCCTCACCGGGTGACCGCGAGTCGATGGAGATCGATGCGCCGGTGACCATCACCTGGCGTACCGGGTGGTCCGCCTCGTCGGGGATCGGGATGTTGCGCCGCGCCGCGATCGGGCCAGGACCGGCCGCGACCCGCACCAGCTCGCCATCGGCGTTGGCCAGGATCACCTCGCACGCATCGCACAGCTCGGGGGTCAGGGAGTCGACCAGGGCGGCCATGATGGCTTCCACCGACCGCGCCGAGCTGAGGGCGACGGCCACGCCACCGAGCAGTCCAGCCCGTCCCTCCTCGTCGCCGCCGAGCCCACCTCGCATCGTTGCTGCTTAGCACCGCCCGCTGCCGACAGGTGCCTCGGCGGGGTGATCGGGCCCCGGTAGGGTCACGGGCCGGCGTGGCACGGGCCCGCCCGGACCGGGGGTGCACCATGGCCGAGGGGCCCGAGGACCAGGACGCACACGACGCGCTCCGATTCGAGCTGGCGACCCGGGTCGAGATGCACCGGCGCCGGTTCCTCGCCCTGGCCGCGGCGGGCACCGGATCGATCGTGCTCGCTGCCTGCAGCAACGGTGGCGGGAGCGACGGATCGAAGGGGACCTCGTCGTCGGGGGCGACCGACGCCGCCACGACGTCCACCCGTCCGCCGGTCGTGCCGCCCGCGCAGGGACTCGAGACCGACCCGTTCACCCTCGGCGTGGCGTCGGGTGACCCGCTCCCCCGCTCGGTCATCCTCTGGACCCGACTCGCCCCGGACCCGCTCAACCAGCTCGGGCTCTTCGGGATCGGTGACCGCGACGTCCAGGTCCTGTGGGAGCTGGCCAGCGACGCCGGCTTCGACCACGTGGTGGCGTCGGGGATCGAGCCGGCCGCCGCCGAGTTCGGCCACAGCATCCACGTCGACGTCGAGGGCCTCGACCCCGACACCTGGTACCACTACCGCTTCCGGGTCGGGACCTACGCGAGCGCCACCGGGCGCACCCGCACCACCCCGAAGGAGGGGGCGACCGTCGACCGGCTGCGGCTGGCGTTCGTGTCCTGCCAGAACCGCCGCGACGGCGAGTGGACGGCCTACGACCACCTCGCCGAGGACGACCTCGATCTCGTCTTCCACCTCGGCGACTACATCTACGAGTATCCCGGCGGCACCGGGGACACCAAGACGCCGCTCGACGCCGAGCCCCAGACCCTCGCCGACTATCGCACCGTCTACGCCGGCTACAAGCTCGACCCGAAGCTGCAGAAGGCACATCAGGTCGCGCCCTGGGTGGTCACCTGGGACGACCACGAGGTGCAGAACAACTACGCCGGGGACGTGCCGGCATCGGCCCTCAGCCGGCAGGCCTTCGAGCGGCGTCGCAAGGCTGCGTACCAGGCGTTCTGGGAGCACCACCCGGTTCGCATCGCCCCGCCGGCCGCCGACGGCAGCCTCACCGTGTACCGCTCGTTCTCGTTCGGCAAGCTCGCGACGTTCCTCGTCCTCGACGGGCGCCAGCACCGCACGGACCAACCCTGCGGGGACAAGCCGACGACGGCTGCCGCGTGTCCCGCGCTCGACGACCCCGACCACACCATGCTCGGCACCGTCCAGGAGGAATGGCTTGCCAAGGGCCTGGCCGCGTCCGACACCACGTGGACGGTGCTCGCCCAGCAGACCGTGATGAAGGCCTTGGTCATCGGCGACACGATCCTCAACGTCGACCAGTGGGACGGCTACCCCGCGGCACGCCAACGGTTGTTCGAGGCGATCGACCGCGCCGGGCTCGAGAACGTGATGGTGCTCACGGGTGACATCCACGCCGCCGGGGCGGCGGATCTCCGAATGCCCTCGGCCGGGGTCAAGGGGAAGATCGTCGCCCACGAACTGGTGGGGACGTCGATCTCCTCCGGCGGCCTCGGCAAGCTCATCGGCGATCTCGACCTCACCAGCATCGGGATCCCGTACTCGAACTTCGTGGACCACGGCTACACCCGCTGCACCGTCACCCCCGAGCGGTGGACCGCCGAGTTCGTGATCGTCGACACCATCGCCGAGCCCACCTCGGCGGCCCACGTCGATGCGACGGTCGATGTCCTGGCCGGCACCCCGGGCATCAAGGTCCGCTAATCCCCGGGGACGTCGAGGCGGCCTTCGTGCAGGAAACGGTCCCGCCGACTGGGGTCCGTCAGCCCGAACCACCGCCAGGCCCATGCCGCGAGCCCGACCCCAACGATCTCCAACACCAGCGATGAACCGAGGTGACCGAGCTCGGGGATCCGACCGGGGGATCCCGACCGGTGCACGAGCGGCCACCAGAACACCGCCGCGCGCGTGAACGACCCGTCGAACACGAGGTGGCACATCATCCCGATGGGGAGGCCGAGGATCCGCCGGCGCAGCAGGCGCCGGCTGCGGGTGGCGGCCACCACGACGACGAGGACGGCCACCGCCCCGATCACCGAGTGCAGCAGCCGGGGCCCACCCAGCACGGCCTCCGCCAGCGGCAGGACGGACCCGGCGATCACGAAGCGGTAGTCGACGCCAGGGCTCTTGAAGACGATGGCCACCACGAGCACGGACGTGACCGCGAACCAGATCAGCACGGGCGGGAAGGCTCGGTGGTCGGGCTCAGGGGACGAGGATGCGGCCGCACTCGTCGCAGTGGCCCACCTCGCCGGCGCCCAGCTTCCGCATCCGAGCGGCCTCCATGGCGGAGAGGGTGAGGTGGCACCCTCCGCACTGGTTCCCGACCAGGCGAGCGACGCCGACGCCACCGAGGCCGGATCGCAGCTTCTCGTAGGACGCCAGGAGGTCGTCGGGTACCGAGGCGGCGGCGACGCGGCGCGCGCCCGTCTCCTGTTCGAGGGCGACCGCGAGCTCGGCCTCGGCGGCGGTGAGCCGCAGTTCCGCGTCGGAGCGCGCGGTGCTGCCCTGCTCCTGCGACGCGGTGAGCGCCGCGAGCCGAGCTTCGACCGGCTCGACCTGCTCCATGATCGACAGCTCACGATCCTCGAGGACGCCGATCCGCCGGCCGAGCGCCTCGATCTCCTCCTGGAGGTCCTGCAGCTCGCGGGGGTTGGTGATCGTGCCGCTGTAGAGCTTGGTGTCGAACCCCTTGCGCTTGCCCTCGAGGGTCGACACCTCGTCATCGAGGCGCTTCTGGTCGCGGGCGAGGTCGTCGCGCACGGCGGTCACCGTCACGATCTCGGCCTCGACGGCGGCGAGCGAGCGGACGGCCTCGTCGCGTTCGGCCCTCGCTGGCAGCGCGGCGAGGTTGTGGTGGATCTGGTCGAGCCTCGTGTCGTGGCCCTGGACCACGAGGAGCGCTTCGAGCGGAGCGTCGGCGGTCATGGGGCTCCTGTTCCCCCGCCGAAGCCCGGCTGGGTGGTGCCGGGGGTGACCTGTGGCGTGGTGCCGGGGGTGGTCGGGGTGGTCGGCGTGGTGGTGACGGTGCCTCCGGGGTTGCGTGGGCTCCTGCTCGAGCCGGATCCGCCGACCTCGTTGGGGATCTTCCCCACCGACTTGCCCCTGCGGGTGGTGTCGGGGATCGGGAAATCGATCAAGGGTTGGCCGGCGAGGATCGACGAGTAGAAGCGACCCCATGTGCGGGCGGGGAAACGCCCGCCGGTGGCGCCGGCGAGCCCGGCGTTGTTCAGCGAGATCGCTCCGCCCGGTGCACCCATCCAGATGGCCGTGGCGAGCTGGGGGGTGTAGCCGACGAACCACACGTCGGTGGAATCGTTCGTGGTCCCCGTCTTGCCGGCTGCTTGCTGGCCGGAGTCGATCTGGGCCGCGGTACCGGTGCCGCGGCGGACGTTGTTCATCAGCACCTGGTTGACCTCGCGGGCGACCTGCGGGTCGACGACCTGCTCCGGCTTCACCTGGTGCTGGTAGATGACCTTGCCATTGCGGTCCTCGATGCGCTCGACGAAGTACGGCGCATTCCGCTTCCCGTCGTTGGCGAACACCGAGTAGGCCGAAGCCATGTCGAGCACCGGGATGCTCTTGGTGCCGAGGGTGAGGTTGAACGGCGGGCAGCTCGTGGCCGTTCCGTAGCAGGGGTCCGACAGCGAGGTCCGCACGCCCAGGCGCTTTGCCATGTCGACGATCTTGTCGTTGCCGACGAGCTGGGCCAGCCGCAAGAAGCCGCAGTTCGACGACACCTGGATCATGGTCTGGATGGTGCCGGTGCCGATGCGGTCGGTGGCCGGTGAGTACAGCTTCGACTGGCCCGGGATCTTGAACGTGCACCGACCGCCGTTGACCGTGTCCGTGGGGACGTAGCCGTTCTCGAAGAGGGTGGCAAGGGTGAAAACCTTCATCGAGGACCCTGGCTGACGGCCGGGCTTGCCGGTCAGATCGGCGCGGCTCTTGTCGCGGTCGTAGCCCGGCCCGCCGACGAGCACGCGGACCGCACCGGTCGTGGGATCGATCGATGCGATGGCCTGGGTGCCATAGGTGACCTGGCCGGTATCGGGGTTGTTGACGTTGAACGTGCCGTCGCCGTTGTTGTTGGGCAGCGTCTCGTTGCGGGCTTGGACCGCCTTCAACTGCAGGTCCGGGTCGAAGGTCGTGTACACCTTGATCCCGCCGGAGAAGACGGTCTGGTTGCGAGCGGCCGGCGTCGCCCCGAGGCCGAAGGACGGGTCGTCGAGCAGCTGCTGCTTGACCTGCTCCACGAAGTAGTCGTTCGGCGGCTTCGGGCGGTTCGGCGTGGTCGGCAGCGGCACCCCGTCGTACAGGTCCGCTTCCGCTTGCGTCAGACGCTTCACGGTCACGAGCCGCTTGAGCACGATGTGGCGCCGGGTGGTCGCGAGCTTCGGGTTCTTGAAGGGGTCGTAGTCGGCCGGGCTGCGGATCAGCGCGGCGAGCAGGGCGCCCTCCGACCAGTTCAGCGTCTTCATGTCCTTGTTGAAGTAGTACTCCGAGGCGGCCTTGACGCCGTAGGCGCCACCACCGAAGTACACGCTGTTCAGGTAGCGCTCGAGGATCCGGTCCTTGGCTTGCTTCTTCGTCTCGCCGATCTGCTTCTCGAGCTCGACGGCGAGGAAGGCCTCTCGCAGCTTGCGGCTCAGGTTCTGCTCGGTGCCGACGAGCGAGTTCTTCACCACCTGCTGGGTGATGGTCGAGCCACCCTGGCTGACCTGGCCGCTCTGGAGGTTGGCGTCGACCGCCCGCAGGATGGAGCGGATGTTGACGCCGCTGTGCTTGTAGAAGTTGGCGTCCTCGGCGGCGAGGACCGAGCCCACGACGGTCTCGGGGACGTCGGCCAGCTTGGCGGGCTCGCGGTTCTGGTTCTCGCTGTTGATCAGCGTGCCGACCGGGTTGCCCTTGCTGTCGAAGATGTAGGACCGCTCGGCCAGGGGCTTGAGGCTGATGCGCTCGTGGATCGAGCGGTGGGCGGAGACGAGGTCGACGACGCGGGGCGCGATCACCGCCACCGCCGCCGTCAGCACGCCGATGAGGGCAGCCATGGCGAAGACGAATCGGAGGAGGCGCTTGACGTAGACCACGGGACGACGATCGTACCGTGACCGGGCCTCCCGTCCCGAGGCAGGCACGGCGGTACAGTCACCACCCCGGCCCACGCCAGCACCACGGGCCCCTCTGTCGCCGCACAAGGATCGCACGATGAGCCACCCCCGCCGCTTCCGCTTCGGAGTCCAGACGCACACGGCTGGGTCGGGCGAGGAGTGGGCGGCCCTCGCCCGCCAGGCCGAGGACCTCGGGTACGCCACGATGTTCCTGCCGGACCACTTCGGCGACCAGTTGGCACCCATTCCGGCGTTGGCCGCGGCCGCGGCTGCGACCACCGCGCTGCGCGTCGGCGCCCTCGTGTTCGACAACGACTACAAGCACCCCGTGGTCCTGGCCAAGGAGCTGGCCTCGATCGACGTGCTGTCGAACGGGCGCCTCGAGGTCGGCCTCGGCGCCGGCTGGATGGCCAGCGACTACGAGCAGTCGGGCATCCCCTACGACAAGCCGTCCGTGCGCGTCGATCGGTTCGAGGAGGGGCTTGCCATCATCACCGGGCTGTTCGGCGCGGAGCCGGTGACCTTCGAGGGCGAGCACTACAGGGTCACGGGCATGAACGGCCTCCCCAAGCCGGTCCAGTCGCCTCGGCCTCCGATCCTCGTCGGTGGTGGCCTGCGCCGCATGCTCACACTGGCCGGCCGCCATGCCGACATCGTGGGTATCAACCCCACTATCCCCAACGGCGCCGTCGATGCGGACGCGGCGCGGTCGGGCACCGCGGCGCAGACCGACCAGAAGCTCGCATGGGTGCGCGAGGCCGCCGGCGAGCGCTACGCCGACCTGGAGATCAACCTCCTGAACTTCGCGTGCATCGTCACCGATGACCGCCGCAAGGTCGCCGAGGAGTACAGCCCGCTGTTCGGGATCTCGGCCGGCGACCTGCTCGAGTTCCCCCACGCGCTGGTCGGCACGGTCGACGAGATCTGCGCCTCGATCGAGGAGCGCCGCGAGCGCTGGGACGCGTCGTACATCGTCGTGCAGCACGATGCCATGGAGGCCATGGCCCCCGTCGTCGCCCGTCTCACCGGAACCTGATCGGCCACCGCTGCCGTGGTCGCCACCCCGCCACCGCGAGCGGCCCGCAGCTTCCAACTCCGCCTCGACCGGCGCGCCCGCATCCTGCCCGGCTCGATCGATGTGTTCGCCGCGCTCGGGTTGCACCCCGACGCCATCCAGGGCATGCGGATGCACGAGCTGATGCACCGCGACGACATCGCCGGCGCGATGGGGGCATGGACCGACCTGATCGCGCTGCCCGATCGCTCGCAGTCCACCCGGGTCCGGCTGCGCGATGCGGACGGATCGTGGCGCTGGTTCGCCTCGACCGCCTGGAACTCCCTCGCCGACCCGGACCAAGCGTCGATCCTGTCGGAGTTCCACGACATCCAGGCCGTGGTCGAGGCCGAACAGCTGCTCCATGATCGAGAGCTCGGCTACCGCACGCTCGCCGAGTCCATGCCGGTGGGCGTCGCCCTGCTCGACGAGGCGGGCCTCGTGCACTTCGCCAACCATCGGCTCGTCTCCCTGCTCACCCATGCCGGCTTGCTCGGCCCCATTCCCGACTCGATCGCGCCCCTCCGCGTCGGCTCGGAGCTCGCCACCCGGTGGACCGACCTCGTAGATCCACGCTTCGCCGCCGAGATCGCCGAGCTGCTTCGCCAACTCGACGGCGGGAACGCCGGCTCGTCGCGGCTCGTGCGGCTCACCGCCCTGGACGGCGAGACCGTGAACCTGTGGGTCAAGGTCGTCACCGTCGACCACGCCACCGGGCAGCACGTGATCGTGACGGTGCAGGACGTCACCGAGCAGACGCGCACGGGTCAGGCGCACGATCGGCTCGTGCAGGTGGTCGACGAGATCGACGAGCTCGTCATCGTGTCCGACCTCACCGGCACGGTCTCGTACATGAACAACGAAGCGGAGCGGTACTTCGGCGACGACCTGCTCGGGCGGCCGCTGCTCCTCTCGCTCCCTCCGGCGCTCCAGGCGTTCGCGACGGCGCAGATCCTCCCCTCGCTCGAGCGACTCGAGCGGTGGGCCGGCGATGTCGAGGTCCTCGACCTCGACGGTGTGGCCCATCTGATGGCCACCTCGGCCCGACCGGTCGCTGGCCCCGAGCCCGGCCAGTACCACGTCGGCATCACGATGCGCGACGTCACCGCGGAGCGGGCGCACGCCCGGGAGCTCGCCTCCCAAGCCCGCCGGGACCCGCTCACCGGGCTCCCCAACCGAACCGCGCTGATGGAGCAACTCGAATCGACCCGGGCCACCGGCAGCGGCGACGACCACGTCGCCTTGTGCTTCATCGACCTCGACAACCTGAAGATCATCAACGACGGCCTCGGGCACGGTGCGGGCGACCGGCTGCTCACGGCGGTGGCCGACGAGTTGCGCCGGGCCGCCCATCCGCTCGTCGTGACGCGCTTCGGCGGCGACGAGTTCGTCGTCGTCTGCGAGGGGCAGGACGCGACCGACGCGATGGCCACGGCGGAGCGGCTCCTCGATGCGGTCCGGAAGGCCAGCGTGCCGGGGGTCGCATCCCACCTCTCGGCCAGCCTCGGGGTGGCCACCACCCGGCGCCGCTCCCTCGACCCCGAGGGCCTCGTTCGGGACGCGGACACGGCGATGTATGCGGCCAAGCGGGGCGGGCGCGGGCGCTGCGCCTTGTTCGACGAGACGCTGCGCCAGCGGGTGCGCCGGCGATTCGAGCTCGAGGCGGCGATGCGCGACGCGCTGGCCGACGGGACGATCGATGTCCACCTGCAACCGGTGGTCCGGATGGACGACGGGCTCATCAGCGGCGTCGAGGCCCTCTGCCGCTGGTCTGCCGCGACCCCTGCTGAGTTCGTCCCGGTGGCCGAGGACTCGGGGCTGATCGTGCCGCTCGGCCGCCGCGTCCTCCAACGCACCCTCGAAGCAGGCTCGATCCTGCGGGCATCGGCGCCCGGCCTCGATCAGGTGCGGATCGGCTGCAACGTCTCGGGACGAGAGCTCGACGAACCGGGCTACGCGGCGCGGACGCTGGAGATCATCGAGGCCAACTCCGTGCCCCCGGAGCATGTGGTTCTGGAGCTCACCGAGTCCGTCCTGATCGATCCCCGCGACGAGGTCGACCAGTGCCTCCGCCAGCTACGCGATGCCGGTGTCGCCTTGGCCCTCGACGACTTCGGTGTCGGCTACTCGTCGCTGAGCTACCTGCGCCGCTACCCCATCGAGCTGCTGAAGCTCGACGTCAGCTACACCCAGGCCGCCACCACGGACCCGGGGACGCGCGTGATCGTCGAGGCGATGGTGTCGATGGCGACGCGCCTGGGGCTCGGCGTCGTGGCCGAGGGGGTCGAGACGCCCGAGCAGCTCGCCACGATCCGGGAGCTGGGCGTCACGTGGGGCCAGGGGTACCTGATGGGCCGGCCGGCCCCGGTGGAGGACCTGCTGGCGCTCGACCTCGCCCGCCCGCTGGTCGAGCTCCCTACCCCGCGCTGATCTCCCAGATCGTCGCAGCCGGCGCCGGGCCCGCCGGCCAAGCGAACATGGCCGACGCCACGTCGGCGCCGAGGACCTCGACACGTGCCGGCCCGGGTGACGCGCGGCCGGGCGTGATGTCTCGAACCACGTAGGTCCGCGACGGCTGGATGGCGGCCAGCAACCCCGCGAGCGGCGGCGCGTGCCCCGGCCCGGAGCCGGGCTCGTCCGCACCGACGAGCTCGTCGGCGAGGCGGTACGCGAAGGCGACGGCTCGGTCGCCCTCGTCGTCGACGTAGGCCAGCGAGGCCCGATCGGTGCCGATTGGCGAGACGAGCCGGTAGAGCTGTCCATGCTGCACCAGGTCACGGATCCGGGCGTACGTGGCCACCGCCTCCCGGAGGATCTCGCGTTCGGCCGGATCGATGGCTTGGAGGTCGAGGTCGAGCCCGAAGCGCCCGCTCATCGCCACCGCGCACCCGATGGCGAGCGGCTTGTTGCCCCAGCGGGTGACGTGCGCGCCGAGCACCGACGCCGGGAGCAGGTGCGACGCGCCCCACTGGATCCGCACGCGGTCCAATGGATCGGTGTTGTCCGAGGTCCAGATCTCGTGGAAGTACCGGAGCGTGCCGAAGTCGCCCCGGCCACCCCCTGACGCGCACGCCATCAGCTCGACGTCGGGATGGCGGCGGCCCACCTCGGCCATCAGCTCGTACGTGGCGCGCACCCGGTCGATCGGCAGGTGGGACTGACGGTCGGTCGCGATGCCGGCCGCGCCCGAACCGGGCTCGGTGACGTCTCGGTTGGCATCCCACTTCAGGTACGAGATGCCCGGATGCTCGGTGAGGACGCGGTCGATGACGCCGAGACAGAAGGCCGCGACCTCGGGCCGGCACAGGTCGAGCACCAGTTGGTTGCGCTCCTCACGGCGATCGCGACCCGCCTCGGCGATGACCCAGTCGGGGTGGTCCTCGTAGAGCGACGACGCGGGGTTGACCATCTCGGGCTCGACCCACAGCCCGAACCGCATCCCCGTCTTCAGGGTCCGGTCGATGAGCGGTTGCAGCCCGTGAGGGAACTTGCGCCGGTCGACCTCCCAGTCGCCGAGGCCGGTGGTGTCGTCGTCGCGCGGGTGCGTGGTCCCGAACCAGCCGTCGTCGAGGAGGAACAGCTCCCCACCGAGGTCGGCCGCCACGTCGACCTGGGCACCGAGCCGCTCGGGGTCGAGGGCGAAGAACAGGGCTTCCCAGGTGTTGACCACGGTTGCCCTCGTCCGTCCGCCGTCGCGCACGACGTGCTCGCGGGCGTAGCGGTGCAGGGCGCGGCTCGTGGGACCGATCCCCGTCTCGGACCAGGCCCAGATCGCCGGAGGGCTGGAGAACGATGCCCCCGGGTCGAGGATGCGCTCGGCGCCGCGGTGCTGGGCGCCGGCGATCACCCGCAGCTGGCCGTGTGGGGCGGCCTCCACGTCGAAGCGGACGTCGCCGCCCCACGCCACGGTGACCGCGGCGACCCGACCGTGGACCTCTGAGGCGATGCCGTCGGGAGCGAGGAGGGCGAGCGGTGGCAGGTGCAGCGACGATCGCACCCCGCCGGCCGACGCCACCGTCTTGGTCCCCGAGGCGATGCGCTCGGTGGTCTCGGTCCACTCGTTGGCCCAGCCGCCACCCCAGTGGGTGAGGTGCGGGTCCACGGCGGTGAACGACGGCGCCGATGCCGCCACCTGGTGGAGGGTGCAGGGTGCGCTGCCATCGTTGGTGACCTCGACCCACTGCTCGATCAGGCCCACATCGGGCCACGGCCGCACGCACAACGTCACCCGCACCGGTGCCACCCGGTCCGCAAGTTCGATGCGATGCACGGTCCCCCGTCCGTCGACCTGCTGGTGGTGGCCGCGGTAGACGAGTCGCGTCGAGGTCGCGCCGTCGCCATGGGTGATCCGCAGCGCCGGTTCTCGCAGGTGCTCTTCACCGAACGTCGGGTAGGCCAGCGGGTACAGCCAGGTCGGGAGGTCGGCCGTAGCGGGCGCCGTGTCCCGTCCGAAGCCGAGCTGGTGCACCCGCCCGTCGTCCCCGACCCCGAGCACGAGCCCGAATCCGCCCGCGTCGATCTCGATCCGCTGTCCAGCCATCTCCGCTTTCTACCCCGGCCCCATCGGGCCCTCAGGTCCGCACCCCATCCGGCCGATGGAGCCGGGATGGACACTCCCATGTTCGAACGCCGTGTCGGCGAGCGCCGAGAGGTCGAAGGCGTTGAGATCGGGTGGCACTACGGCATCCCCGGGGCCACGCCGGAGGACCCGGTCGAGGTGATCGCCACCACCGGTGACCTGGTGGATGTCTCGGTCACTGGCGCCCTGATCGTGGCCCCGCACACCTCGCACGTCTGGCTCGGATGCATCGTCGGGGTCGAGTTCCGAGGCTTCAAGGACACGGTCGCGATCCGCCGGATCGACCGGATCTTCCACGAGCGGGACTTCCGGCTGTACGGGATCGAGTTCACCTCACCCAACTCCGAGCTGGCCAAGGGCGTCAGCGATGCGTTCCTCGCGCGCCACTCCCGACTCCCCCGCTGGCGGGATCCGGTCTACCGGGACTTCGCACCGCCGGTGGCCGCGCCGTCGCACGAGCCGCCGCCCCAGCCGTCGCCCGACCCATCGCCCGAGCCGGCGCCCGTCGCATCGGACCCGCCGCCGGATGCGTCATCTGAGCTCCCGGCCGCGATCGATGCCGGGAGCCTCGGCGGCGAGCGGGCGTAGATCCTGGCTGTCATCGATCGACTTGAGATCCGCCGAAATGGGCCGATGGAACCAGGTGGACCGCGGACCAGTCGACCGTCGCACCGGCACTGGTTCGCGCCTCTTCGCGATCTATGCGCTGGTGAGCCTGATCCCCGTCGCGGTCCTCGGCGGCGTCGTGAACCAACTGGTCCGCCACGAGATCGACGATCGAGCCCTGTCGGAAGCCGTGGCGCGGGCGCAGACGATCTCTGACGCGAGCATCGAGCCGGCGATCGGGTCGGGCGCCCTGGACCACGGCATCTCGTCGGCCCAACGCCGACGCCTCATCGCCTCCACCGCCTCCCTCCACGGCGATGCCAGCGTCCTGCGGCTCCGCCTGCGGTCGGCCACGGGCACGATCCTGTTCGACGCCAGCCACCCCCACGACGCCCCCAAGGTGGCTGTCGACGACGAGGTCAAGCAGGCGGCCGCGGGCGTCCCGGTGCGAGCCCTGACCAGGATGAACAACGACGAGGTGGACCTGGCCAACCGGTCGGGCGCCGACGTTGCCGCGGTCGAGACCTATGTCGCGGTCCACCCGCCGGGCAGCTCGCGCGTCGTGGCCGTGCTCGAGACCTACCTCCCCTACCAGCCGTTCGCCGACACCGCCGCCGCCTCGGAGCGGCGGCTCACCGAAGCGCTCGTCGGCGGTCTGGGCATCCTCTGGATGATCCTCGCCCTGGTGTCGTGGTCGGTCACCCGCAAGCTGCGGGCGACGGCCGAGGAGAGTGCCTGGCTCGCCCACAGCGACCAGCTCACCGGCCTCCCGAACCGCCATGCGTTCAGCGAGATGATCGAGGCCTGGGCCGACGCCGACCATCCGATCCTGGTCGGCGTCGTCGACATCGCCCGGTTCCGCGAGGTGAACGAGACGATCGGCCACGACAACGGCGACCGGTTCCTGTGCGACGTCGCCCGCCGCCTCTCCGCTGGGGTCGACCCCGTGGGGATGGTGGCGCGCGTCGGTGGCGACCAGTTCGCGGTGCTGTGGCCAGACTTCGGCGCCGGGGGCGAATCCCGAATGCTCGCGGCGATCCAGTCGGCCACCGCAGAGCAGGTCTCGGTGGCCGGGATCCGGGTCAACCTCGAGGTGACGGTCGGCGTCGCCAGCAGCACGCAGATCACCGGTGACGCGGCGGATCTCCTTCGCTGTGCCGACCTGGCCACCCATGCCGCCAAGGAAGCCCGGCTGATCGTCGTGGGCTACACCCCTGAGCTCGAGGCGTTCGATCCCGACCGCCTCGAGCTCGCCGGCGAGCTGGGCGAGGCCATCGCGGCCGGGCAGCTCAAGCTCCACTACCAGCCGAAGCTCAACCTGATCACCGGGCACGTCCGCTCGGTCGAAGCCCTGGTCCGCTGGGAGCACCCCGAACGCGGGCTGCTCCCGCCGGCTGACTTCGTGCCCCTCGCCGAGACGACGTCGCTCATCCGGCCACTCACCGCCTGGGTCGTCGAGGAGGCCGCTCGCCAGATCGTCTCCTGGCGCCACGACCATCCCGCCCTCTCGGTCTCGATCAACTTCTCAGCCCGGAACCTCGACGACAACCGCCTTGCCGAACACCTGCTGCAGGTGCTCGCCGCGGCTCGGGTACCGGCCAGCCGGCTCGAGGTCGAGATCACCGAGACCGCAGCCATCGCCGACCCCACCCGAGCCAAGGATCTGCTCGGCCACCTCCGCCAGGCCGGCGTGCGGATCTCCCTCGACGACTTCGGCCAGGGGTCGACCTCACTCGTGTCGCTGACCGACCTGCCGGTCGACGAGCTCAAGATCGATCGCAGCTTCGTGCTCGGCCTCGAGAAGAGCGATGCCAAGCGCGCGGTTGCCGAGTTCGTGATCGCCCTCGGACACCGGTTGGGCATGCTCGTCGTCGCAGAGGGAATCGAGACGGAGAACGCCGCCACCCTGCTGACCTCCATGGGATGCGACGAGGGCCAGGGATACCTGTTCTGCCACCCGATGCCGGCCGACGAGCTCGAACGCTGGCTGGTCGATCACCAGCACATGCTCTCCGAGGTGGCCTCCCGCTCGGATGCCACCGCCGACGCCCCCGTGGTCGTGGAGCCGGCGTTGGGGTCGCTCGAGGTCGAACGGCCCACCGATCCGCTGGCCTGACCCGCCGACCTGATCGGTGTCCTGCCCCGTGAAGGGAGTCAGACCTTGAGGCGGCCGAGCGACGAGGCGTCGATGGGTGCGGGCATCGCCGGCACCATCGAGGCCGCCGGCGCTTCGGGCTCCGCGGCTTCGCCGACCGGTGTGTCGGTGCCGTCGACGGCTCGGAGGCGCGGATCGCGCCATGCGGGGAGTTGGGAGTAGCGGGCGAGGAACGCGTCGCTCAGCCCGATGGCGATCGGGGAGTTCGCATCGGTGAACTCGATGCCGTAGCGCACCGCCGTGTCGTCGTGCCCGAACGAGTCGATCCGCCGCACCGTCACCATCCCGGCCAGGTCTCGGAACTCGAGCCCGGCCACCGAGCCGACCTCCAGGTGGGGCGTGCGCGCCGCCACCAGGGCCGCGCCCGACACCGAGACGTCGACGAGGAACCCGCGGCACCGTTCGGCCCGCGGCGAACCGTCAGGCCGATGCTCTCCCGGCACCCGGTAGTACCAGCCGATCTCGACCCAGGACACGCGGTGGCGCAGGCCGAGCCGCCGTTCGAACGAGGACGCACCCATGAACCTCTCCATCGGCACACCACAGGAATCCTTGAGGCGCGATTCGTGCCGGTCAGGGGCGCGCCGAAGCGCCGGCGCTGGAGACGCCGACGCCCCGACGAGGACCGAATGCAGCGCCAACGGAAGCGCCCGGTCCGGAGCTACAGGATGAAGAGCATCTCCTGGTAGGTGGGAAGCGGCCAGAGGTCATCGGCCACCAGCCCCTCGAGCTCATCGGCGGCGGCCCGCACCAACGCCATCGCCGGGAGCAGGTCGTGGCCGGCGTGGCTGGCCTCCTCCTCGACGGTGTCGGCCTCGTGCGCCAGGACCGCCTTGAGCCCGGCGATACCGGCGCGCAACGACACGATCAGCGCCGAGACGCCCTCGAGGTCGGCGCTGTCCGCTTCCATGCCGACGGCCTTGAGGCTCGCGACGTTGGTGGCGAGCTCGGTCTGGTAGCGGAGCGCGGCCGGAAGGATGACCGTTGCCGCCATCTCGAGCGTCGAGCGGGCCTCGACCCCGATGCTCAGCGCGTATTGCTCGAGGGCGATCTCGTAGCGGCTGTGGATCTCCCGCTCGCTGAAGACGCCGTAGTGCGAGAACAGCTCGATCGCCTCGGGGGTGACGAGCTGGGGCAGGGCATCGAGCGTGGTCCGCAGGTTCAACAGGCCCCGGGCCTCGGCCTCCACCTGCCAGGCCTCGGAGTAGCCGTCGCCGTTGAACACCACGGCGCCGTGGTCGGTGATGATCGCTTCGAGGATCTTCTGCACGGCGACGTCGAAGTCGGCACCCTCCGCGATCGATGCCTCGATCTCGGTCGCGATGTGGTCGAGGGCCTCGGCCAGGATCGTGTTGATCGTGACCATCGGCCCCGCGATCGACTGGAGCGACCCTGGAGCCCGGAACTCGAAGCGGTTGCCCGTGAAGGCGAAGGGGCTCGTGCGGTTGCGGTCGCCGGGGTCGGTCGGCAGGACCGGCAGCGTGTCGGCGCCGATGATGATCGTGCCCTTCTCCTTCGAGGCGGTGGCGCCGCCCTTGGCGACCTGGTCGAAGACGTCGGTGAGCTGGTCGCCCAGGAAGATGGAGATGATCGCTGGCGGTGCCTCGTTCGCGCCGAGCCGGTGGTCGTTCGTGGCCGAGGCGACCGACGCCCGCAGCAGCCCGCCGAACTGGTGGACGGCGCGGATGACGGCGGCGCAGAAGACGAGGAACTGGGCGTTGTCGTGGGGCGTGTCGCCGGGGAGGAGCAGGTTCCCTTCGCTGGCGTTGCCGAGCGAGAAGTTGACGTGCTTGCCCGAGCCGTTGATCCCCTCGAAGGGCTTCTCGTGGAACAGGCACTCCATGCCGTGCTGCTGCGCCACCTTCTTCAGCGTCACCATGAGGAGCTGTTGGTGGTCCGCG
The DNA here is from genome assembly GCA_025463365.1 of Acidimicrobiales bacterium. GTDB lineage: Bacteria > Actinomycetota > Acidimicrobiia > Acidimicrobiales > Iamiaceae > Aquihabitans. Next base: position 25,974 of record JAOBWM010000215.1, read on the forward strand.
GCCACGTTGGAGCGCTCGAACATCGGCGCGATCTCGAACTGGCCGGGCGCCACCTCGTTGTGCCGAGTCTTGGCCGGGATCCCGAGCTTGAACAGCTCCCGTTCCGCATCGAGCATGAAGGCCAGCACCCGATCGGGGATGGCGCCGAAGTAGTGGTCGTCGAACTCCTGGCCTTTGGGCGGCTTGGCACCGAACAGCGTCCGCCCTGAGTTCAAGAGGTCCGGGCGGGAGAACACGAAGCTGCGGTCGATCAGGAAGTACTCCTGCTCGGCGCCGGCGTACGACACCACCGCGTCGGGCTTGGTGTGGCCGAAGAGCTTCAGCACCCGCTTGGCCTGCGCTGCCATCGCCTGCTGCGACCGCAACAGGGGCGTCTTGTGGTCGAGGGCCTCACCAGTCATCGATACGAAGACCGTCGGGATGCACAGCGTGTTCCCGTTCGGGTTCTCCAAGATGTAGGCGGGGCTGGTGACGTCCCAGCCCGTGTAGCCGCGGGCCTCGAACGTGGCGCGCAGCCCGCCGTTCGGGAAGCTCGACGCGTCGGGCTCACCCTGGGTCAGCGTCTTGCCGGCGAACTCCGCGATCGACCCGCCGTCGTCACCTGGCTCGAAGAAGCTGTCGTGCTTCTCGGCCGTGAGCCCGGTCAGCGGGTAGAAGACGTGCGCGTAGTGGGTGGCGCCCTTCTCCAACGCCCAATCCTTCATGGCCGAGGCCACGGTGTCCGCCACCGCCGGGTCGAGGGGCTTGGAGTGTTCGATGGTGGCCATCACCGACTTGAAGACCGGCTTGGGCAGCCGCTTCTGCATCACCGCCTTGGTGAACACGTTCTGCCCGAACACCTCGCCGGGAGCATCGGTCGCCGAGAAGAAGGCCGCCGGCGACTGGTACTCCTTCACGTTCTCGATCGCCTGCAGCCGCGCCTTGCTTCCACTCATCGATGCACTCCCTCTCGCACGTCCCGGTCATCGAGGTCGACGACGCGCCCGCCCGTCGTGACCTCGATCTGTCGCGGTGGACGGTACGGGGGGCG
>JAOBWM010000016.1 GCA_025463365.1 Acidimicrobiales bacterium
GTACCTCGGCCACCAGCCCCTTGGCGACATCGGGATCGACCGATCCCAGACGACGCCCGGCCGGGCCACCTCTTCGTTGAGGTGGAGCCCGGCCGGAGTCCGTTGGGGGTGTCGGTTGTGCGCATCCGGCCCAGGAGCCGAACGGTGGACCGGTCAGCTGCAGCCGGAGGTGCTGCCGCAGCTGGGGCAGGCGTGGCAGGAGCCGGCGCGCTGCATCTGGACGCCGCACTGCATGCAGTACGGCGCATCGGAGTGGCTGGCGGCCGGGGTGACCTGTGGCGGAGTGTGCCGGTGGGCAGGCGTGGTGAGGTCGGTGACGCCGGCCCGGTCGAGCAGGCTCGGCTGGGATGGTGCCGCCGAGGTGGCCTCGTTGTCGAGCTCGATGGCCAGCTCCGACGCCGACGGGATCGACTTCGGATCGGCGGCCAGGTCGGAGCCCTGCCGGCTCTCGACCACGGTCTCCTCCACACCGGGCAGCGTGGGTTGGGTGCGCTCGGAGACCGTGCGGATCCCGAGCTCCTCGCGCTCCTCGAAGGTGAGGTAGTCGATGGCGAGACGACGGAAGATGTAGTCGAGCAGCGACGAGGCGATGCGCAGCTCCGGATCGTCGGTCATGCCGGCGGGCTCGAAGCGGGTGTTGGTGAACGCCTCGACGAAGGCCCGCAGCGGCACGCCGTACTGGAGGCCGTAGCTGAGGCTGATCGAGAGGGCGTCCATGATCCCGGCCAGGGTGGAGCCCTGCTTGGCGACCTTCAGGAAGACCTCACCGGGCCGGCCGTCGGCGTACTCGCCCACCGTGACGAAGCCCTTGCAGTCGGCCACCCGGAACTCGAAGGTGCGGGAGGTGCGGTTGCGGTCGAGCTTGGTCCGCACGGGCTGCTTGACCGTGATGACCTTCTCGACGATCTTCTCGACGACCCGCTCCACCTCGATGACCTGCGGCTGGGCGGCCACGAGCTCGGGGGCGCTGCCGTCGCCGAAGTTGCCCTCGGAGGCGTCGCCCTTCTTGGCCATGGCGAGGGGCTGGGCCACCTTGCAGTTGTCGCGGTAGATGGCGACGGCCTTCACGCCGAGCTTCCAGGCATCGATGTGGAGCTGCTCGATGTCTTCGACCGAGACGTCCTCGGGCATGTTGACGGTCTTGGAGATGGCGCCGGAGATGAACGGCTGGACCGCCGCCATCATCCGCACGTGGCCCGTGTAGTGGATCGGGTTGTCGCCCATGGAGCAGGCGAAGATCGAGATGTGCTCGGCGGCGAGGTGCGGGGCGCCGAGGATCGACTTGTTCTCGTCGATGTAGGCGATGATGTCGGTGACCTGGACGTCGGAGTAGCCGAGGCGGCGCAGGGCACGCGGGATCGTCTGGTTGACGATGGTCATGTTGCCGCCGCCCACGAGCTTCTTCATCTTCACGAGGCCGAGGTCGGGCTCGATGCCGGTCGTGTCGCAGTCCATCATCAGGCCGATGGTGCCGGTGGGGGCGAGCACGGAGGCCTGCGAGTTGCGCACGCCGACCTGCTCGCCGAGCTCGCACGCCTCGTCCCACGACTGCTGGGCGGCGGAGAGGATCTCGGCGGGGACCAGTTCCTCGTCGATCCCGGCGGCGGCCTCGCGGTGCATGTTGAGCACCCCGAGCATGTGCTCGCGGTTCTCGGCGAAGCCGGCGAAGGGACCCATGCGCCCGGCCGTACGGGCCGAGGTGGCGTAGGCGTGTCCGGTCATGAGGGCGGTGAGGGCACCGGCCCAGGCCCGCCCGGCGTCGGAGTCGTATGCCATGCCCAGGGCCATCAGCAGGGCGCCGATGTTGGCGTAGCCGATGCCGAGCTGACGGAACTTGCGGGAGGTCTCTCCGATCGGATCGGTCGGGTAGTCGGCCCGGCCCACGAGGATCTCCTGGCCCGTGAACATGATCTCCACGGCGGCCTTGTAGCCGGCGACGTCGAACGTGTCGTCGTCGTTCAGGAACTTGAGCAGGTTGAGGCTGGCCAGGTTGCACGCCGAGTTGTCGAGGTGCATGTACTCCGAGCACGGGTTCGAGCCGTTGATGCGGCCCGTGTTGTGGGCGGTGTGCCAGCGGTTGATCGTGGTGTCGAACTGCATGCCGGGGTCGGCGCACTCCCAGGTGGCCTGGGAGATCTGGCGCATGAGGTCACGAGCCCGGATGGTCTTCTTGATCTCACCGGTTCCGACGGCCCGCAGGTGCCAGTCGGCGTCGTCCACGACGGCCTGCATGAACTCGTCGGTGACCCGCACCGAGTTGTTGGCGTTCTGGTACTGGATCGAGTGGCTGTCGCGCCCGTCGAGGTCCATGTCGAACCCGGCGTCGCGCAGGGCCCGGGCCTTGTGCTCCTCCCGGGACTTGCACCAGATGAACTCTTCGATGTCGGGGTGATCGACGTCGAGGATCACCATCTTGGCGGCGCGACGGGTCTTGCCACCGGACTTGATGGTCCCGGCGGACGCATCGGCGCCGCGCATGAAGCTGACCGGGCCCGAGGCGGTGCCACCGCCCTTCAGGTACTCCACCGAGGAGCGGATGCGGGAGAGGTTGACGCCGGCGCCCGAGCCGCCCTTGAAGATCACGCCTTCTTCCCGGTACCAGTTGAGGATCGAGTCCATCGAGTCATCGACCGAGAGGATGAAGCAGGCCGATGCCTGCTGGGGCACGCCCTCCACCCCGATGTTGAACCAGACCGGCGAGTTGAAGGCGGCCTTCTGGTTGACCAGCAGGTGCTTGAGCTCGGCCCGGTAGACCTCGGCCTCGTGGTCATCGACGAAGTACCCGCCCTCGATGCCCCATGACGTGATGGTGTCGGCCACCCGGTCGATCACCTGGCGCAACGACGACTCACGCTCGGGCAGGCCGAGCGTGCCCCGGAAGTACTTCTGGGCGACGATGTTCGTGGCGTTGAGCGACCAGGTGGTGGGGAACTCGACCCCGAGCTGCTCGAAGGCGACGGTCCCGTCACGGAAGTTGGTGATGCGGGCATCGCGCTGCTCCCAGGCCACCTCGTCGTAGGGGTGCACGCCCTCGCTCGTGAAGTAACGACGGATGCCGATGCCGGTCTGCTCGGGGGCCATGGCCATGGGAGTGCTCCTGGGAGGGCGAGAGATGAGGGGGAGGGCGACTGCGGGGCGATGGTGGGTGACGGGCTCGGCGGTCGGCCGAAGGCCCGGTCGACGTTGCCCGGACCCCACCACGAAACACAACCCCTTGTGGTTTGGGGCTCCCCTTCCGGCCCGGCACCACAAGATGTAGAAGCCAAACTACAGCACGGTAACTACAGTCGTGTCAACGGGTTCGGCGCGATTTCTGGTCGGCCACCGAAGGTTTCCCGCGGATGGGCATCAGCGGATGCCGAGCACGGACGGGCAGGTCGAAGGGAGAGGCGCCACCGCACGTCGGCGGCTCCCCGGCATTCCCTCACGTTCTCCCTCGCCACCATCGCACCTCGGGCGACCACGACGAGTTCCCACACCACTTGTTCCGACCATCCGGCCCGACACCCGCTGGATGCCGGGCCCCAACCTAGGGGCAGATGCCTGTGGGTTGGAAGGGGAACAACCCTGTGTATTTCGCGGGGATTTCCCCACCGTTCATCCACATGCCCGTGGATGAACGGGCGATTCGTGGCCGCCCGTGCTGGGTACCCTGGCCCACTCATGGATGGGGTAGGCGCGGAACAACAGGAATACCTCGGCGACGAACGGCTGACAGCGATGGGCCTGCTGATGGAGACCCATGCCGGGATGACCTCGGTGTTCGCCACGGAACTCGAGGAGCTCGGCGTGTCGGGGTCGGCGTTCGAGGTGATGATCCGCCTGGCGCGCTCACCCGACCAACGCCTCCGCATGGCCGAGCTGGCGGGGCAGTCGATCCTCTCCAGCAGCGGCCTCACCCGCCTGATCGACCGGTTGGAGTCGGGCGGCCTCGTCGCCCGGGTGCCGTGCGAGACCGACCGCCGTGGTTCGTACGCGGTGCTCACGCCCGAGGGACGCGCCAAGGTTCTCGGCGTGCTGCCCGCGCACCTCGACACCGTGGAGCGGATCTTCACCGGCGTGCTCGAGCCCGAGGAGCTCCGCGGGTTCCTGCAGGTCCTCCGCAAGCTGCGGCGTGTCGTCAAGCCGGGGGCGGATCCCCACGTCGCCCGCCGCCTGGCCGAGCGCCGGACCTAGCGCCGGACCTCCCGCCCCTCGCGGCATCGCCGGGCAACGTCCTCGGGACGGTCGCGGAGTCTCGGGGTCAGGCGGGCGAGACGGTCACCGGGATGCCGTTGAACACGGCATTGCCGGAGAGGGTGTCCACCAGCAGGTCGTCTGCGACCAGGTTGGAGTTCACGCCGGCATGGCGTCCGGCCACGTCCATCCGCACGCCCTCGACGTCGTGGCCCCAGCCGTGGGGCAGGCTCACCACGCCGGCACGGACCGCATCGGTGACCTCGACCGGCACGTCCAGGTTGCCCACCCGTCCGGCGAGGTGTGCCGATCCCCCGTCCGCGAGCCCCCAGCGGGCGGCGTCGACCGGGTTGACGTGCAAGGTGCAGCGCGCCTTGCCCTTGACCAGGACCTCGACGTTGTGCATCCAGGAGTTGTTCGAGCGCAGGTCGCGGCGGCCCACCAGCACCGCGTCGGGGATCGGGCGACCGAGCACGGCCTCGAGCCGCGGGAGGTCCCCGAGCAGCGGCTCCGCGTCGAGCTCGATCATCCCGCTCGGCGTCCGCAGCACGTCGGGTAGCCGGGGCTCGAGCGCTCCGAGGTCGACCCCATGTGGCCGTTGCTCGAGCAGGTCGAGGGTGAGCGGCGGGACGCCGGGAGCGACCTCGTCCTCGGCCGAGCGAGCACCGAACCCGTCGCCGTAGGGACCGGTGCGCAACAACACGTCGAGGAGCCGCTCGGGACCGGTCCGGGGGGCGAGGGCCGCCAGGATCTCGGCGGGATCGCGACCGTGCACCGGACCGTGCTCGTCGCCGACGGCCGCCTGCACGAGGCTCGTGGCCATCAGGTCGTCCACCACCGCCGGATCGGCATCGGCGCCGAAGCCCTGGGCGATCAGGGCGAGGCGGGCGAGGATCTGCCACTCGTCGGGCCAGCCCGCGTCCAGCGGGACGACCGGCGGGGAGTAGTTCGCCACGTTGTGCAGGGCCAGTTGCAACAGGGCCAGGTCGTAGTGGCCTTTCTGCAAGGGGCTGGGCGGCGGGAGGATCACGTCGGCATGGCGGGTCGTCTCGTTCACGTAGATGTCGACGGCGATGTAGGCGTCGAGCCCGGCCATCGCCGCATCGAGGCGCCCGGCGTTCGGGGTGGAGACCACCGGGTTGCCGGCGACGGTGACCATGGCGCGGATCTGACCGTCACCGGGGGTGTCGATCTCCTCGGCCATGCACGCCGCCGGCAGCTCGCCCAGGCTCTCGGCCAGGCCGCGCACCCGGCTGTGGTGGCGGCCGGTTCGCAGCCCGCGCCCGACCCGGGGCGCTCCCCGGGTGTTCGAGGCGCCGGCCGCGGCGCGCGGGAACATGGCACCGCCGGGCCGGTCGAGGTTGCCGGTCACGATGTTGAGCACGTCGACCAGCCAGCTGGCGAGCGTGCCGAACTCGGCGGTCGTGGTGCCGATGCGTCCGTAGACCGCGGCCGACGGCGCCGCCGCCAGCTCTTCGGCCAGCAGCCGGATGTCGGCGGCGTCGATGCCGGTGGCCGGCGCCACCGAATCGGGCGTGAACGGGGCGAGGGACGCCAGCACCTCGGGCAGGCCCTGGACGTACGGCCCGGCCGGGCCGAGATCGATCAGGCCGGCCTCGTCGATCGCCGTCACCAGGGCCGCGAGGAGCAGGGCGTCGGTGCCGGGGCGGATGGCGAGGTGCCGGTCGGCCTCCTCGGCGGTGCGGCTCCGCCGAGGGTCGACGACCACCAGCTTCCCGCCACGCGCCCGCATCGCCTCGATCCGTCCGGGCCAGTCCGGCGCCGTCGCCAGGCTCCCGTTCGATGCGTAGGGGTTCGCGCCCAGCACCAGCAAGAAGTCGGTGCGATCGACATCGGGCACCGCGACCGTGAGGCCGCCGCCGAACAGCCAGGCCGAGGCGAGCTCCTTGGGGCGCTGGTCGACGGTGCTGGCCGAGAACACGTTGCGGGTCCCGAGTGCCTTCAGGAGGGGCTTCAGGTACAGGAGGCCCGAGAGGTTGTGGGCGTTGGGGTTGCCGACGTACACGCCCAACGCCTCGCGCCCGTGGGCATCGATGACCGCGGTGAGCTTCCCGGCGGCCGCGGCGAAGGCCTCGTCCCATGTGGCCGGCACCAGCTCGCCGTCGCGGCGCACCAAGGGCGTGCGCAGGCGGTCTGGGTCGTCGTGGAGCTGGCGCAGCGTGGAGCCCTTGGGGCAGATGAACCCATGGCTGAAGACGTCGTCACGGTCACCGCGGATGCGGGTGACCGCGCCGTCGACCACGGTGAGCTCGAGGCCGCAACCGGCCTCGCAGAGCGGGCAGGTGCGGATGGCGGTGCGTGCGGTCCCTGGCATGTCTCCATCGTGACAGCCCTCCGGCGCCTTCGCTCCGAAGGCCACGACGTGCGAACCCCTACGGTGAGCGCGTGGACGAACTCCTCCCCCAACCCGGCCCGGTCGACCCGGCAGCGGCGCACGCGGCGGCGAGGAGGCCCGCGCCCGATGGACGGCCCTGGGTCCTGGTCAACATGGTGGCCAGCATCGACGGCGCCACGACGATCGAGGGCTTCTCGGGTGGCCTCGGCGGGCCGGCGGACAAGGAGGTGTTCTCGGCGATCCGGGCGGTGGCCGACGTGATCCTCGTC
>JAOBWM010000190.1 GCA_025463365.1 Acidimicrobiales bacterium
GTGATCGACGTGAACACCGGCAAGAACGTCGGCAAGTCGAGCCTGGAGGAGACGGTGTACCGCAACAACCTCGAAGCGGCCGAGGAGGTCGCGCGCCAGCTCAGGCTGCGCGACATCGGCGGCATCATCGTGATCGACTTCATCGACATGGAGATCCGAAAGAACCGCGACGACGTGATCTCGACGTTCCGGCAGGCGCTGGCTCGCGACAAGACCCGGACCCAGGTGTTCGACATCTCCGAGCTGGGCCTGGTCGAGATGACCCGCAAGCGCATCGGCGAAGGGCTGCTCGAATCGCTGTCGACGCCCTGTCCGGTGTGCGAGGGGCGCGGCATGGTCTTCGACACGGGGCTCATCGGCAAGTAGCCACACACGCGGGCTCCGCCCCCTCGTCGCCCCCCGCAACCAGCCGGGTTGGTCCGGCACCGGGACGGGCCCTACCATGGTCAGCCGGCCCTAGGGCCTCCTCACGAACGCTCGAAGGCAGAACGATGTACGCAGTCATCAAGACCGGTGGGAAGCAGTACCGGGTGACCGAGGGCCAGCAGCTCCAGGTCGAGAAGCTCGCCGTGACCGAGGGCGAGGTGAGCCTCACCCCCGTGCTCATCGTCGACGGCGACACCGTGGTCTCCGCGCCCGATGCGCTGGCCAAGGCCAGCGTCAAGGCGAACGTGGTCGGCGCGGCCAAGGGCCCGAAGATCACCGGCTTCACCTACAAGAACAAGACCAACAGCCGGAAGCACTGGGGTCATCGCCAGCACTACGCGATGATCGAGATCACCGGCATCACGAAGGGCTGACTGACCCATGTCGAAGACCAAGGGCGGCGGTTCCACCCGGAACGGCCGCGACTCCAACGCACAGCGCCTCGGCGTCAAGGCCTACGACGGCACCGCGGTGTCGGCCGGCTCGATCATCGTGCGCCAGCGAGGCACCCGCTTCCACCCCGGTGAGAACGTGGGCCGCGGCGGCGACGACACCCTCTTCGCCACGGCCGACGGTCGGGTGAAGTTCGGTCAGCGCGGCGGGCGCAAGCTCGTCGACATCCTCCCACTCGAGGATTGACCCGGATCGGCTGCGCAGGCCGATCCACCGACCACGTTCGATGCTGAGCCCCGGCGAGCCGCCGGGGCTCGCTCGCGCCTGCAGCGAGCGGGCTCAGGCGGTTCGGGGGAGGGACGCCGCGTCCCAGCCGAGCAGGTCGAGGGCGGCCCGGTGGGCGAAGCGATCCGTCATGCCGGACACGTAGCGCACCGCCGCGGCCACCGCCTCCGGCGACCCGGGCACGACCGCGGTCCCCTCGGGCAGCAGCGATGGGTGGGTGAGGTAGAACTCGACCAGGCCGGCGATGAGGCGAGCCGACCGATCGGCCTGGGCCACCGCGTCGGGTCGGAGGTAGATCCGCTCGTAGTTGAACGCCCGGAAGGCCTCGAGGGCCTCACCCTCTGCCGCCCGCAGCGCCACCACGCCATCGGTGGCGATGGTCTCGACCATCGCGGTGATGAACCGGTGGAGCTGGGTGCGGCGATCGGATCCGACGACCTCGGCGACTCCGGCGGGTAGGTCCGAGGGCACGACGACGCCGGCGTCCACCGCATCCTCGAAGTCGTGGCAGACGTAGGCGATGCGGTCGGCCCAGGCCACGACCTCGCCCTCGGCGGTGAGCGGTGCCGGCCGGTTCCACGAGTGGTTGCGGATGGCATCAAGGGTCTCGTGGCAGAGGTTGAGCGGCGCGAGCACGACATCGGCCCCGTAGACGGCGTGGTGGTAGCCGCCTTCCACGAACGGCGACAACGCTCCCTCAGAGGCGTGGCCGGCGGGCCCGTGGCCGCAGTCGTGACCGGTGGCGGCCGCCGCCGTCAAGGCGACGTTGAGGCCGGTGGGACGGCTGATCGACACCGCCACCTGGCACACCTCGATGGCGTGGGTGAGGCGGGTCCGCAGGTGGTCGTCCTCGGGAGCCAGGAAGACCTGGCACTTGCCGGCCAGGCGCCGGAACGCCTTCGAATGGTGGATGCGGTCCAGGTCCCGCTCGAAGCACGTGCGGAAGGCGTCCGGAGCCTCCGGGACGGCACGGTTGCCGCCACCGACGGCCCGGGTGGCGCTGGGGGCGAGCGCAGCGTCCTCGGCGGCCTCGCGCCAGGCCAGGGAGGGGAGGGGACGACCGGGTTCGGCCACCGGCAGGGGCTGGTGGGCCACGTGGAAGGGGGTGTGGGCGGGTTCGACCATCCCCACCACCCTACGAACCCCCACCGACAACCGGCGTGACCTGCACGCCGACCAGGTCCTGCCGATGGCGAAGGCGACGGGGGAGCCCGACGCAAAGCCCTCATAGGTCGGCTTGGCGGTGCCGATGAGACCTCGGTGACGTTTGTCCGGAGGAGCAGGGTTCGCCGGTCGTCTTGGGCCGGCCGCTTGCGTGAACTGGCGCGCGAGAACCGCGGCGTTGCCGTCCTCGAAGCGGCCATCATCACCCCCGTGTTCTTCAGCTTGATCCTGGGCATCGCCGAGATCGGTCTGTGCATGAACGACTACCTCGCGGTGTCCAACGCGACTCGGGTCGGTGCCCGCGTGGCGAGCTCCACCGGCGCCGACCTGTACTCGGACTACTGGGTGCTCACGGCGGTCGAATCGGCGTCGACAGCCCTCCAGCGCAACAAGCTCGTCAAGATCGTGGTCTACAAGCCCTCGGCCTACGGCGAAGCGCCGACCTCGACGTGCCAAGCCGGAACCCCCACAGCCGGGACCGGAACGACGCACACCGGCGCGTGCAACGTCTACGACGCCGCGGACCTCCTCGCCCCCAAGGCCAACTTCGGCTGCCTGACGACCCAGACCCTCGATCAGTACTGGTGCCCCACGGTCCGCAAGATCACGCTGACCGGCGCCGGCACCGACTACGTGGGCGTGTGGATGCAGTACAACCACCCCTGGCTCACGAGGATGTTCGGCAGTACGCGGACGCTGACCGACCAGTCGGTGATCCGCCTCGAGCCGAGGACACAGATATGAGCCTCGGCCACCACGCGTCCCGGTCGTCCCTGTCGCCTCCGATGCGCGAGTGCGACCGCGAGCGCGGCGCGGCGCTCGTCGAGTTCGCCATGATCGCGATGTTCCTGCTGTTCATCTTGGGATCGGCCTACGACTACGGCATGACCTGGCGGGTGACCCTCATCGCGAACGAGGCCGCACGAGCCGGTGCCCGCACGGGCTCGTCGCTCGACCAGCAGCCGCTGGCCGACTGGTATGCCCTCACCAACGCCCGCGCCTCGCTGAGCGCGGGCAACCAGCTCCAGAACGTGCAGCGTGTCGTCATCTACAAGTCGACGACCGTGGACGGCAGCGTCCCATCCATCTGTGCCACCGCCACCTCCACGACCCTCGACTGCAACGTGCTCTCCGGTGCACAGTTCCGGGCCCTCGCCCAGGCGGACTTCAACGCGACCACCGGGTGCATCAACACGGCCAAGGCCATCGCGGCCAACTGGTGCCCGAACGAGCGCAACAACGTGCAGCTCTCCGCGGACTACTTCGGGTTCTGGGTGCAGACCCGGTACAACAACCAGTTCAAGGTGACCGGCGCGGGAATGAACGTCAACCGAAGTGCCGTGATGCGGCTCGAACCGGATGTGTCCTGACATGCGCCTGTCCCACCACGCCCATCCCGATCACCGCGGGCCCGCCCGCCTCCTGCAGACCGAGCGCCTGCGTCGCGACGACCGCGGCTACGTCCTGGTCACGTTCGCACTGCTGCTGATCCCGTTGCTGCTGATCGCCGGCCTCGCGGTGGACGTCGGTGGCTGGTACAGCCGGACCTCTGACCTCCAGAAGGCGACCGACGCCGCTGCGCTGGCCGGGGTCGTGTGGCTGCCCAACGTCGGCCTGGCCCGCACCTACGCCCAGGAGGCGGCCAAGCGAAACGGCTACGAGGACGGCGTCAACGGCGTGACGATCCTCGTCGAAGCGGTCGGGGACCGCAGGATCCGCGTCACGATCACCGACCCGAAGGTGGGCAGCGTCTTCTACCAGAAGCTCGGTGGGCACACCATCAGCCTCACCCGCAAGGC
>JAOBWM010000033.1 GCA_025463365.1 Acidimicrobiales bacterium
CCACCTGCTGCTCAACAAGGCCGAGGACGACGCCGGCATGGAGGTGCGCCAGATCCTCCGGCTCTTCCCGCAGGGGTTCGACGCGACGCTCCCGTACGCCCGCGAGGTGCAGCGGTCCATCAACGCCGGCCGACCGGTGCTGGCGACCGACCCCGACTCCCCCATCAGCCACCAGCTCGGGGAGGGGCTGCGCCGCCTCCTGCCAGCCGACCGTCAAGAGGCGTTCGATGCCCACGAAGCGGAGCACCGGCCGCGCCGCTTCCGGAGGTGGTTCCGCACCGGGCAGGCAGCGTCGTGAGGCTGTCCGATCGCCTGGCCGCGATCGACGACGACGACGTCTTCGAGGCCGATCCCGAGGCACCAGGCGCTCCCCCGCGCGCCAAGCGCCACCGGGCCCGCGACGACGCATGGGCCGAGGCCAAGCGCAAGGTCCGCGCCCTCGTGCTCGAGGAGGTCGCGCCGCGGATGGCCGGCCTCGAGGGCGACGCGCTCCGAGCCGAGGTGCGGCGGGCCCTGGACGAGATCCTGCAGCGCGAGGAGGTGAGCGTCTCGGTCTCGCCGATCGAGCGGCGGGCATTCGTCAGCGAGGTCATCGCCGACACCCTGGGCTACGGGCCGCTCGACCCGTTGCTGCACGACGACACCGTCACCGAGATCATGTGCAACGCGTTCGACGACATCTGGGTGGAGCGCCGCGGCCGCCTGGTCGAGGCCGACGTCGAGTTCGCCGACGACGACCAGTACCGCAAGGTGATCGAGCGGATCGTGGCCGCGGTCGGCCGGCGGGTCGACGAGTCGTCGCCGATGGTCGACGCCCGCCTGCCCGACGGTTCGCGGGTCAACGCCGTCATCCCGCCACTGGCGATCCACGGTGCCGTGCTCACGATCCGCAAGTTCGCATCGGACCCGCTCACAGCCATGGACCTCGTCGACAAGGGCACCTACACCGTCGACCTCGTCACGCTGCTCGAGGCCTGCGTGCGCGGGAAGCTCAACGTCCTCGTCTCGGGCGGGACCGGGACCGGGAAGACCACCAACCTCAACGTCATGTCCTCGTTCGTGCCCCACGACGAGCGGATCATCACCATCGAGGACTCGGCTGAGCTCCAACTGCAACAGCGCCACGTGGTGAGCCTCGAGGCGCGACCGGCGAATGCCGAGGGTCGCGGCCAGGTCGAGATCCGGGACCTCGTGCGCAACGCGCTGCGGATGCGGCCCGACCGGATCATCGTCGGCGAGTGCCGCGCCGGCGAGGCCCTCGACATGTTGCAGGCGATGAACACCGGCCACGAGGGGTCGATGACGACGATCCACGCCAACACGGCCCGGGACGCGCTGTCGCGGCTCGAGACCATGGTGCTGATGGCCGGGTTCGACCTCCCGATCCGTGCCATCCGCGAACAGATCGCCGCGGCCGTCGACGTCATCGTCCAGGTCGACCGCCGCCCGGACGGGCGCCGGGTGGTCACCGCGATCACCGAGGTCCAAGGACTCGAAGGCGAGGTCGTCCTGCTCCAGGACATCTTCACCTACCGCCCCGGGACCGGGGGTGCTCCGGGTCGACTCACGGCAACCGGGCTCCGTCCGGCGTTCCTCGAGAAGCTGGAGGCCCGCGGGGCCGTCGTCCCTGCCGCGATCTTCCGGGCCCCTGCCGAGGTGACCGACCCACGCCCGACCCGCGGCCCGGCCCGGATCCCCGATGCCGCCACCATCGCCGAGCACGATCCGACGGCACGATGACCGACGCCGGCGTGATCGCCGCCGCGGGCACGGCAGTGGCGGGCATCGCGCTTGGCACCACCGGCATCGTGAGCCGGGCCCGGGCCCGCGATGCCGAGCTGGTGGACGTGCTGCGGATGCCCTACGGCGAGACGGACGTGCAGCTGGGCGCGATCACCACCGAACACGGCACCGTCGTGGCGAGCACCCTCGGCCTGGCCAACCGGGTGATCGAACGCTTCGGTGACCGAGACGGCCTGCGCAGCCGGATCGAGCGGGCCGACCTCTCGCTGCGACCCGCTGAGCTCGTGGTGATCTCGGCATCGCTCGGGGTCGCCGTCGGCTTCTTCCTCGCCGCACTCACGGGCGTCTGGTGGATGGCGGGGTTCGCCCTGCTCGCGACGCCGGCGGGAGCCGCCTGGTTCCTCGGCCGCCGCGCCGCTCACCGATCCCAGCGCTTCGCCTCGCAACTGCCCGAGGCGCTCGGCCTGGTGTCCTCCTCGCTCAGCGCCGGCCACACGTTCCTGCGATCGATCCAGATGATCGCCGAGGAGTTCGAGGAACCGCTCGCCGGGGAGTTCGGCCGGGTGGTGGCCGAGTCCCAGCTCGGCTCGCCGCTCGTCGACGCCCTCGAGCGGATGGGCCGGCGCCTCTCGCTGCGCGAGGTCGACTGGATGGTCCAGGCGATCCGGATCCAGCAGCACGTCGGCGGTCAGCTGGCCGACCTCCTCGCCACCCTCGCCGACCTCATGCGCGATCGCGAGGAGGTCCGGCGCGAGATCAAGGTCCTCACCGCCGAGGGCCGGATCTCGGCATGGGTGCTCGGCGGCCTTCCCGTCGCGCTGTTCGTGGTGGTGCAGGTGGTCAACCCCGGGTACCTGTCGCCGATGCTCCACGGCTGGGGACCGGCCTGGCTCGGCGCCACCGCGGCGGCGATGGCCGCCGGGATCTCGATGATCCTGCACATGGTCAAGAAGGTGGAGGTCTGATGGACGCGTCCTCGCTCATCGGCGCGACCTTCGCGGCGACCGGCGCCGTCGTGATCGCCGCCGGCACCTGGGCCGCGACCGCCGACCGGCGGCGTGGGGCGTTCGCCGTCTACCTCGAGCAGCTCGAGAAGGACGACGCCCGCGGCGCGGCCACCGAACACACCAGCACCTTCGACGCCCGCCTGGCCCAGCCGTTCCTGCACCGCACCATCCGGCCGGCCTTCGCTCGCATCGTGGCCGTGGTCAGCTCGGTCACGCCCACCGACCACCGGGCGCGGGTGCGCGCCAAGCTCGCGGCCGCGGGCCTCGACCTGAAGCGGCGCCCCGAGGAGATCGTCGCCCTCCAGGTCATCGGGGTGGTGCTCGGAACGGCGGCCGCGACCGCGCTGGTGCTGTCGGGCGGCCTGCGGCCGGCGACGGCGGTGTCGTGCGGCCTCGTCCTCGTCGTGGGCGGCGCGGCCCTGCCCATGATCTGGCTCTCCCGTGCGGTCAGCGCGCGGGTCCAGGCCATCCGCGCCGACCTCCCCGACACGCTCGACCTGCTCGCCATCTCGGTCGAGGCCGGCGTCGGGCTCGAGGGTGCCCTGCAGGTGGTGACCGAGCGGTCGAGCTCACCGCTCGCCCAGGAGATGAGCCGGACCCTCCAGGAGATGAGCCTCGGGCTGAGCCGCCGCGACGCGCTCACCAACCTCCGCCACCGGTCACCCGTGCCGGAGCTGTCGAACTTCGTCCAGGCCCTCATCCAGGCCGACAGCCTGGGCATGCCCCTCGCCAAGGTGCTCAAGATCCAGGCCACCGAGATGCGGTCGAAGCGGCGCCAGTGGGCGCGGGAGAAGGCCGCCAAGCTCCCCGTCAAGATCCTCTTCCCGCTCGTGATGTGCATCTTCCCGGCGGTCCTCGTCGTCGTCGTCGGGCCGGCGATGAGCCAGATCGGCGAGGCCTTCAAGTGACGCAACCGGCGCCGCGACGGGGCGGCGAGCGCGGCGCCGCGCTGGTGGAGATGGCCATCGTCCTCCCCGTCCTCGCGCTCCTCCTGTTCGGGATCATCACCTTCGGGGCGACCATGTCGTTCAAGCAGTCGATGAGCCAAGCCACGAACGAGGCGGCGCGAGCCGCCGCGGTCGCGCCACGGGACCTGGCGGTCACCCGCGCCACCGCCGCTGCCAACCGGGCCACGAGCGGGTTCGGCGTGCCTTGCAACGAGGATGCCGGCCTGACGTGCAGCTTCGTGATCGCCCCGTGCTCCACCGGTGGCGGCGACTGCATGACCGTCGAGCTCACCTACGACCTCCGCGGCCACCCACGGGTCCCGTCGGTGCCGGGCGTGTCCTCGACCCTGCCCGACACCCTCGTCAGCCGGGCCGTCGTCCAGGTCGACCCGTGATCCTCAGTCACCCGCCGCCCCGCCGAGCGGGGGGAGCGGGTCCCGACGGCACGGGCGGCGAGGGCGGCGAGGGCGGCGCGATCCTGGTCCTGGTCTCGATCTGTCTGACCGTCCTGGTGACCGCGACGGCGTTCACGGTCGACCTCGGACGGATCTCGGTGGTTCGGCGCGACCTCCAGAACGTGGCCGACGCCGCGGCCATCGACCTGTCCCGGCTCCTCGACGGCCGCACCGCGAGCGAGCTCGTCGCCGACCCGGCCTGGGACGCGGCGCTCCAGGCGAGCCTGACGCGGAACGGCTTCGGTGAGGGCACCGGCGAAGGCGCGACGTCGTCGGTCGGTCACTGGGACGCCACCACCGAGACGTTCACGGCCAGCGCCGGGGCCGACGTGCCCGATGCCGTGCGCGTCGAGGCCCGCGGCCGGGTCGACTTCGAGTTCGCGCCCGGGGGCCGCGACGCCCACCGGATGGGCGTGGCCAGCCGGACGCCCGCGGCCGGGTTCTGCGTCGGCACCTTCGCAGCCCGGCTGGACAGCAGCCGGTCCGCGCTGTTGCAGGGACTGCTCGGCGACGCCCTCGACGTGACCACCGTCGGCTACGGCGGGTTGGCCGGCGGTCGCGTGGGCCTGGCGGACCTCGCGACAGAGCTCGGGTGGTCGGTCGGCTCCCCGGCTGAGCTCCTGGCCGCGCAGGTCTCGATGGCCGACCTGGTCTCGGCGGAGGCCGAGGTGCTCCGGGCCCACGGCGACCTCGCCCGGGCCGCGATCCTCGACCAGCTCGTCCTCGCACTTCCCGATCCGGACCGGGTCATCGTGGTCGGGGACCTCGTCACCATCGCCAGTGGAGGGGAGGCGGCTGCGGCCGGTGCCGAGCTCGACGTGCTCGAACTGCTCTGGACCAGCGCCATGGTCGCCAACGGGTCGCACTTCCTCGACGTCCCTGCCACCGGCATCGCCCTGCCCGGCGACGTGGTCACGGCCTCCGCACAGGTCCAGGTGATCGAGCACCCCATGTGCGCGTTCGGGCCGGCCGGCACCACCGCCCGCACCGCCCAGGTGCACCTGCGCCTGACGCTGCACGTCGACGTCCCCGCTGTCGCCCAGACCACCATCACGATCGACCTCCAGGGCGGCGCCGCCACCGCCACCAGCCGCGACATCACGTGCGGCACGCCGGCGGCCTTCGGCATCGATCTGCAGTCCGCCCTCGTCGCGTCGCGCACCGACGTGACCGCGCGGTTGTCGGCGCTCGGCATACCGGTCGCCGACGTCGTGCTGCACGCGACCACCGGAGCTGCACCGGCGACGAGGTCACTCGACATCGCCGTCCCGCCCTCGGTCTTCGGTGAGCCCGAGCAGGTCACCACCCCCGGCGTCGACCTGGGCGGGGCCACGCTCGAGACCGACCAGGTGACCGTGCTGGGCGTGCTCCCGATCGGGGTTGCGGTCGATCCGCTCGTGACGGCGTTGACGACGGGCGTCGTCACCCCCCTCCTCGGCCAGGTCGACGATGCACTGGTGTCGCCCCTGTCGAGCGTGGTCGGCCTCACCATCGCCGGCGCCGACATCACCCCCGTCTCGGTCGCCTGCACCCGCCCCCGCCTCGTGGGCTGACGGCCGCGAGGTGTGCCCGGGTCGACCAGAACCGGACGGGAGCCGGACGGGAGCCGGATGAGTGGCAGGCATTGACCCCTGCTTCGGGTATGCATGAAAGTGGGAAGTATGCAGTTGACGCACCACGGCTAGCCTGACCAGGGCGGACGGCTTACACCGTCAAGCGGTCACGACACAGATGGTGGTCATGGACGACGACGACGAAGCCCTGAGCGCGATGGGGCTGTGCCCGCACGGCTACTGGCAGGTGGAGGTCGATCGGTGCGCCGCTTGCCAAGGTGAACTGGCTTCCTGGCTCCGCCGCTTCGAGTCGGACGAGTGGGGCGATCCAGCGGAGGAAGATCTCTAGCCCTCCTGCTGTTTGCCGTCCTTCGGCTTCGAGTACCAGGAGTCGCGGACGATCGGAGCGACGAGCGGCCAGAGCCTCACGGCAAAGAGAACGACCAGGCCGAGCGCCGCCAGCACCGGGCCGAGGGTGCCCACCTAGGCGTCGGCCTCATCGGCCTCATCGCTGCTGTCGGCCTTCGGCTTCGCCTTCTGGCCGGTGATGCCCTCGGGGTCGACCTTCAAGAGCGCTGCGACCATGTCCTCGAAGGGGACCTGGTCTTCGGCGTCGTGGTCGGAGCCCCCGCCAGCCACGCGACTAGGCGTCTTGGAGAGTGCGCGGGGCCATCGGGCGGATCTCGGTCGGGATGACCATTCGGCCCGTGTGCACGCCTGCGCAGTGAAGTGCGGACTTGATCGAGGTGAACGCGTAGACGAACGCTTCCATCTCCACCGGCTCGTCCGTCTCGACCTCCACGGTCATCTCGACCCGGGTCCCGGTGCCCTTCGTGGAGACGTCTGGGCTGAGGCCCAGGTTGTCAAGCTCGTCAACAAAGGACTCGATCAGGTCCGTAACATCTGTCGCGCTCAATGGCACATCTGAGCGCAGAACTAGCTCACACCCTAGAACGAACATACGGTGAACCTACCCGGTAGGACAGTCACGCACCATTTTACGCGCCTTCTGGCGGAAGTGATCGGGATTACTGGGAGTTTTCTTGAGCGTTTCCTGGTGGTCGCCGCATCCGCAGTGCATGACCATGTAGCCCTTCGAGGTGACCCGCGCCACCGACCACCCGGCACCTTCACCCGCCGCGATGGCCTTCTGCTTCTCCTTCTCGTCCTCAGTCGACATGGGGAGCCGCCGAGTCGCGGTAGAGCACGTTCAGGGTCGCATCAAGCAGTGCCTTCCACGCCTCGCGCTCTCCCGGACCGAACTCGTCACCCTCATTGGGCAGGCGCTTGAAGACCTCGACCAGGATGGCAGGCTTGCCGGGGAGCGGGTCCGTAGGAGGCTTCGGGGGGGGAGTCTCTTCCATCTGTTCGTCGGCCGACTCATCCGATTCTGCCACTGCTCCCAGGGCCGGGAGAACGAGGCGGTTGAGGCCGTGCTCAAAGAACCCAGCAAACCGGGCCGACCGCGTGAAGGCCAGCCGAGCGGTCTCGGACTGGTTCGGCACCACGCCGAGGCGCACGATCATCTGCTCGATGCCTTGCAGGCTCCCAGGCATCATGCCACCCTGCCGGGTGGCTTCCTCGTACATCGCGGCATAGAGCGGCACTTGAAGGAAGGCGTCTACTCGGGCCTTGCGTCGGCTCGTCGGGTCAACCAGCCCGGACCCCAGGGGGGTGAGGGTGAGGTTGTCGCCACGCCCGGCAACGACCCCGAACATTTTTGCCGCTGTGACCTTGACCCGAAACGCCCCACTGCTGATCGTCTGCCCGAGCGCGGATGCGAGTTGCACCATCGAGCATTTGCCGCCGTAGGTGTTCAGCATCGTCTCCGCGATGCCGGACACCTCATCGAGGCCCACGTACGGGAATTTGATTGTCGAGTTCACCCGACGCTGGCCGCCATCGGCGGTCTCGCCCTCTGTGGTCTCGTCGTCTTCTACTTCCTGTTGGCTCACGGCGAGCCCCCTTTCCATCTCACCCTCCATGTTAGCCGATCCTGCCCGCGTGACGGGGGGACCGTCTTTTTCGCCGCCTACCAGTTGGTAGAGGGAGGTTCCGGCGATTCCAAAGATTCTGATTATTCGGAATGTTCGGGACGGGGGGGGGTCGGATCGAGTATCGTCCATGGAACGTCATCGGCCCCGCCGAAGCGGGGCCGATGTCGGAGATGAAATTGGAACAGGAAGGGGGGTGCCTAAATGGAACCTCCATAGGTAACCCATCAACGCAGGGCGGGGGTGCTCGCAGCACCCTCGCCCGCTAGGGCTGGCCTGCTCATGGGGTCGGAGCGATCTGGCACGCTCCCCGGGATTGGCCCCGGGGGTTGGGGTTCGATTCCCCCCGGCTCCACTTGCAAGCTAGCGGCACGGTAGCACATTGGCGACCCTCTGACCAGCATGTTCGCGGCGTTGCGTCAGGGTGAACCTGACGCCAAATCGACGCTGGTCAGCACCCCTGCGTGAGTGGCCGGTAGGTCAGGCGCTTGCCAATCGTCATGTCCACGATCGCCTGTACCCGCTGAGCGTCCTTCAGGTCCGACGTGTTCCAGCGCATGGCGAACTCGTCGGCGTAGCGGTGCAGGTGCTTGCGGGAGACCGCGTGGTAGGTGCCGTCCAGGCTGCGCTTGAACTGTGCGAAGAACGATTCGCACTGGTTGGTGGTGACCTCGCCCCGCACGTACTCGGCGCTGCCGTGGTCGACCCACGCGTGGCCCGCCATGTCCCGGCCGATGGGCCGGTACGCCTTCGCCCCGTCGGTGTAGAGCACCGTCTCGGGCATGTCGACCTGCTCGGCGATGGTGGCCCGCAGGGTGTCGCTGTTCACGTCGGTGACGACCTTCGTGCGGACTTCGCCGGTCTCGCGGTCGATCAGTGCCACGACGGGCTGCATGTGGGCGTTGCCGCCTCCGCGTCCACCGTGCAGCGACACACCCGAAGCGCGGGCAGCAGCACGAGCCGCAGGCCCGGTGGGGCCCTTGTTGCGGCCCTGCTGGTGCTTGTTCTTTGGCTTGCCACCGATGAACGTCTCGTCCACGACGACGGTGCCCGACATGAGGGGCGCCAGTGGGTCCCGGCCCGCAGCAGCACGGAGACGGTGGAGCATGAACCAGGCGGTCGGGTACGAGACGCCGAGCTGGCGCTCCAACTCCTTCGCGCTGATCGCGTTCTTCGCCGCAGCGAACAGGTAGAGGGCGAACAGCCACTTGGACACGGGCACCCGCGAGTCCTCGAACACGGTGCCGATGAGCACCGAAAAGTTCTTGCGGCAGTTCTTCTCCCGGCACTTCCATAGACGCCGGTAGGTGACGTTCCCGGCCTTCGTCCGACGCTCCCCGGACCGTGAGGCGATGAAGTAGTGCTTCTCGTCGATCGTCCCGCAGTGCGGGCAGACGGGCCGACCATCCCAGCGCAGGCGCTCCAACAGGAGCCACGCCTCGTTCTCGTCCCGCATGTAGGCGGGGAGTTCGGAGAGGTTCACCGGGATCATGCACCCATTGTGCCTGCACAATCGTGGTGCGTCAAGTAGATACTTCCCATGAAAGTGCATGAAACAGCTCGCAGCGACACCCCGGCTGCCTCCCCACCCTCGGCTCCGGCCACCGCCCGTCCCTGGAGGACCCCTTGTCGCTTCCCCCGCCCGAGTACCGCTTCGCCTCGCCGTCCGTGCGGATCACGGCCTGGGAGGACCCTGTCGTCGACCTGCTGGGTCACGACCCCCGTTCTCCCTACGTGGAACGCTTCTGGCTGGCCGTGCTCGGTCCGAGCACCACGTTCCTGCTCCGCCACCTCGCCGGCCGGCTCGACGAGTCGTCCGAGGGGTTCGAGCTGAGCATCGACGACACGGCCCGGGCCCTCGGGCTCGGCGTGCGTTCTGGCTCGGGTCGCCCTTCGTGCGGGCCCTGGCCCGCACGGGCCAGTTCCGGCTCAGCCAAGCGTGCGGTCCCGATGCCCTGATGGTGCGACGGCACCTCCCCTCCCTGTCGACGCAGCAGGTGACCCGGCTGCCCCCGCGGCTGCGCGATGCCCACGATGACTGGGAGCACGACGCGCGCCAGGAGCCCTCGGCGGAGCAACGCCGGACGCGGGCGCGCCGCCTCGCCCTCAGCCTGCTCGAGTTGGGTGAGACCGAGGAGGCCACCGAGATGCAGCTGCACCGCTGGCGCATCCACCCCGCGCTCGCCCACGAGGCGATGCGCTGGGCCCAACAACGGCGTGGCGAGCGACCGATCCCACGGTCGGCGCGCGTCCCGGTGCTCGCCACGGCCGCCGCGGACGGCGGCCCGCCTCGCCCGGGCCCGTTGCCCGAGCGGCCTCGGATCGGCGCCAGCCGGCCTGCCCCCGGCGCCCAGTTCGACCCCTACGACCCGCCGGGTGACGCCGCCTGATCCGCGCCGTGCAGCCCGTGCTCCGGCTGCACCGCGTCGCGCGCCTGGCGGTCCGTTCCCGCCGGGCGCGCCGGTGCCCGCCCCCTCCTCCGGGGGCGGGCACCAGTACGTCTGCACCTGGCCGGCGAGCCCGCTCGGCTCAGCGGCAAGCGCGATCAGCCGGCCGGGAGCTTGGTCCAGGACGACAAGAGCGCAACGAGGGTCCGAACGCCGTAACCCGTGCCGCCCTTGGCGACCTCGTCGTAGCCGGCGCTGGCACCGGCGGGGCCGGCGATGTCGAGGTGGACCCAGGGGCAGTCGCCGACGAACTCGCGCAGGAAGATCCCTGCGGTCAGCGCGCCGCCATAGGGGCCCGACCCGATGTTGCGAAGGTCGGCGACCTCGCTGTCGAGCGGCTTGCGCAGGTGGTCGGGCAGCGGGAGCGGCCACATCGCCTCGCCGGCCGACTCGGCGGCATCGAGGACCCGCTGGCGCAGGACGTCGTGGTTGCCCATCACCCCCGCGGTGCGGTCACCGAGGGCCACCATGCAGGCGCCGGTGAGGGTGGCCAGATCGACGATGGCATCAGGTTCGTCCTCGGCCGCCAGCGACAGGCCATCGGCCAAGATGAGCCGGCCCTCGGCGTCGGTGTTGAGGACCTCGATCGTCTTGCCGTTGCGGGCGCGGAGGACGTCGCCGACGCGGGTGGCGTCGGGCCCGAGCATGTTGTCGGTGAGCGGCAAGTAGGCGGTGACCTCGAGGCGCGGCGCGAAGGAGGGCACGAGCGACATGGCCGCGAGAGCCGTCGCCGCCCCGGCCATGTCGGTCTTCATCCCGTCCATGCCGGTGGCGGACTTGATCGACAGGCCGCCCGAGTCGAACGTGACGCCCTTGCCGACCAGCGCGATCCGCCCGCGGGGCTTGCCGTCGGGCCGGTACGTGAGCTTCACGAAGCGAGGCTGCTGCGCCGAGCCACGGGCCACGCCGAGCAGTCCGCCGAGCTTTGCCTTGCGGATGGCCGCGAGGTCGAGCACCTCGATCTCGAGCCCCGACTCCTCGGCCACCTCGGTGGCACGCTTGGCGAAGGCCACCGGGGTCAGGTCACCGCCTGGCGTGTTGACGAGGTCTCGGACCAGCACCATCGCGGCGGCGACCGCCACGCTGCGCGCCACGGCATCGGTGACGCGCTGCCCGCCCTTGGCGACCACCGTCGCGGTGGCGAGCGCGGGGGCCGGATCCGGTTCCTTGTAGCGATCGAAGCGGTAGGTGCCGAGGATCAAGCCGTGCGTGAGCGCCTCGGCAGCAGCGTTCCGCGCCGTGCCGGACAGATCCGCGGACAAGACATCCACGGCCACGGACACCTGGGCCGAGGCCGCCTTGGCCACTGCGGCACCGATCCGCCGATATGCGGCCGGGTCGGTGCCGTCGCCGATCCCGACGAGGAGGCGGGTGCCATCGTCGGTCGCGGCCACCAACGTCTGGCCCACCTTGCCCTCGAACCGGGCCAGGTCGGCGAGCCCGAGATCCAGGCCCGGTGCATCGGCGGCCAACTCGCCGGATCGCACCCCGATCGCCACGAGCTCGGCGTCCTCCGGGATCGCAGGTGCGTGATCGATCGTGATCGTGGTGGGCACGGTGACTCCTCGGGGAAGACGGCCCTGCGCACGCTACCGAGCGACGCGGTCGCCATCCGTGAGCCCGGTTGCGGCCTGACGCCCGGCTGGGGACCGACGGGTGCCGCGCAGGGATCAGACGGACTTGGTGATGAGCGATGTGCCCTCGCGCCAGCGCGCCAGCGTCCAGCAGAGGTCGGAGAGGCGGTTCAGGTAGGGCACGACCTGGGACCCGTCGGCCGCGGCGCGCAGCGACACGCGCTCGGCGCGGCGGACGACCGTGCGGGCCACGTCGAGGAGGGCTGCGAGGCGGTCCTCGCCGGGGACGACGAACTCCGTCGGCGGATCGAAGCGGGCCGAGATGTCGTCGATGCGGGTCTCGACGGCGGCGACCATGTCGGCGGAGACCCTGCTGGTGCCATCGACCAACTTGTGCGCGTTCGACGCGTCCGTGGCCAACTCGGCCATCAGCACCCACAGGTCGCGCTCGAGGCCGACGAGGATCTCGTCGAGCTCGCTCCCCCGCTCGCACTCGGCGCGAGCCACGCCCAGCGCGGCCTGGGCCTCGTCGACCGTGCCATAGGCCTCCGGCGCGGCGGAGTCCTTGGCCACCCGACCGCCGCCGTAGAGGCCGGTGGTCCCGTCGTCGCCCTTGCGCGTGTAGATCTTCATGCCCGCCGGAGCCTACGACCCGACCCGATCGACGCCGAGCGAACCGGTAGCCTGCCGACGTGGCGGGCACCACGGAGCATGACTTCGATCGACGGGATTGGCTGGGGACGGTCGGCATCGCCGCGATCCCGCTCCTCATCGTGACGATCCTGGCGGCGACCTACGCAGGGGTCCGGGTCTACCGGCACCACGCCCTGCGTCCAGCCCATGGCCGGTCGTCCGACGCGTGCTCGGCCCCGGGCTCGGTCGCCATGCTCGCGTTCGACCTGCGAACTGGCGAACCGCGCTGGTCGAACATCGTGACCGACCGCTCGGAGCTCATGTCGCGCCGCGGCGTGGTGCAGGCCGTCGACGGCCATACGGCCCGGACCGTCGACCCAGCAACGGGTGCTGTCACGTCGTGTCGACGATCCAGCCGTCAGGTCGATGCGCGACCGGACCTCGAGATGCAGGGACGTTGGTTCGCCGGTCGCCGCATCCCGCTCTCGGTGCCTGCCGCGGGCCACCCGCTGTTGGTGGGGGGTTGCGGGCCTCGCCAGATCGCGGCGATCCAGCTGACCGATGGCGCGGTCCTCTGGAAGCGGACCATGGCCGGAACCGTCGGGACCCGCGCCCATCGCGTCGGCTCGCGCTTCGTGGTCCCGGACGGGCCAGGCGCCCACTTCGACGTGCTCGACGCCGACACGGGCCGTGAGCTGTGGCGGGTGGCCACACGCAATCCCGCCGAACGCGGTCGGGCGACGGGACCCGGGGTGCTCACGAGCGCGCTGGTCGTGGACCGCGAGCACCTGCTGATCGTCACGGTCGCGGCCGACTTCCCGGAGTACGCCCCCGACTGAGCGAGGACCCCGGCGGTCGGGTGCGGGCCGACGGAGGAAGCGCTTTGCCCGATGCATACCTCGTCGTGCCCTGGACCTGGGGAGCACCCTCGTAGGGTCCGGCCCATTCGCCCGTTCCGCCTTCGGAGGCCCTGATGACCCCCGCCACGACCCTTGCCCTCGACCTGAAGACGTTCCAGGGCCTGCCGCTGCACCCCTTGCTCGTGCACGTTCCGGTGATCTTGGTGCCGTTGGCGCTGATCGGTGCCGTGCTCGCGCTGGTGCGCCCCGTGTGGCGGTCCTGGGCGCTCCCGGTGGTGGCGTTCCTCGCCGCCGGTTCCCTCGCCGGCGTGCAGGTCGCGATGATGTCGGGCGAGGGGCTGCAGCAGATCAACGACGAGCGCAGCGCCCTCATCGAGCACCACGCGCAACTCGCCGAGCAGGCCCGCCCGATGGTGTTCGTGTTCCTCGTCCTGGCCGTCGCGGCGGCGGCCGCCTACTGGCTGGTCAACCGGGAGCCGGCCGAGTCGGACGACTCGGTTCGCGGGCGCGCCCCGACCCTGAGCGCGGCCCGAACCGCCACCCTCACCCGCCTGCTCGTACCCCTCTGCGCGCTCTCGGTCCTGACCGGGGCGCTGGCCACGGCCTGGGTCTACCGGGTCGGCCACACCGGTGCCGAGAGCGTCTGGAAGGGTTCGGGCGGCGACAAGAAGGGACGCCCCGCCGGCGGCTCGGACACCTCCGGTCGGGGCAAGGGCGGCGCATCCCCCGACGGGGGCTGACCAGCAACTCGCGCCACGGGCCGCCCCACCCGCCGCGCGCCGGCCAACGGACTACGGGCGAGTTGGGGGCCGCCGGTAGCCTGTGTGCTTGTGAACTCCTCCTTCCTCGACCTGGTTGCCGAGCGCGTCGTCGTCTACGACGGGGCCACCGGCACGTGGCTCCAGACCCAGGATCTCAGCCTCGACGACTATGGCGGCGAGGCTCTCGAGGGGTGCACCGACTACCTGGGCATCACCCGACCTGACGTCATCGCCGCGCTTCACACCGCCTACTTCGAGGTAGGTGCCGACGTGGTCGAGACGAACACGTTCGGCGCCTTCGGTGTGCCGCTCGGGGAGTACGGCCTCGCTGACCGCTCCCACGAGATCGCGATGGCCAACGCTCGCATCGCTCGTGAGGTGGCCGACAGCTACTCCACGCCGGACCGCAAGCGCTACGTCGCCGGCTCGCTCGGCCCGGGCACCAAGTCCCCCAGCCTCAGCCAGATCCGCTTCGGCGAGCTCCGGGACCACTACCAGGTGGCGGGCGAGGCCCTCCTCGAAGGCGGCGTCGACCTCTTCATCCTCGAGACCCACTTCGACCTGCTCGCCGTGAAGGCGGCCGTCATCGGCGTCCGCCGGGCCATGGCCAAGGTCGGGCGCGAGGTCCCGATCCAGGCCCAGGTCACCATGGAGCTCACGGGCCGCATGCTCGTCGGCACCGAGATCGGCGCTGCGCTGGCGTCGATCGACCCGCTGAAGGTCGACATCATCGGCCTCAACTGCGCAACCGGCCCCACGGAGATGGGCGAGCACATCCGCCACCTGTCCCAGCACAGCCGAGTCCCGATCTCGTGTCTCCCCAACGCCGGCCTACCGAGCGTGGTCGACGGCAAGATGCACTACGACCTCACCGCGGACCAGCTGGAGGTCCACCAGCGCCGCTTCGTCGAGGAGCTCGGCGTCCAGGTGATCGGCGGCTGCTGCGGCACCACGCCCGAGTACATCAAGTTGCTCGCCGACATGGCGCCCAACCTCACGCCGGCGAAGCGCACGCCTGATCACGAGCCGTCGGTCTCGTCGATCTACTCGCCCGTCGCCCTCCACCAGGACCTCTCGTTCCTGATGATCGGCGAGCGCACCAACGCCAACGGCTCGAAGAAGTTCCGCGAAGCCATGCTCGAGGCCGACTACGACACGTGCACGGCCATGGCCACCCAGCAGGTGAAGGAGGGCGCCCACGTCCTCGACGTCTGCGTCGACTACGTCGGCCGCGACGGCACCGCCGACATGGACCAGATCGCCAGCCGGTTCGCCACCCAGGCCAACGCGCCGCTCGTCATGGACTCCACCGAGCCCGAGGTGATCGAGGCCGGCCTCCAGTGGATCGGCGGCCGCGCCATCCTCAACTCGGCCAACCTCGAAGACGGCTTCGCGGAGGGCTCCCGGCTCGACCGGGTCTTCAGCCTGGCCAAGGAGTACGGCGCCGCGGTCATCTGCCTCTGCATCGACGAGGAGGGCCAGGCCCGAGACGTCGCATGGAAGGTCCGGGTGGCCAAGCGCATCGCCGAGCTGGCCCGGGATTCCTACGGCCTCGAGAACAGCGACCTGATCTTCGACGCCCTCACCTTCCCACTCTCCACCGGCGACGACGACCTGCGCCGCGACGCCATCGAGACGATGGACGCCATCAAGGCCATCAAGGAGGAGATCCCGGGCTGCTTCACCACGCTCGGCCTCTCCAACGTGAGCTTCGGCCTCACCCCCGCCTCGCGCCACGTGCTCAACAGCGTGTTCATGCACGAGTGCCAGCAGGTCGGCCTCGACTCCGCCATCGTCCACGCCTCCAAGATCACGCCGCTGAGCAAGATCCCCGAGGAGCAGCGCAACGTCGCGCTCGACCTCATCTACGACCGGCGCGGCACGGCCGGCGTCCTGTCCGACGGCGACGCGTCCTACGACCCGCTGCAGAAGTTCCTCGAGGTCTTCGCCGACGTCACCGTGCAGAAGGCCGAGAAGGAAGACCGGTCCGGGTGGCCGGTCGGCCAACGCCTCCACCACCGCATCATCGACGGTGACCGCGAGAACCTCACGGTCGACCTCGACGAAGCCATGGCGGAAGGCATCAAGCCCCTCACCATCATCAACGAGCACCTGCTCGGCGGCATGAAGGTCGTCGGCGAGCTCTTCGGCTCCGGCGAGATGCAGCTCCCGTTCGTGCTCCAGAGCGCCGAGACCATGAAGGCCTCGGTCGCCTACCTCGAACCGTTCATGGAGAAGCTCGCCGACGGCGAGGAGTCGGGCAAGGGCCGCATCGTGCTGGCCACGGTGAAGGGCGACGTGCACGACATCGGCAAGAACCTCGTCGACATCATCCTCACCAACAACGGCTACGAGGTGCACAACATCGGGATCAAGGTCTCGATCAGCGAGATGATCGACAAGGCCACCGAGGTGAAGGCCCACGCCATCGGCATGAGCGGGCTGCTCGTGAAGAGCACGCTGATCATGCGCGACAACCTCGAGGAGCTGAACACCCGCGAGCTGTCGGACATCCCGGTGCTGCTCGGCGGCGCAGCCCTCACCCGCTCCTACGTGGAGCGCGACCTGCGCGGCGTCTACCGCGGCCGGCTCTTCTACGGCAAGGACGCCTTCGAGGGCCTGCGGGTCATGGACCGCCTCGGCGAGATCCGCACGAACCCCGAAGCAGACGACCCGGACTGGGGCGTCGTCCCCTCGGAGTCCACCGTGCGGGCGCGTGCCGGCATCGCCGAGAAGGTGGAGGTCGACCCGTCCACGATCCCGGACCGCTCGCCGGCCGTGGAGACCGACAACCCGATCTTCGTGCCACCGTTCACCGGCAGCCGGATCGTCAAGGGCATCCCGCTCGACGACATCGCCGCCTACGTCAACGAGACAGCGATCTTCCGCAACCAGTGGGGGTTCCGTCCCGAGAAGGGCGAGTCCGACGACGAGTTCAAGGAGCGCCTGCGCCCCGAGTTCCGCGAGCAGCTGGCCAAGGCCCGCGCCGACGACCTCCTCGTCCCGCAGGTGGTCTACGGCTACTGGCCCTGCAACGGCGACGGCACCGACGTCGTCATCTGGGAGGACGAGTCACGGGACAGGGAGATCACCCGCTTCCCGTTCCCCCGCAGCACCAAGGACCCGTACCTCTGCATCGCCGACTTCTTCCGGCCCATCGAGTCGCCCGACGTCGACTACGTCGCGTTCATGATCGTCACCATGGGCGAGCGGGTGTCCGAGCGCACGGCCGAGCTGTTCAAGGCCGACCGCTACCAGGAGTACCTGATGCTCCACGGCATCGGCGTCGAGATGGCCGAGGGCCTCGCCGAACTGTGGCACCGCCGCATCCGCGAGGAGATGGGCTTCGCCGACGAGGACGCCCCCTCGGTGGCGGGCCTGTTCCGCCAGCAGTACCGCGGCGGCCGCTACTCGTGGGGCTACCCCGCCTGTCCGGACCTCGAGGACAACGAGAAGGTCGCCCACCTCTTGGGCGCCGAGCGCATCGGCATCGAGGTCAGCGAGGAGACCGGCTACCAGTTCCAGCCCGAGCAGTCGACCAGCGCCATCATCTGCCACCACCCCAAGGCCAAGTACTTCGTCGCCAAGTAGGGGTGCGCTACTGGATCCAGGAGGCTCCGGTGGCGGCGAGGTGGTCGACGGCCGTGCTGGCGTCGCGGCCGCGGGCCATGCGGAAGGTCTCTTCGTCGATGACCATGACCCACAGGTAGGTCACCGGGTCGCCTCGGCGGGTGAGGCCGCGGAGGTCGGGGGTCGGGAAGCGCGAGCCGCTCGGCGGGTTGGCGGTGAGCAGGATCGCGGCCTTGTCGGGACCGAAGGTCGGGTAGCCACCGGGTGAACCGCCGATGGTGTGGCCCTCTCCCAGCCAGGTGCAGCGACCGAAGGGGATGCTGGCCAACGAGCTGAGGAGCTCGGCGCCGGACTGGTCGGGCGTGGTGCGGGCGATGGCCAGCTCGATGCGGGCGGCCGAATCCGGTTCGTCGACGTACTGCTCGACGCCGGCCATGCGCTGGCCCGAGAGGCCCGTGGTGACGGTGACCCAGACGGGATCCTCGCCGACGCGGTGACGGGTGGCGATGAGCTCCGGGAAGGCGGCGTCGCCCAGCGGCCAGGCGGCATCTTGGGGGCTCAGGTTGCTCTCGAGGTGCAGGAGGCCGGTGGAGCGGATCTCGTTCCAGGCGCCGTTGCCGCGCCACTTCCAGAACTCACGGGACTCGATCACCTTGGTCTCGAGCACCTGGTTGGCGTCACGGGTGAGCTCCCAGGCGAGCGGGCTGCGGCCCCGGGCATAGCGGGAGTAGCCGTAGAACTCGCTGCGGCCGGCCCAGCCGGGAATGGCGGCGAGCACGCCCTCGCCGTCGACGACGGCCACGGCATCGCCCTCCTCGAACCAGATCAGTTCGATGCCCTGGCCGAGGCCGGGGCATCCTTCGGGGTGGCGGGTGCCACCGGCCCCCATGCGAGGTGGCGTGCCCGGCTCGGTCGGCTCGCCCCGACCGTCGGGCGCCGGCAGGTAGTTGGCAACCCAAACGGCCGAGGACGTGACGTTGGCGGGCCCGGTCAGATCTTCGAGGTACAGGTAGAGGTCACCTTCCCCGCGCAGGAGCGACGCGCGACGGGTCGCGTACGGGCTCATCTGCTGCATCACCAGCTCGGGCACGTTCCATCTCCAGGTCTCGTTTGCGGGTCTGGGCCCGTTGTTCTCATCGGCGGCGTTCGCCGAGGATCAAGGCCGGGGAGACGGCAGGTGTTGGACCTGGGTGACCGTTGGCGCGAACAGATCGCCGAGCTCGTCGATGCGGTCGAGGACGTCGCCCGCCTCGAACGAGAGGGGGAGCCCGTCGGCCGCGGCCGCGACCTCATCCCAGGTGATCGGGGTGGAGACGGTCGGGTGGGGGCGGGCGCGCAAGGAGTAGGCGCAGATCGTGGTCTTGTGGCGGCTGTTCTGGCTCCAGTCGATGAGGACCTTGTCCTTGCGGACCTCCTTCTTCTGGGTGGTGACGATCAGTTCCGGATGCGCCTGCTCGACCACCTGGGCCACCGCGAGTGCGAAGGACTTGGCGTGCTCGTGGTCGTGCGGCGAGTTCAGCGGGACGTAGAGCTGCATGCCCTTGGAACCCGACGTCTTGGGATAGGACTCCAGATCGGCGCCGACGAGCACCTCCCGGATCCAACCGGCCACGGTGGCGCACTCGGGCATCGCGGTGCCCGGCCCGGGATCGAGGTCGAACACCACCATCGTCGGGGACTCGAGGTCCACGGCTCGCGCCATCGGCGCGTGGAGCTCCAGCGCGGCCATGTTCCCGGCCCATGCCAGCGCCGCCGTCTCGGCGAGCCGGCAGTACCCGATGGAGCCGCCACGGTCCCCGGGACCGTCGACGGCCTCGATCCAGGCCGGGCGGTGCGACGGACAGCGCTTCTCGAAGAACGAGCCCGCATCGACGCCGTCGGGGAAGCGCCGCATGGTGATCCCCCGGTCGCCGAGGTGATCCAGCAGCTCCGGCGCGACGCGGACGTAGTAGTCGATCACCTCTGCCTTGGTGAACCCGGTCTCGGGGTAGAGGACCTTGTCGAGGTTCGAGAGCGACAGGGTCCGACCCCCGATCTCGACGTCGACCTTCTTCGGCGCCACCGGGCCTGACCGCTACGCCGTCTTGCGCTGCGGCGAGGCCGCCTTGCGCGTCGCGGCCTTCTTGGCGGGCGCCTTCTTTGCCGCCGCCTTCTTGGCGGTCGTCTTCTTGGCAGTCGCCTTCTTCGCCGGGGTCTTCCTCGCCTCGGCGGCGGCCTCGGACTCGGAGTCGGCGGCGCTGATCTCCTCGAGCTCGTGGGCGCTCGGGTGGCGACCGCGCGCCTGCTTGGCCGCGGTGACGCTCGCCTGGAGGGCGGCCATCAGGTCGACGACCTTGCTCGGCTCGGGCGCGTCGGGGGCTTCGACGACGCCCTCGTCGCCACGCTCCTTGGCCTC
The DNA here is from genome assembly GCA_025463365.1 of Acidimicrobiales bacterium. Classification (GTDB taxonomy): domain Bacteria; phylum Actinomycetota; class Acidimicrobiia; order Acidimicrobiales; family Iamiaceae; genus Aquihabitans. Next base: position 19,940 of record JAOBWM010000033.1, read on the forward strand.
GATCAGCTCGAGGACCTTCTCGCGGTAGGTGTCGCGGTAGCGCTCCGCATCGAAGTCGGCATCGAGGCTGGCGATGAGCTGCTGGGCCATCGCCAACTCGGCCTTGCTGATGTCGACCTCGTTCACGGTGTCGAGCTCGGGAACCTCTTGGTGCTCACGGACCTCGTCCGCGTAGCGCATGGTCGACAACACGAGCACGCCGTCGTCGGGCCGCAGGGCGCACAGGTGCTCCTTGCCCCGCATCACGAACCGAGCGATGCCGACCTTGTCGGCTTCCGACATGGCCTGGAGCAACAAGGCGTACGGCTTCACGGTCGCCGGATCGGGGCCGAGGAAGTACGCGGACTCGTAGTACAGCGGGTTGATCGACGACTGGTCGACGAACTCGAGGAGGTCGATCGTGCGGCTGGCCTGCGGATCGAGGCCGGCCATCTCGTCATCGGTGATCACCACGTGACGACCCGATGCCAGCTCGTAGCCCTTGACGATCCGGTCGTAGGGCACCTCCTCACCGGTGGCCTCCGAGACGCGCTGCTGCCGGATCCGACTGCCGGTCTCGCCGTCGAGCTGGTGGAAGCGCACCGACTTGCTGGTCGTGGCGCTGAACAGCTTCACCGGGATGCTCACCAGCCCGAAGCTGATGGACCCACTCCAGATCGACCTCGCCATGGCGGCCTCCATTCCCGTCAGGGCCCGTCATCATGCCCGCTACGACGTTCCGTAGCCAAGGGACCGCCCGCCATGACCGTCGGCCGCAGGCGGCCGACCTACAGGAGCTTGCGGTCCGCGGCCCACCGGGTCAGCTCGTGGCGGCTGGACAGCTGCAGCTTCCGCAGCACCGACGACACGTGCGTCTCGACCGTCTTCGGGGAGATCATCAGGCGTCGGGCTAGTTCCTTGTACGTGTAACCCCGGGCGATCAGGCGGAGCACGTCACGCTCGCGCGGGGTCAGGGAATCGAACTCGGGATCGACCACCACCGGCGCCTCGCCGGCGAAGGCATCGAGCACGAAGCCGGCCAGGCGCGGCGAGAACACGGCGTCGCCCGCCGCCACGCGGGCGATGGCGTCGACCAACCCCGCACGGTCGATCGTCTTGGTCACGTAGCCGCGTGCCCCGGCGCGGATGACCGCGATCACGTCCTCGGCAGCGTCGGACACGGACAGGGCGAGGAACTGCGCGTCCGGGTGGACCGCGACGGCCGGCCCGATCACGGCCTGGCCGCCCCCGCCGGGCAGGTGGACGTCGAGCAGCACCACGTCCGGGGCCGTGGTGGTGATCCCGGCGATGGCCTCGTCGACGTCTGCGGCCTCGCCCACGACCTCGATCGACGACTCGTCGCTCAACTCGGCCTTCACGCCCGCCCGGAAGAGGCCGTGGTCGTCGACGAGGAACACGCGGGTGCGCGCCGTGCCGGTCACCGGGGAACCTCCAGCGCGACCTCGGTGCCCTCGCCGGGGGCGCTGGCGATGGTGGCCGTCCCGCCCTGGCGCTCGATCCGACCCACGACCGAGTCGCGCAGGCCCCGGCGATCGTCGGCGACCAGCAACGGGTCGAACCCCTTGCCGCGGTCACGCACGAACACCGACAGCGATGCCGCCGAGACCTCGGCGTAGACGGCGACCTGGGCCGACCCGCTGTGGCGGGCGGCGTTGGCCGCCGCCTCGCGGGTGGCGGCCACCAGCGCGTCGGCACGGGCGTCGGCCGGCGCGTCGCCCACGAGGACGAGCTCGACCGGCAGGTCGAAGCGGTCCTCGACGTCGTGGATGGCGGCCCGGAGGCGATCGGCGAAGGTGCCGGCATCCGGGGCCGCCGACGCGGCGTCCGCGGCGTCGGCGTTGCCCTCGAAGAGCCACGAACGCAGCGACCGCTCCTGGTGGCGGGCGAGCTGGGCCACCGAGCGCGTGGTCTCGGGATGGCGCTGGATGAGGGCGAGGGTCTGGAGGACCGAGTCGTGCAGTTGGGCGGCGACCTCGGCACGCTCTTCGGTGCGGATGCGAGCGCGGCGCTCGTCGGAGAGGTCGCGCCAGAGCCCCACGATCCACGGCCCGGCCAGCAGGGCGACGCCACCGGCGGTGGCGACCGTGGCCGCCAGGACGGGCACGAAGGTGGAGGGCGGCGCGGACCGCAGCACCCACCCCGCTCCGGTCACGAAGAGCACGCCTCCAGCCGCCGCCCGCACCACCGCGGTCCGCCGGCGTGAGGAGTCCTCGCCCTCGGCGCGCGCCTGGTCCCCCGGCAGGCGAACGAGGCGGGCTCGCCACAGCTCACGTCGTTCGCGATCGGTCCGCGACCAGGCCAGCGAGATGCCCGCCGCCGCGAGCGCCGCGGGGAACCCGAGCCCCCCGCCCACCCAGATCCCCACGGCCCGCAAGAGGATCGACATGCCGATGGCGACCAGCAGGGCCACCGCGGCCTGCTCGCGAGCGCGGCCCTTGGGCGGCAGGACCAGCGAGCGATCCGCGGCGTCCACCCCGCGGTCCGACACGGGCAGCACGGCCGTCGCGATGACGTAGATCACGGGCCCGACCCCGGTCCCGACGAGCACGAACGTCAGCCCGACCCGCACGAGCATCGAGGGCAGGCCGGACCACTCGGCCAGGCCCCCCGCCACGCCCGACACGACCCGATCCTCGCGGCTGCGCCATGGTGCGCCGGGGGCGTGCTGGAAGATCCCCCGCCGAGGCGTGCGCGCGAACGGGACCGGCAGGTGCTCGTCAGGGGCGGAACGCGGCGCGGACATGGGAAGGACATGGTCCCACCCGAGTCCATCCGGCGACACCAGGGATGACCCTGAGACGCCCCTCAGGGTGCCCAGGGTGCGAAGCGGGAGGTACCCGATGGTGGCCGTGGGCCAGCGGACGGATGATCGAACCATGCCCACGACCACCGCTCCCCCACCTCCGACCGAACCCAGCCCATCGCCGAACGACGCGAACCCGCCGCCGTTCGGCCGCCAGCGCCCGCCCCTGCGCCGCAGCACCACCGACCGGCGGATCGGCGGCGTCGCCGGTGGCGTGGCCGCGTCGCTCGACCTCGATCCCACGCTCGTCCGGGTGGTCTTCGCCATCGTGGCCCTCGCATCGTTCGGCCTCGCCATCGCCGCCTACGCGGCCGCCTGGCTCCTGGTGCCCGACGACCTCGGCGGGGAGCCGATCGGCCTCGAGTGGTACCGCCGCCACGGCGCGAGCGCCGCAGGGATCGCCGCCCTCGTGGTCCTCACGATCCTCGGCCTCGCCTCACTTCGAGCGGTCCTCGACCTCTCGTGGGGCTGGCACGGCCCTCATGCCGGAGTGTTGGTGCTGTTCGGCATCGTCGGCCTCGTCATCGCATACCGCGCCGATCCGCACGGCCGAACCGGCCATCGCCTGCCGCACCGTCACGGTGGGTCTGGCGGGCCCGGTGGCCACGTGGGGTCGGGTGGTTCCGACGCGGACCCGAGCGCCGACCGCCCCAACTCGGTCGACGACGACCCGACCCGGGTGATCGGCGAGGCATCGACCCGCGCCGAGGAGCCACGGACGACGACCATCGTGCGCCCCGTCGACCCCGAGGTGCTGCGCCAGCGCCGCCTGCACGGCCGCGTGCGCAATGCCACCTTGCTCACCGCCGTCGTCGCCGGCACCTCCACCGCCGTCCTGTGGGCGACGGGCGCCTGGTCCGCTGGCGGGTGGATCGTGGCGGCGGTCGTCCTCGGCTGCCTCGGTGCCGGCCTGACGGCGGGGCCCTGGGTGGGGTGGTCGTGGACGCTCGTGATCGCCACGCTGCTCGCGCTCGTCGGGCTCGCCGTCTCGCTCGTCCCGGGTGTCAGCCTCCGCGGCGGCATCGGTGAGCGCGTCGCCCGTCCGCTGTCGGTCTCGGCGGCCGAGGCCGGCACCTTCCGCGTGGGCATCGGGCGTCAAGAGGTGGATCTCCGGGGGCTCGCGCTCGAACCCGGCTCGGTGACGAGGGTGCATGCCGCGGTCGGCATGGGCACGGTCGACATCCGGGTCCCAGACGACGTCGACGTGGTGCTGCGCGGTCACCTCAGCGCCGGCGTCGTCCGCCTCGACGGCGAAGACATCGACGTGCGAGGCACCGACGTCGATCTCGATCGCACGTTCCCGGCCGCATCCGCATCCTCATCCGCACGCGGCAGCGCCGCCCGGATCGTGGTCGACGTCGCCGCCGGCTTCGGTGACGTCCAGATCGAGCACACCTCCGTCGCTGGGAGCTGAGGCGGGCTGCGCTACGCGAGGACGGCGCGGGCCACCAGGTCGGTGCCGAAGGCGGTGAGGATCGCCAGGTAGAGCAGGCCGGTGGCGGCCATCACCGCCGAGTACTGGCGCTCCTTGAGGGCAGCGCGGGTGACAGCCACGAGGCCGATCGTGGTCACCGCGCAGGTCGCCCACATCCACCCGAGGATGCCGCCGTAGCCGTCGTCGATGTGCCCGGTCAGCACCGAGATCATGCCGGTCGGGAGCAGCATCGCCGCCACCTCGAACGGCCACAGGATCGCCGTCCAGCGCACGAGGTCGAGCAGCGGCCCTCGCGCCAGGCCCGGCTGCACGAGGTACCAGTGGCCGAGGAGCATGGCATCGGTGACGGAACCAAGGAAGGCGGCGCCCACGACGAGGCGGAGCACCGAGAGCCAGACGGGCGACCCGGCGTCGATGCCGGCGGCCACGAGGCCCACCACGCCGATGGCCGGGGCCACCAGGTCGAGTCGGGGGTCGAACTCCCGGGCCGCCTTGTCGAAGCGCTGCTCCTCGCGGTCGATGCCGGTCATGGCGGCGACGCGGGCCGAGCGGCGTTCGACGGTGTCGCGCTGGCCGGCGACACCCGCGGCCTTGCGCTGCACCGAGATCACGAGCGCGCCGACCGAGGCGACGAGCACGCCCACGGCACAGATGTCCCGGACGGGCACGGGACCGAGGGCCTGCCCCACGACGATCGATGCGAGGGCGAAGGTGGCGAAGACGCCTCGCATCAGCCACCCGTAGCCGAGGCCCACCTCGCGGCGGCGGGTGGTGACCCACAGGAAGAAGAGGCCGCCCACCGACCACTGGAGGAGGAACGACGCAGCGTCGAGGCGGATCATGCGGAGCCGAGGGTACGGACCCGCCCGGACCGCCAGCCACTCGGCTGTACCCTGCCGCCGTGACCGTGGCCGGCGACCGACCTCATGTGCTGCTCGTCGGTTCGGCAGGCGGCCACCTCGCGCAGCTCGTGCGGCTCGAGCCCTGGTGGCGCGACCTGACCCGCACGTGGGTGACCTTCGACAAGCCCGACGCCCGATCGCTGCTCGCTCACGAGGCCGTCATCTGGGCGCACCATCCGACCACTCGCAACATCCCGAACCTCATCCGCAACACGGGCCTCGCGGTGCGCCACGTCCGCCGGCTCAGGCCGGACCTCGTCGTGTCCACGGGTGCGGCCGTGGCCGTCCCCTTCTTCCTGGCGGCGAGGGCCCTCGGGATCCCGACGGTCTACGTGGAGGTCTTCGACCGCATCGACTCGCCCACGCTCACCGGTCGCCTCTGCCGCCCGATCGCCGACCGCTTCTGCGTCCAGTGGCCCGAGCAGCAGCCGCTCTACCCGGGCAGCATCGTGATCGGGCCGCTGCTGTGACGGCGACACCGCCGGCCCGCGTGGTCGTCACCGTCGGGACCGACCACCACCGCTTCGACCGGTTGATCGGCTGGGTCGATGCCTGGGCCGAGGCGCACCCGGACGTAGCGGTCCTGGTCCAACACGGCACCGCCACCCCACCGGTCCACGCCCGCGACGTGGTGATGCTCGGCTACGACGATCTGGTCGCGGCCATGCGAACCGCCGACGTCGTCGTCGCGCAGGGGGGACCGGCGACCATCATGGACGCCCGGTCTGTGGGGCACCGGCCGATCGTGGTCCCGCGCGTGGCCCGCCTCGACGAGGTGGTCGACGACCACCAGGTCACCTTCGCCGCCTGGATGGCCGAGCGCGAGCTGGTCTGGCTGGCCGAGGATGCCGGGACGCTCCACGCGCTCCTCGACCGGGCCATCGCGGACCGATCCGTGGTGCGGATCCCACCCGAGCGCGGAGCGGCCGCGGGGACGATCGACGCGTTCCGCGCCGTGGTCGATCCGTTGCTCGCCAGACGTGCGGGGCGAGCCCGGCGCCAGCGGCTGGCCGGCTGATCGCAGCTGACGTTGGTCAGGCGGTGAGCGGCCGCCGGCGACGCAGCACCAAGACGACACCGCCGGCCAGCACGAGGCCGGAGCCGATGACGGCGAGCTGGCCCACATCGGAGCCGGTGATCGCGAGCCTCGAGCGCACGGGGGTCACCGAGACCGCCGTCTCGACCCGGCGGGCCTGCTGAGGCTGGGTCGAGGAGGGTGTGGTCGACGGGACCGAGCTGGGCGGGGGCGAGGTGTAGTCGGGGTTGTCCACCGCGCCGGCCGCCGACCCGATGAACAAGACGGCGCCGACGACTGCGGCGGCGAGGAGGGCTTCGAGGGTGCGACGGAACGCCATCGGGCGAGCGTACGTCCCGATGTCCGATCCGTCAACACGCAGAGTGAACCATTCGATGGTTTCACTACGGACTGTCACGAACCGACGGCGACCGTGCGCCTTCGGTCCAGGTCGTAGGCATGGCCCTCGACCACCCACTCCGTGTGCTGGATGCGTGCCGACGGCTCGATGACCAGGTCGTGGCGACCGCTCGGGAGCAGCGCGGTGACGGTGACGGTGGCGGTGGCGCCGCGGCGGACCACGAGATCCCCGCCGACGACCTCGGTGGGACCGTCGTGGCCGGCGAGGAACTGGCGGGCACCCGTCATCGTGATCTCGCTGCTCCCGGCGGGCAGGTGGACCACGACGAACCCGCGGTGATCCCCCGCGGACAGCCCGGTGACGTTCGGGCCGACGAGGTACGCCGGTCCCGTGGCCGGCGCCCCGTTCGTGACCCGGTAGGTGACCGTCAGCCGGGTCCGGCCCGAACGATCGGGCGCGCCGCGCACATCCGCCCGCGTCCGGATCCACGAGTCGAGCTTCTCGGCGCCGCGGTTCAACAGGGCCACCGACAAGCTGCGGTCGGTGAGGTGGCCGTCGGCGCCGACGCTGCGCCACGCCCGCTCGGCCTTCGGATCGCTCGACCACACCATCAGGTGTCGGCCCTGAACCGCATCCGAGAGCTGGGTCGCCAGCTCAGCGACGTCCCACTGCCCATGTTGGAGGCGGTCGAAGATCACCCGCGCCACCTGGCCGAGCTGATCACGCCGTTCGGCACGATCGCCGGCGAAGCGCCGGTACTGCTCGCGCAGCAGCTGCTCGCGGACGTTGTCCGCGGTGTAGCGGGTGCCACCCGCGGTGACCGGGCCGACGACGCGGAGCAGGGACCGGATGGCGTCCACGTCCACGACGATCACGCCGGCGGTCCGCGCGCCACCGGGTACCTGGGCCCAGTTGGCCACGGCCAGCCGGGCGCTCTGCGGGAAGTCCGCGGTCAGCCCGAGGTTGCGGAGGTCTCGGCCCGCGTCGAGGAAGGACCAGTTGCGCGCCAGCTCCGCGGGGACCGCGATGGAACCGGCTGGCAGCACGGTGTCGGCGGTGGGCCGCACCGTGCCGAGGTGCAGGCTGCCGTGGTCAAGGCCGAGCGTGGCCGCCGAGAGGAACATCCCGCCGTCGTTGCGCATCTCCGCGTTGTTGGCCCCGAGGAGGAGATAGGGCTCGGGTCCGTCGAGGATGTCGGCGAGGGTGCGGCTCACCACATCGAGGCGGCGGGCGCCCTGGCTCGCCTCGTCGCGCTGGGACGACAGCTCGCCGACCGCGTCCCCGAGCGACGAGACCAGCGATCGGTCCGTCCCGACGTCGATCCGCTCCAGCCGACTGCTCGCCCGCCGGGCCAGCGCGCCCAGGTCGCGGAGCAACGCGATGCGTTGGGCACCTGTGCTGTGCGGCTGCTCGACCAGGTCGCCCAGCTCCGAGAGTGAGCGATCGGCGACGGATGCGCCGTCACGCGATGCATGGGCGAGACGGCGGGCCGCCGCGAGGTGACGGGAGACCACCGGAACGAGGCGCAGGGGTCCGAGGAGGGGGTTGTCGAGCCGCGACGACGCGTGGGAGAAGCGGCCGCGGGCCGCGACCACGTCGTCGCGCGTCGACGGATCGACGAGCGCGCTGACCGTGGCCCGTCGCCGGACGCTGCGCAGCGACCCGGCGCCGTCACCGAGAGCGAGGCTCGCGTCGACGAGCAGGTAGCCGACGACGACCAGCCAGATCCCGACGAGCACGCCGCCAGCGGTGAGCGCCTTCCGGCGGCGAGACCAGGCGCCCATCCCTGTCGATCGTAGGTGCTGCTGCCGACAGGACCGGGACGAATGCTTGACCGATTCGTCGGAAACACCCGACCATGACCAAATCCTTGTGGGTCCACTTGTGACTATTAGTGACGAGAGCCCGCCAACTTCGCTACGCTCAGTGACGATGGAGGAGGGGAGGACAGGCGACACCGCGACCGAGCCGTCGCGCGCCTCGATGCCCGTCACGCCCGCCGCGCCCGCCACCGCCGTCGCGGCGGTCGGCCCGGTCGGCACCGCCTTCGCCGGTCCGGCTCCGGCTCGCCTCCCCCAGGGACCGGCGCCGCGGACGCAGCCGATCCTGCGGCCCAAGGTGATGCTGATGGTCGCCGATGCCGCGGCCGTCACCGCCTCCGCCGGGCTCGCCGCCCTCGCCGTGCGGCGCTGGGACGTCCACCCCGGCGCGGACAGCGAGCTGTTCTGGGCCGCGGTCACCACCGTCCCGCTGTGGCTGGCCATCTTCGCCAACCAACGCCTGTACAACACCCGTTTCATCGGACGCCGGATCGACGAGTTCCGCCGGGTCGTGAACGCATCGCTGTTCGGAACCCTCGGGGTGTCGGTCACCGCCAACTTCGTGAAGGTGCTGCCGAGCCGTACTGGGCTGCTCGTCCTGCTGGTGGCGTCGTGCCTCGTGGTGACGCTCGAGCGCGAGGTCGCCCGCCGCATCTTCCTGCGGCTGCGGTCCCGCGGCCGCATGGTTCGATCCGTCGTGATCGCCGGCGCCAACCCGGAGGGCCGGGACATCGCGGCGATGCTCCAGGCCGAACCCTGGCTCGGCTACCAGGTGCTGGGGTTCGTCGACGACCACGCGTCGAGCGAGGAGCCGGTGCCGGGCGTCCCGTTGCTCGGCGGTGTCGCGCAGCTCGGCGGGATCCTTCGGGAGTTCCCCAACGCCAGCGTCATCGTGGCGGCCAGTGCGGTGGAGAGCGCCGTGACCAACCGGCTGGCGCGAGACCTGCTCGACCAGGGCGTCCACGTCGAGCTCTCGTCCACGTTGCGCGACATCTCGTCACAGCGCCTCACCGTCAGGCCGCTCGGTCGGTTCCCGATCGTGTACGTCGAACCCGTGACCCGCGGTGGCTGGCGGGCATGGGCCAAGCGAGCGTTCGACCTCGTCGCCGCCGCCGTCGGGCTCCTCATCGCATCCCCCCTGATGGCCGTGGTCGCGATCCTCGTGAAGCTCGACTCGCGCGGCCCGGTCCTGTTCCGGCAGGTGCGGGTCGGCCGCGACTCCGAGCCGTTCTCGGTGCTGAAGATCCGCACCATGGACGTGGACGCCGAGGCCCGCCTGGCCGAGCTCCGCGAACAGAACGAGGCCGACGGCCCGCTGTTCAAGATGGCCAACGACCCGCGCATCACCCGCGTCGGCCGGATCCTGCGCATGACCTCCCTCGACGAGGTCCCGCAGCTCTGGAACGTGATCCGGGGCGACATGAGCCTCGTCGGCCCGCGCCCGGCGCTCCCGCACGAGACCGAGGAGTGGGATTCGCTGCTGACGCAGCGCCTCCGGGTCAAGCCGGGCATCACCGGCATGTGGCAGGTGAGCGGTCGCAGCGACACCAGCTTCGACGACTACACCCGCCTGGACCTCTACTACGTCGACAACTGGTCGCTGGCGACCGACCTCGCCATCTTGGCCAAGACCGTCCCCGTCGTCCTGCTGCGCAAGGGCGCCCGCTGACCGAACGGGATCAGCCGTCGACCACCACGAGATCGTGGTCGATGCGGTTGAGCGAGTCGGGGCCGTCGTCGGTGGCCACCACGATGTCCTCGAGACGCATGCCCCACCGCCCGGGCGTGTAGATCCCGGGTTCCACGGAGAACGCATGGCCGGCCTCGAGCAGTGTCGTGTTGCCCGCGACCACGTAGGGATCCTCGTGCTCCTCGACGCCGATCCCGTGCCCGGTCCGGTGCACGAACCGGTCGCCGTAGCCGCCGGCGGCGATGATCGATCGAGCCGTCGCGTCGACCTCCTCGCACGGTGTGCCGACCACTGCCGACCGCACCGCGGCCGCCTGGGCCTCGTGCAGGACCGCGTAGGCCCGGGCGACCTCCGGCTCGGGTTGCCCGATCGAGACGCATCGCGTGATGTCGGAGCAGTAGCCCGCGCCGTCGGGGCCGATCAGGGTCCCGCCGAAGTCGCACAGCACCACGTCGCCGGAACGGATCACCCTCGGCCCGGCCTCGTGGTGCGGGCTCGCCGCGTTCTCGCCGGCGGCGACGATGGCGAAGTTCACGCGGTGGTGGCCCTCGTCGACGAGTCGGCGGGCGATGTCAGCCGAGACATCGGCTTCGGTCCGGCCCACGAGGGGGATCTCATCGCCCTGCAACTGGGCAGCGACCCGATCGGCGGCCGCCGCCGCTCGGCGCAGCGCGTCGACCTCGGCGGCGTCCTTCACGGCGCGGAGCGGACCCGTGACCTCGCTGGCCCTGCGCCACGAGGCCGACGGGAGGGCGCCTTGCAACTCGACGAGGAACCGGGCCCACGTGCGATCGCCGATCGCGAGGGAGCCGCCGCCGTCGACGAGCGCGGCCACGAGGGCGATCGGATCGTCCGTCTCCTCCCACGTCTGCAGCGTGAACACGTCCGGCCGGTCGACCACGCGGGGCGCTTCGAGCCGGGGCACCACCAAGGTGGCCTCCGCATCCGCGGGGACCACGAGCATCGTCAAGCGCTCGAGCGGCATGGCCTCGTAGCCGGTCAGCCACGGCAGGTCCGGGCCGACCGAGAGCAACAGCGCGTCGACCCCCAGCTCGGCCATCGCGCCTCGGACCCGGTGGAGGCGTTCGCTCGACATCGGCCCAGGTTACGGGGAGCCCTGGGTGGGTCACGTCCACCTCGGTGGTCAGCAGGACGGCCCCGCGGGCGTTGAGGCGGCCGTTGCTCGTCAGTCCGTCAGCGCGGGGAGCCCGTCCAGGCTGGTGGCGTTCTTCTCGGCGCGGTACTCGTCGAGCCCCTCGGGTCCCTTGCGCTGGGACCAGTCGTCGAGCGTGGTGCGCGGTCCGACCAGGTCCATGAACGGGACGCTGTACCCGCACGACGAGCCCACCTGCTCGACGTGGAGGCGGATGACCGCACGGGTTCCGGCTTTGGCCGGGAAGCGGGCCACGAGGGCGGCGAAGTCCGCCTGGCCGGGCAGCACGGCCTCGCCCCGGCCGAAGAGCCGGACGATGTTCGGCTTGCCGGCGAAGGCGCAGAACATGATCGTGAGGCGGCCGTTCTCGCGCACGTGCGCGATCGTCTCGGCCCCGCTGCCGGTGAGGTCCAGGTAGGCGACGGTGCCGGCGTCGATCACCCGGAACGTGTCGTCGCCCTTGGGCGAGACGTTGACGTGGCCCTCGCCGGCGAGCGGGGCCGAGGCCACGAAGAAGATCGGCTGCTCCTCGAGCCAGTCGACGAGGTGGTCGGGAATGGCATCGAAGAAGCGGCCCATCGGGCCAGTCTCGCCTAACGCCCGAGCGTGACCGCGACCGGTTCGGCGTCGGTCGCGTCGGTCGTCGCGTCGGTCGTCGCGTCGGTCGTCGCGTCGGTCGTCGCGTCGGTCGTCGCGTCGGTCGTCGCGTCGG